>JBQCHF010000001.1:0-8467 GCA_051954955.1 Motilibacteraceae bacterium
TTGCTGGGCACCGCGCCGGCCCCGCGCGTGGTGACCACGCCCAGGACGGACGGCTGCCCGGTCGTGCACTGCTACGGCCTGGGCGCGGCGGCGTGGTCGCTCGCCTGGGGGGCGGCCGGCGACGTCGTGGCGGCTGTCACCGCCCTGGAGCCGTCCGGCGCCCCCCGCGGGCCCCGCGGTGCGCCGCGGGGGGTGGGCCGCTGTGGGTGTGTCCACCACACCCCCCCCCCCCCCCCCCCCCGGACCCCAACCGGGCCGGGCGAGAGGGGGATCAGGTGAGCGAGGGCAGGCCGTGCGCGGCGCGGACCACCTCGACGATCCTGCCCATGATCTGGGTGATCCCGAAGTCCTTGGGCGTGAAGACCGCGGCCACCCCCGCCTCGCGCAGCGCGGCGGCGTCGGCCTCGGGGATGATCCCGCCGACGACCACCGGCACGTCGCCGGCGCCGTGCTCGCGCAGCAGCCGGAGCACCTCGGGGACGAGCTCGTTGTGGCTGCCGGACAGGATCGACAACCCCACGCAGTGCACGTCCTCCTCCACCGCGGCGTTGGCGATCTGCGCCGGCGTGAGCCGGATGCCCTGGTAGACCACCTCGAAGCCGACGTCGCGGGCCCGCACGGCGATCTGCTCGGCGCCGTTGGAGTGACCGTCGAGCCCGGGCTTGCCCACCAGCAGGCGCAGCCGGGTGCCCAGCTCCTCCCCGGTGCGCCGCACCAGCTCGCGGACGCGGGCCAGCTCGGCCCCGGTCTCCCCGGACGCCGCGTGCGGCGCCACCCCCTGCACGCCGGTGGGCGCGCGGTACTCCCCGAACACCTCGCGCAGCACCTGCGCCCACTCCCCCGTCGTTACCCCGGCCCGGGCGCAGGCGATGGTGGCCGGGACGAGGTTCTCGTCGGTCTTGGCCGCATCCCGCAGCGCCCGCAGCGACTCCTCCACGGCGCTCGCGTCGCGACCGGCCCGCCAGGCGGCCAGCGCCTCGCGGGCGGCCGCCTCCACTGCCGGGTCGACGGTCTGGATGGCGGCGTCGAGGTCGGCCGTGAGCGGGCTGGGCTCGGTGGTGGTGAACCGGTTGACGCCCACGACGACGTCCTCGCCGGACTCCAGCCGCCCCCGGCGGTCGGCGTGGGAGGCCACCAGCTGGGTCTTCATGTAGCCGGACTCGACCGCGGCCACCGCCCCGCCCATCGCCTGCACCCGGTCGATCTCGGCCCGGGCGCCGGCCACCAGCCCGGCCACCTCGGCCTCCACCACCTGCGAGCCGGCGAACAGGTCGTCGTGCTCGAGCAGGTCGCTTTCGAAGGCCAGCACCTGCTGCATCCGCAGCGACCACTGCTGGTCCCACGGCCGGGGCAGGCCCAGCGCCTCGTTCCACGCCGGCAGCTGCACCGCTCGGGCGCGGGCGTCCTTGCTCAGGGTGACCGCGAGCATCTCCAGCAGGATCCGGTAGACGTTGTTCTCCGGCTGCTGCTCGGTGAGCCCGAGCGAGTTGACCTGGACGCCGTACCGGAAGCGGCGCATGGCCGGGTCCTGCACGCCGTACCGCTCGCGGGTCAGCTCGTCCCACAGCTGCACGAAGGCGCGCATCTTGCACATCTCCTCGACGAAGCGCACGCCGGCGTTCACGAAGAAGGAGATGCGGCCCACGACCTCGCCGAACCGCTCGGGCGGGACCTGACCGGAGTCCCGCACCGCGTCCAGCACCGCGATCGCCGTGCACATCGCGTACGCCAGCTCCTGCACCGGCGTCGCCCCGGCCTCCTGCAGGTGGTAGGAGCAGATGTTGATGGGATTCCACTTGGGAGCGTTGACGACCGTCCACGACACCATGTCGGTGATCAGCCGCAGGCTCGGCCCGGGCGGGAACACGTAGGTCCCGCGGGACAGGTACTCCTTGATGATGTCGTTCTGGGTCGTCCCCTGGATGGCGGCGACGTCGACGCCCTGCTCCTGCGCCACCGCGACGTAGAGCGCCAGCAGCCACATGGCGGTGGCGTTGATGGTCATCGACGTGTTCATCTCGCCCAGCGGGATGCCGTCGAACAGGGCCCGCAGGTCGCCCAGGTGCGCCACCGGCACGCCCACCTTGCCGACCTCGCCCCGGGCCAGCTCGGAGTCGGCGTCGTAGCCGGTCTGCGTCGGCAGGTCGAAGGCCACCGAGAGGCCGGTCTGGCCCTTGGCCAGGTTGCGGCGGTAGAGGGCGTTGGACTCGGCCGGCGAGGAGTGCCCGGCGTAGGTCCGCATCACCCACGGTCGGTCGCGCTCGGGTCGATCCTGCTCCGGTCGATCCTGCTCCGGTCGGTCCTGCTCGGGTCGGTCCTGCTCGGCCATGGCCAGCCTCCTCGTCCCGCGGGCCGCACCCCACGACGGTGCGGCGATGCTACTCGCGGGTAACCAGCGACGGGAGGGTGATCTGGGCCACCGGCGGCCGGCGGGGGCGACGCCTCGCCCTCCGTGACGAGCGGCCGGCGGCCCCAGCGCTCAGGTGAGGGCGGGCAACGCCTCGCCGCACTCGGCGTCGGGCGCCTCGGGCAGGTAGGTCTCGACGACCAGGATGCGGTGCAGCCGGGTGGCGGTCAGCAGCCGGGCCAGCCGGGGGGGCACCCGGCGCAGCACGAGGGTGCGACCCAGGCGCCCGGCTCGCCGGTGCGCCCCCACCAGCACGCCCAGACCGGTCACGTCGGCCACCTCCACGCCGGCGAGGTCGACCACCAGCGGGCCGGCGCCGTCGTCGATGGCGGTGTGCAGGGCCGAGCGGACGTCCGCCACGCAGTGGACGTCGAGCCGGCCGGCCAGCACGAGCTGGTCGACCGGGTGGTTGGCGGTCCCGGTGGCGGACCCGTAGGTGCTGCTGCGCTCGACGACGGTGCGGTGGACGTGCACGGTGCCTCCCTCCCCGGCCCCCGAGCGGACCGCGGGACCCGTGCGGCGCGGGCTGCGCCGGCGCGGGTGTCGTCGGGTAGACGTCCGCGGACCACGTCCGGTTGCCGGGTGGTGCTGTTCGAGCCGGTCCGGTCCCCCGACCGGTCCTGGTCCGCAGCACGGTACGGGAGGGCGGGGGCATGGACCCGCCTCCCCGGCGCGCCCGGGTGTGTCGCCGATCGGCTCTGGCGTCGGCCGGCTGCCGCCGGCGTCGATACGCCGGCGTCAGGCGTAGTCGTAGAAGCCCTTGCCGGTCTTGCGGCCGAGGTCACCCGCGGTGACCATCCGGTTCAGCAGCTCCGGCGGGGCGAACTTCTCGTCCTGGGTCTCGGTGTAGATGTTCCGGGTGGCGTTGCGCATGATGTCGACGCCGGTGAGGTCCAGCGTGGCCAGCGGCCCCATGGCGTGGCCGAAGCCGAGCTTGCAGGCGACGTCGATGTCCTCCGCGCTGGCCACCCCCGACTCGACCAGCTTCACCGCCTCCACCGCGAGGGCGGAGATCAGCCGGGTGGTGACGAAGCCGGCCACGTCCCGGTTCACCACGATGCACGTCTTGCCCACGCCCTCGGCGAAGGCCCGCGCCCGGGCCAGGGTCTCGTCGCTGGTCTTGTAGCCCCGGACCAGCTCGCACAGCCGCATCATCGGGACCGGCGAGAAGAAGTGGGTGCCCACCACGGCCTCGGGCCGGTCGGTGACGGCGGCGATGGCGGTGATCGGGATGGCCGAGGTGTTGGTGGCCAGCACCGCTCCGTCCCGGCAGATCCGGTCCAGCGCGCGGAAGACCTCGTGCTTGACCTCGACGTCCTCGAACACGGCCTCGACCACGACGTCGGCGTCGGCGGCCGCCTCGAGCTCGGTCGTCGGCACGATCCGGGCCAGCGCCGCCTCGGCGTCCTCGGCGCTGAGCCGGTCCTTGGCCACGAAACGGTCGTAGGAGGCCTTGACGCCGTCCAGCCCGCGCTGCACCGCGGCGTCGCTGACGTCGCGCAGCACCACGTCCCAGCCCGCCTGCGCGGCGACCTGCGCGATCCCCGAGCCCATCAGCCCGGCGCCGATGACGGCCAGCTTCTCGCCCACGACGTCCTCCGTCCGCGCCGTCGGGCGCAGGGGTGGTGCGCGCTGGGCGACGGCGCCCGCGGGAGCCTAGCCGAGGCCTCCGGGCCGGACCCGCGTGGGCCTGCACGGCCGGCAGCGGTGGCGCGGCGGGCCGGTCGGGGCGAGGCTAGGGCGGTGCCGTGGCTCTCCAGCTACTCCTACCTCGGCGGCCCGCTGGTGGCCCTCGGGGTCGTCGGCGTCCTCGTGCTGCTGCTGCGCTGGACCTTCAGCCGCGGCGGCTCGCTGGTGGAGCGCCCGGTGCGCCCCGGCCACGAGAAGGACTACGGGCTGCTGGTGTCGATCGCCTCGCCGAGCACCCACATCGAGGGCGAGATGCTCCGGCGCCGGCTCGAGGACGCCGGGGTGCGCGCCACGCTGGCCCAGACCGTCGACGGCCCCCGGCTCATGGTCTTCGCCCGCGACGAGACCACGGCGCGCAGGCTGCTCGCCAGCCGCTAGGGACGGCCCCGTCCCCCCACCCCCTGTCCGTGATCAATCAGGAATGGTGAAGCATTCGCTTCACCATTCGCGCTGGATCACGGCGCGAAGGGGTCCGGGTCGGGCTCGCGGGTGACATCGGCCCCCAGGGCCCGCAGGTCCTCGACGAACCCGGCGTAGCCACGGTCCACGTGGTGCACCTGGCTCACCGTCGTCACGCCCTCGGCCACCAGGCCGGCCAGCACCAGCCCGGCGCCGGCGCGCACGTCGCTGGCCTCCACCGGCGCCCCGGAGAGCCGCTCGCGCCCGCGCACCAGCGCGTGGTGCCCGTCGGTGCGCACGTCCGCGCCCAGCCTGCTGAGCTCCTGGACGAAGCGGAAGCGGGCCTCGAAGAGGTTCTCGGTCACCATCGCCGCGCCCTCGGCCACCGCGTTGAGCGCGATGAACTGCGGCTGCAGGTCGGTGGGGAACCCCGGGTAGGGCAGCGTGACGACGTCGACGGCCCGGGGGCGGCGGTCCATGGTGACGCGGAAGCCGTCGTCGAGGACGTCCACCAGCGCCCCGGCGGTGGCCAGCTTGTCCAGGGCGATCTCCAGGTGCGCCGCCCGCGCACCGCGCACCACGACGTCGCCGCGGGTCATGGCCGCGCCCACCGCCCAGGTGCCGGCCACGACCCGGTCCGGCACCACCGTGTGCTCCACCGGCGAGAGCTCGTCCACCCCGGTGATCTGCAGCATCGAGCTGCCCACGCCGTCGATGCGGGCGCCCATCTGCTGCAGCAGCTCGCAGACGTCGACGATCTCCGGCTCCCGCGCCGCGTTGTCGATGACCGTGGTGCCCTGGGCCAGGACCGCGGCCATGAGCAGGTTCTCGGTGGCGCCGACGCTGGGGAAGTCCAGCCAGATGGTGGCGCCGGTCAGGCCCCGCGGGGCGCGCGCCACCAGGAAGCCGTGCTCGTTGCTCACCTCGGCACCCAGCCGCTCCAGGCCGGCCACGTGCAGGTCCAGCCCGCGCGAGCCGATGTTGTCCCCGCCTGGCAGCGCGACGTCGGCCTCGCCCACCCGCGCCACCAGCGGGCCGAGCACGTTGATCGAGGCGCGCATCCGCCGCACGAGGTCGTAGTCGGCCTGGTGGCCGGGCTTGACCGGCACGTCGATGGCCACCCGCCCCTCGTCCGGGCGGTGGTCCACCTCGCAGCCGAGCCGGCGCAGCAGCTCGGCCATGATCTCGACGTCGAGGATGCGCGGGACGTTGTCGAGCACCGTGCGCCCGGGCGCCAGCAGCGCCGCGGCCATGAGCTTGAGCACGCTGTTCTTGGCGCCGCTCACCCGCACCTCGCCGGCCAGACGCGCGCCGCCGACCACCCGGAACCTGTCCACCGGCAAACCCTAGAGGCACCCGCTCGTCGCCCGGCGCCGGCTGGCCTAGGGTCTGTCCGTGGTCAACCTCACCCGCATCTACACGCGCACCGGCGACGAGGGCACGACCGCCCTCGGCCGTGGGCGCACCCAGAAGACCGACCTGCGCCTGGCCGCCTACGCCGACGTCGACGAGGCCAACTCCCAGATCGGCGTCGCACTGGCCCTCGGGGACCTCGAGGACGACGTGCGCGCGGTGCTCGGTCGGGTGCAGAACGACCTGTTCGACGTCGGGGCGGACCTCTGCATGCCGGTCACGCCGGACGAGGCCTCGGCCGAGTACCCGCCGCTGCGGGTGACCGAGGACTACGTGACCCGGCTCGAGGCCGACTGCGACAGGTTCAACGCCGACCTGCCCGAGCTGCGCTCGTTCGTGCTGCCCGGCGGCACCTCGGGCGCGGCGCTGCTGCACGTGGCCCGCACCGTGGTCCGCCGCGCCGAGCGCTCGGCCTGGGCCGCGCTGGGCGAGCACGCCGAGGTCATGAACGCGCTGCCGGCGCGCTACCTCAACCGGCTCTCGGACCTGCTGTTCATCCTCAGCCGCTACGCCAACGTGCGCAGCGACGGCTCCGGCCCGGGCGATGTCACCTGGGTCCCCGGCGCCAACCGCTGACCCCTCTCTCGTGATCATGCAATCCGCGTGATCATGCAATCGGCGCGATCTTGAAGGCAAGATCGCGCACATTGCATGATCACGCACTTTGCATGATCACGAAGGGGGTGGGGTCAGGCGACGACGTTGACGTTCTGGCCGGGCGGGGCGGACTCGAGCCAGGCGAGGAAGCCGGTGAGGGCGGGCTCGGACATGCCGAGCTCGAGCGGGCGGCCGCGCTCGCGGCAGGAGACCACCACGGCGCCGCCCATCATCGAGAAGGCCTCCGGGCCGTGCGGCTGGCGGCGGCCGACGACCTCGAGGTCCCGACGGTTCACCACCCGGCGCGGGCGCGGGGACAGCGAGATGACCCGGAACCAGGAGATGGCATCGCCCTCGTAGCGGGCGACGCAGAGGATCCAGCCCCGCGGGTGCGGCCCGACGTTCTCCCGCAGCGAGCAGTCGAAGGTGCCGCCGGAGCGCTGGAGGGTGCGCCGGCGGACCCCGATCCACAGCACACCCAGGACGACCAGTGCGAGCAGCGCGACGACGAGCTCGAGCCCGATCTCGACGCCGGCCACCCCAGTGACGTCCTCGGCCTCGGCCCGCGCCCCGGGGTCCTAGTGCCCGCTCCTGGCGGCCACGGCCACCCGGGCCTGGGCCACCTTGATGGCGGCCTCGTCGTCGGCCTCTTGCGCCTCGCGCAGCTGCGCCTCGGCGTCGGCCACGCTGATCTCGTCGGCGAACTCGGCGGCCTCGGCCAGGATCGAGACCTGGTCGCGCACGATCGAGAGGAAGCCGCCGTAGACCGCGGCGCGGACTGGCTGGCCGCCGTCGGCGGGCCGGATCTCCAGCGGCCCGTTGGCGAGCACGGAGAGCACCGGCGCGTGACCGGGCAGGACACCGATCTCACCCTCGGCGGTGCGCGCGATGACCATGCTGGCCGTGCCGGACCAGACCTTGCGCTCCGGAGAGTGGAGCTCGACGTGCATCTCTGCCACCGCGGAGGACTCCTCGTTCGTCAGGGCTGGGACCGGCCGGACCCGGGCGGGGCGGACCTGGAGCCGGTACGTCGGGCGGGAGGGCTCCCGTACCACGGCAAGGGTACCCGGCCGGATGACCCGCTCTTGACCGAGGGCCGGGCTCTGGCAGCACCGGTGGCGAGAACCGGCCGTCGGCGCCGGCCGGCGGCACCGCGGGTGCTCAGCGGGCGTCCGGCGGCAGGGCCCGGGCGAACACGACGACGTTGTCCGGGTACGGCTCCGCGGTGCCGGGCCGGTAGTCCCCGCCGCAGGTGATCAGGCGCAGCTCGGGCCCCGGGGTGTTGCCGTAGACCACGGCGGTGGGGAACCGGCTCTTGGGGAAGGTGGCGACCCGGTAGACGCGGTAGCGCACCACCGCCCCGTCGGCCCGCGTCACGCTCACCTGGTCACCCGGGGTCAGCTGCCCGAGCCGGAAGAAGGTGCCGCGCCGGCCGTTCCAGGTGACGTGCGCCAGCAGCACCGAGGGGCCGTCCTGCCCGGGCGCTGGACTGCCGGTGAACCAGCCCACCGGCTCGGGGCCGTGCGGCACCGCGATCCGGCCGTCGGCCCCCAGCCCGAGCTCGACCAGCCGGGCGCTGTCGACGCCGATGGCCGGGATCCGCAGCCGCACCGGCTTCGACCGGGGCAGCGCCGGCATCGGCGCCGGCGTCGCGCGTGCAGCGACCGACGCCGCGGCGGCCGGTGACGACGCACCCGACGCGGACGCCGACGCCGCTCCCCCGCCGGCCGGGGACGGGGCGGGAAGGGAGGCCGCCGCCACCGGAGGCGGCAGGTCGGGTCCGCGGGTGGCGGCCACCGCGATCGCGCCCGCACCCCCGACCGCGAGCAGGCCGGCGGCCCCCGCGAGGAGGGTCCGGGGGGCCCACCGCGCCGGGGGCGCCGGATGCGACTCACGCACCCACAGCGCCGGCCCCCCGTGGCCGAGCCGCGCAGGCGCCGGGCCAGGCCGCCGGCGGCCGCC
>JBQCHF010000002.1:0-20592 GCA_051954955.1 Motilibacteraceae bacterium
CCGGTCCGCCTCCTGCTCGGAGTACGGCTGCTCGCCCCAGCCCTCCGGGCCCGGATCCTTGATGTGCGGGGAGGCGTCGCCGAGGGAGCCGTCGCGTTCGGCGGCCAGGCACTGCGCCACGGCCCGCAGGTGCCGGCCCTCCACGGCCGCAACCGCGGCCTTGGTCGCCGCCGTGAGCAGCACCCGGTCGTACATCCGCAACTTGGCCGCGTCCAGGCCGTTGAGCAGGTCCGCCACCCCGGTCGCCAGGGGGTTCTCGCCCGCGAACCGCAGCTGCTGCGTCAACCCCGCACACTCGCCCAGCGAGCCGGGAAGGACGTCGGAGACGACGTCCTTCTCCTGCACCGCCTGGCCGTGAACCATGAGACGAGATTACGGACAGGGTCCGACAGTTCTCGTTCCGAGACAGGCAGAATCAGCAGTCGCCAGGTCACGACTAGGCAAAGAATCCAACCCCGCAATGACAACGGAGTCGACGCGCTCCGGATCTTGATGCACCGCGACGCTCAGACAAGGTGCACCAGGTCTCAAGATCCGCGAAAACCCGCCCCCGGCGAACCAGAACCAGCCCAGAACAAGACCGCCCCGTCACCAGCCGCCTTGAAAAGGACCCCAGCCAGACCGGCGGCCGCACGGTCCCAAAGACGATCTGCACCTTCTGCATGATCACCCGGAGGAAGTCCGCCATCTCTGCATGATCACGGAGAAGGGGGCCTCATCACACCCCCAGCGACCGCCCCACGATCTCCTTCATGATCTCGGTCGTGCCGCCGTAGATGGTCTGGACCCGAGCATCCAGGTAGGCCTTGGCGACAGGGTATTCGCTCATGTAGCCGTAGCCACCGTGCAGCTGGAGGCACTGGTCGATGACCTTCTTCTGCAGCTCGGTGGTCCACCACTTGGCCATCGCCGCGTCGCTGGCGGAGAGGTCGCCGATGAGGTGCGCCTCCATGCAGCGGTCGGTGAACGTGCGGGCGACCTCGATCTCGGTGGCCATCTCGGCGAGCGCGAAACGGTTGTGCTGGAACGAGCCGATCGGGCGACCGAAGGCGGTGCGCTCCTTGACGTAGGTGAGCGTGAGGTCGAAGACGTGCTGCGCGGCGGCGACCGCGGCCACCGCGATGGACAGCCGCTCCTGCGGCAGGTTCTCCATCAGGTAGAGGAAGCCCTTGCCCTCCTCGCCGATGAGGTTGGCGGCCGGCACGCGGACGTCGGTGAAGGAGAGCTCGGCGGTGTCCTGCGCCTTGAGGCCGATCTTGTCCAGGTTGCGGCCCCGCTCGAACCCCGGCATGCCGCGCTCGACGCCGAGCAGGCTGAAGCCGAGGTGCCCGGCGTCGGGGTCGGTGCGCGCCACCACGATCACCAGGTCGGCGTTGATGCCGTTGGAGATGAAGGTCTTCGAGCCGTTGAGCACCCAGTCGTCGCCGTCGCGCACCGCCGAGGTTCGAATGCCCTGCAGGTCGCTGCCGGTGCCGGGCTCGGTCATGGCGATCGCCGTGATGAGCTCGCCGCTGCAGAAACCGGGGAGCCAGCGGGACCTCTGCTCGTCAGTGCACAGTCGCATCAGGTAGGGCGCGTTGACGTCGTTGTGCACGACGAAGCCGAGCCCGCTGGTGCCGGCGCGGATGATCTCCTCGTCCAGCACGGCGTTGAAGCGGAAGTCGTCGGCACCGCCGCCGCCGTGCTGCTCGGGGACCGCCATGCCGAGCAGCCCCTGGCGCCCCGCCTCCACCCACACGTCCCGCGGCACGATGCCGTCGCGCTCCCACTGGTCGTGGAACGGGACGGCGTGCTTCTCGAGGAACTGCCGGCAGGTCGCGCGGAACGCCTCGTGGTCCTCGGTGTAGACGGTGCGCTGCACGATGCTCCTCGGGTCGCCGCGGGACAACTACGTGAAGTAGGAGTGCTCAGGTCTGGGTGACGACGCCGTCCGCGATCAGCTGCTCGACGTCGTCGACGCCCCAGTCGGTCAGGGCCTCGCGGCTGTGCTGCCCGGGGTGCGCCGGCGGCTCGCCGAGCGCGCCGGGAGTGCGGCTGAATCGCGGGGCGGGGGCGGGCTGCACCACGCCGGCGTGCTCGACGAAGCTGCCGCGCGCGGCCAGGTGCGGGTGCTGGGGCGCCTCGGTGAGCGAGAGGACCGGCGCCACGCAGGCGTCGGTGCCCTCGAACAGCCCGGTCCACTCGGCCTGCGTGCGCTCGCGGAAGCGCGCGGCGAACCGCTCCCGCAACGCCGGCCACTGCCGCGGGTCGTTGCGGTCCGGCACGTCCTCGCCGAGGTCGAGCACCGCCAGCAGGGCGGCGTAGAACTGCGGCTCCAGCGCGCCGACGGCCATCCACCGGCCGTCGGCGGTCTCGTAGACGTCGTAGAACGGGGCGCCGCTGTCCAGCAGGTTCACGCCGCGACGGTCCTGCCAGGTGCCGGCCGCGAGCATGCCGTGCAGCATGGCCGTGAGGCCGGTGGCGCCGTCGACGATGGCGGCGTCGACGACCTGCCCGCGCCCGCTGCTGCGCGCCTCGAGCAGGGCGGCCAGCACGCCGATTACGAGGTACATCGCCCCGCCGCCGAAGTCGCCGACCAGGTTGACCGGCACCTGCGGCGGGCCACCCGCTCGCCCGACGGCATGCAGCGCCCCGGTGACCGCGACGTAGCCGATGTCGTGCCCGGCGGTGCTGGCCAGCGGCCCGTCCTGGCCCCACCCGGTCATCCGGCCGTAGACCAGCGCGGGGTTGCGGGCCCAGCAGTCATCCGGGCCCAGGCCCAGCCGTTCGGTGACCCCGGGCCGGAACCCCTCGACCAGCACCTCGGCCCGCTCGACCAGCCGCAGCACGACCTCGCGCCCGCGCGGGTCCTTGAGGTCGACCGCCACGTTGCGCCGCCCCCGGTTGAGGACGTCGAGGTGGGGGGCGCCGAAGGAGAGGCCGGGGCCGGTGGGGCGGTCGATGCGGAGCACCTCCGCGCCGAGGTCGGCGAGCATCATGGCGGCGAACGGCCCGGGGCCGATGCCCGCGAGCTCCACGACGTGCACGCCCTCGAGCGGTCCGCTGCCCATGGGCGGCATTCTGTCAGTGGCGCCTGGGCCGGTGCGGTCGGTGCGGGGAGAAGGTCGGGAGGACGGCGAGATGGACGAGCGGGGCTGGGACGAGCGCTACGCGGCCAGCGAGCTGGTGTGGTCGGCCGGGCCGAACACGTTCGTGGAGGAGCTGACAGCCGACCTCTCGCCGGGGCGGGCGCTCGATCTGGCCGGCGGGGAAGGCCGCAACGCGCTCTGGCTGATCGGGCGCGGGTGGACCGCCGTCGTCGTCGACTTCTCCGCGGTGGCGCTGGAGCGGGCGGAGCGGCTGGCTGACGAACGGCTGGGGGAGCGGGCCGCGGCCCTGCGCACCGTGCACGCGGACCTGGCGGCCTACGAGCCCGAGCCGCGTGCCTACGACCTCGTGCTGGTCGTCTACCTCCAGGTGCCCGCGCCGCTGCGCTCCGCGGTGGTCCGCCGGGCCGCCGAGGCGGTGGCGCCGGGCGGCCGCCTGCTGGTGGTCGGCCACGACAGCGACAACCTCGAGCACGGGGTGGGCGGCCCGCAGGACCCGGCGGTGCTCTACCGGGCGCAGGACCTGGTAGCCGACGTCGACGGCAGCGGCCTGGCCGTGGTGCGCGCCGAGCAGGTGCGCCGGGCGGTCGAGACCGACGCCGGGGAGCGGCAGGCGCTGGACGCGCTGCTGGTGGCCGTCCGGCCGGGCTGACGGCACGCCGCGCGGCCAAGCCGCGACGTCGTCGCGAGCGGCTGGGGCCGCCCAGGTCCCACGCGATTTTCATGCTTACCTCAGCAAATTTGCTGAGGTGAGCATGAAAGGATCACGGGACCGTGATCATTCCGGCCGGGGCCGGGGCCGGCGCCGGCGCGAGACGAGCGGGGCTAGAGGTCCTCGGCGGCGCGCTCGGCGGCGTGCAGCTCCTCGAACTCCTCCGGGTGGGCCTGGGCGAGGGCTTCGAGCGCGCGCTGGCGGGCGCGGCGGACCCGGACCTCGCGGTCGCCGCGGCCCTGGATGCCGACCGGCGCCACCCGGCGCACCGCGGCACGGGGGCCGGACGACGTCGCGGCGGCGGTGCGGGCGGCGGGGCGCTCGGCCCGCTCGACGCAGCCGCGACACGTCATGGCGTCGCCCTCGAACTCATCGACCGACAGGACCTTGCGGCACGTGTCGCACCGCCGCCACTTCTCCGCCACGCGTTCCCTCTCCCGCTGCCTGCCGCCCATCCCTGCCGGCGGCCCGATCAGCCTAGGCACCGGCCACCACCGCGGCGACGGCCGGTGCCTGCTGACGCGACCTGGCGCGTCTGCTATCGGATGTCCAGGAGCACCTTGCCGACCGCCCCGCCCTCCACCGCGGCGTGCGCGGCGGCGGCCTGCTCGAGGGGGAAGCGCACGAACGGCAGCCCGTGCCTCTCGCCGGCCCGCAGCGCGCCGTCGGCCACCGCCGCCTGCACCGCGGCCAGGGCGTCGGCCTTGGCCTGCGGGGTGACGGTGTAGACCAGCACGAACTGGTAGCGGGTGTTCGGGCCCATGTGCGCGCGGATCGGCAGCGTGACCTCGTCGCCGCCGTCGTTGGCGTAGATCGCCACCGTGGCGTGCGGGGCCACGACGGCCGCGTCGAGCGCCGCGTTCGGGCCGGGCGCGACCTCCACCACGACGTCGACGCCGGCGGGCGCGATCTCGCGGATCACCGCGGCAGCGTCCTGCGTGCGGTAGTTGACGACGTGGTGCGCGCCGGCCGCGGTGGCCAGGGCTGCCTTCTCCGGGCCACTCACCGTGGTGATCACGGTGGCGCCGGCCCAGCGGGCCAGCTGGATGGCGGCGTTGCCCACGGCGCCGGCACCGCCGGCCACCAGCACGGTGCGCCCATCGAGCGCCCCCGGGGCGAGTCGGCTCGGCCCGCCCTCGTCCACGGTGAGGCAGCGGTGCGCGGTGAGCGCCGGGATGCCCAGGCTCGCGCCGAGCTCGAACGAGGCCTGGTCCGGCAGCGGCACCACGTGCTCGGCCGGCAGCACGACCTGCTCCTGGGCGGTGCCGGTGGGCCGCGACCAGGCGGCCTCCCAGACCCAGACCCGCTGACCCATGGCCAGCCCGTCCACGCCCTGGCCCACGGCGTCGACGACGCCGGCGCCGTCCTGCCCGGGCACCTGCTCGCCGAAGGGCGGCTCCTGGCCGGGAGCGGCGCCGCGCCGGGACTTCCAGTCGGTCGGGTTGACGCCGGCCACGTGCAGGGCGACCCGGACCTCGCCGGGGCCGGGCTCGGGTGCCTCACGCTCGACGAGGGTGAGGACGTCGGGGTCGCCGGTCTGGGTGTAGGTGATGGCTCTCACGAGCGGTGCGAGCGCTGCGGTGCCGCCGCGTGTTCCCGCCGGGCGTCCTTGGTCGCCGCTTTCCCGTGCTCCTTCCCGCCGGCCCGGTGGTGGTCCTCCTTCTCGCCGCCCTTGCCGCCGTGGTGGCCGTCGGCCTTCTTCCCGCCGGACGTCCCGTGCTGCTGCTTGCCCTGCCCGTCGTGGTGGCCGCCCTTGGCAGGTGCGGGGCGACGAGGCTGGGTGGGCACCTGGCGCAGCACGGCCTGGGTGGCGGGGACGACCCGGGGGGAGGCCACTCCGGCCGAGGTGTTGCGCGCGACGGCCCGGGCCGGGGTGCTGGCCCGGGTGGTCGGCGCGGGTACCGGCACGGTGCGGACCAGGGTGACCGTCGGGGCGGGCGCGGGCAGCGGGGCGGCCTGGGAGGCCAGGCTCGCGTGCCCCCACAGCGCACCCGCGGCGAGCCCGACGACGGCGGTGGCGGCGAGCGCTGGCACGGCGGGCGAGGCCATCGCCCGGTGCCAGGCGCCGGGGCGGCCGAGGCGCCGCGTGCCGGGGGCGGGTCGGGCGTCGGTGCGGGGTGCGGAGGTGGGCATCGGGGGTCCTGTCCGTCGGGTGCCCCTCCGCGGTGCCCACCCGCCGCCGGCTCACACCGGAACGACCGGGGCGATCAGCCGTCTCGCCCGAGGGTCGACGCGGCGCTCAGACCGCCGGCTGCTGCTGGGTGATGCAGTGGATGCCGCCGCCGTTGGCGAAGATCTGCCGGGCGTCGACCAGCTCGATCCGCCGGTCCGGGTAGGCCTGGGCCAGCACGTCCCGGGCGTCGGCGTCGGCCGGGTCGTCGAACCCGCACAGCACCACGACGCCGTTGGCGACGTAGTGGTTGACGTAGGACCAGTCGGTCGGCTCGCCGTCCTCCTCCAGCACGGTGGGGGCCAGCAGCTCGACGACCTCGAGCGTGCGGCCGCGGGCGTCGGTGGCCCGGCCCAGCAGTGCGGCCACCTCGCGGGAGACCTCGTAGTCCGGGTGCGCCGGGTCGGGCTGCGTGTGCACGGCCACCACGCCGGGGCCGAGGAACGCGGCCACGATGTCGACGTGCCCGCGGGTGCCGAAGCGCCCGTAGTCCCGCGTCAGCCCGCGCGGCAGCCAGATCGCCGTGCTGGTGCCCAGCTGCGCGTGCACCTCGGCCTCGACCTGCTCCCGGCTCCAGCCAGGGTTGCGGCCGGGGTCCAGCTGCACGGTCTCGGTGAGCAGCACGGTGCCCTCGCCGTCGACGTGCAGCCCGCCGCCCTCGTTCACCAGCCCGGACGGGCGCACCGGCACGCCGGCCAGGCCGGCCACCTCCCGGGCCACGTGCTGGTCGTGCTCCCACGCGGCCCACTCCTGGCCGCCCCAGCCGTTGAAGGTCCAGTCCACCGCGGCGAGCGCGCCGTCCTGCACGACGAAGGTGGGGCCGATGTCGCGCATCCACGCGTCGTCCAGGGCGCGCTCCACGATCTGCACGGGGCCGTCCGCGGGCTGCCCGACGTAGTGCCGGGCGTCGTCGCCCTCGCCGAGCGACGCCACCAGGGTGACCGGCTCGTAGCGCGCCACGGTGCGCGCCACCTCCGCCCAGGCGGTGCGCGCCAGGTGCAGTCGCTCCGTCTCCGCCGAGCGCTCGTCGTCGCCAACGTCCGCGCCGGCCGGCCCGAAGGTGTCGTTGGCAGTGGGGAACGCCATCCAGGTCCGCTCGTGCGGCGCCCACTCCGGCGGCATCCAGGGGTTGCGTCGTCCCTTTCCCGGCTCACCCGTCACGCCCACCCACCCCGATCCTCGTGATCATGCAATCGCCGTGATCATGCAATCCCGCTGATCTCCAGCGCGCTGCCCACCCCGTCGCATGATCACCTACCTCGCATGATCACGCGAATTGCATCATCACGTGTGGAGTCGGGGGGTGGAACGGCGTTTGCGCCCACCCCCACCGGCGACGCCCTGGGCATGAGCACCAACCAGTTCGCCCCCGTCGACCCCACCACCCGCTACCCGCGGCCGGAGTTCCCCGAGCAGTCGCAGGAGCACCCCGGCACCGGATCGGCGATGCACCCCGAGCCGGACTACGGCGAGGCGAGCTACCGCGGCAGCGGGCGGCTGGCCGGGCGCCGGGCGGTGGTGACCGGCGGCGACTCCGGCATCGGACGCGCGGTGGCGCTGGCGTTCGCCCGCGAGGGCGCCGACGTGCTCGTGTCCTGCCTACCCGAAGAGGAGGTGGACGCGCGGGTGACCGCCGGGCTGGTGGAGGCGGCCGGCCGCCGGGCCGTCGTGCACGCCGCCGACCTGCGCGAGGAGGAGGCCTGCCAGCGGCTGGTTGGCCACGCGGTGGAGTCCCTGGGCGGCGTCGACGTCCTGGTGTGCAACGCGGCGTACCAGATGGCGCTGGGCGGCCTGGAGGACCTGAGCAGCGAGCAGCTGCTGCGCACCTACAGCACCAACGTCTTCGCCACCCTCTGGCTGTGCAAGGCCGCCCTGCCGCACCTGGGGCCCGGGGCGTCGATCGTGGTCACCACCTCGATCGAGGCCTACGACCCCAAGCCCTCGCTGGTCGACTACGCCTCCACCAAGGCGGCGTTGGTGAACATCACCAAGTCGCTGGCCCGCCAGCTCGCTCCGCGCGGGATCCGGGTCAACAGCGTGGCGCCCGGCCCGGTCTGGACCCCGCTGATCCCTGCCACCATGCCGGCCGAGCAGGTCGCCTCCTTCGGCTCCGACACCCCGCTCGGGCGTCCCGCGCAGCCGGCCGAGCTGGCCCCACCCTACGTGTTCCTGGCCAGCGGTGAGTCCGGCTACATGACCGGCGAGGTGGTCGGAGTGACCGGCGGCCGGCTGCTGCCCTGACCGGGGCGAGCGGCCCCGCCGACGCCTCAAGTGCGAGTGGCGCCGCGCCGATCAGGTGAGGGCCCAGCCGCGCCTGCACCACAGGGACCACCACCATGAGCACCACCCGATGAGCACCACTCGATGAGCACCACTCGATGAGCATCGACGTCAGTACCCGCACCGTCGTCGACGTCGATGCGGTGACGGTGATGTCCGCGCCGGCCTCGACGCCCCTGCTGGTCCGGACCGTCGTGGTCGTGGCCGACGACTCCGCGGTGCGGCACGGGTGCGGCGCCGTGCTGCCCTCCTACTTCGCCGGGCACCGCCCGCGCTGCCCCCGCTGCGGCCAGACCGCCTGACGGCAGCGCCCGTCAGGAGCCGACCCGCTCCCAGCCGCGCCGCGGCTCGCGGGCGCTGCCGCGGCCGGTGACCTCGCGGGAGCGGTAGACGATGTAGGGCCGGAACAGGTAGCCGACCGGTGCGGTGAAGGCGTGCACGAGCCTGGTGAAGGGCCAGACCGCGAACAGCAGCATGCCGATGAGGGTGTGCAGCTGGAACGCGAAGCCAGAATCGGCCATCCGCTCGACGTCGGGCTGCAGGTAGAAGATCGAGCGGAACCACGGCGAGACGGTGAGCCGGTAGTTGTGCGCCTCGCCGGTGGCGCCGGCCCCGAGCAGCGTGGTGGCCAGGCCCACCACCACGGCGGCGACCAGCACGACGTACATCGTCTTGTCGTTCTTGGTGGTGGCGATGAAGACCGGGCCGGTGGTGCGCCGGCGGTAGATGAGGATCGCGACCCCGACCAGGGTGCAGAAGCCGGCCAGTGCGCCCAGGATCAGCGCCTGCACGTGGTAGGCCTCCTGGGACAGGCCCGCGCCGTCGGTCCAGGACTTGGGGATGACCAGGCCGATGACGTGGCCGACCACCACCACGAGGATCCCGAAGTGGAACAGCGGGCTGCCGATGCGCAGCAGCCGCGACTCGTAGAGCTGCGAGGAGCGGGTGGTCCAGCCGAACTGGTCGTAGCGCCAGCGCCAGATCGTGCCGCCGACCAGCAGCACGATGGTGACGTAGGGGAGGACCCCCCAGAGCAGCACGTCCAGCGCGTTCATCGCCGTCCCCCCGTCGCTTCCAGCCCCAGATCCCGGCGCGGCCCGAGCAGGTCGTCGTGGCCGGTGTGCGCCCCGAACGGCTCCAGCCCCACCGACTCCTCCGGCGGCCCGCTGCGGGCCAGGGCCTGCGCGGCGGCCCGGTCCTGCGGCGAGGCGCCGGGCAGCAGCGCGCACACCGCGGTGAGCACCCCCGCGTAGGGGGTGCGGACGTCCTGCAGCGCCAGGCGCAGCAGCTCCAGCCCGGCCCGGTGCTCCTGCAGCACCGCGAGGCCGTCGGCGAGGTCGAGGGCGGCGTACTCCAGCACCACCGGGAGGTAGTCCGGCAGCTCGCCCTCACCGAGCTCGAGGCCGGCCATCCGGTAGCGCTCCTTGAGCGCGGCCAGCGAGCCGCCGCGGCGCCGGGTCTCTCCGTCGCTCCACCAGGTGAGGTAGGGGCTGCAGCGCCGGCGCCGGTCGAAGACCTGCACGTAGTGCTCGGCCAGCTCCAGCTCCGGTCGCGCGGCCAGCTCGCGCACCACTTCCAGCAGCCGGTCCCGCGCCTGCGACGGCGCGAGCTCGCCCAGGGCCGCGACGACGACGGGGAAGCGCTCGCGTACGTACTCGTCGGGGTACTGCAGCAGGACCGAGGCGGCCTGGCAGAGCACGGCGCCCTCGCGCTCGGAGAGGCTCACCGCCGCCCCACCTCCTCCGGGCCGACGCCGCCGGTGGTGCGGTCGCCGCGGGCGTCGACCGGCCCGTCGGTCTCCCTCACGTGCCGGGGCGGGAAAAGGCCCTCGGGCGTGCCCTTGCCGTCCCAGTTCAGGAGATTGACCCGTGAGCGCGGGGACTCCGGGTCCGCGATCCCCTCGCCCTGCTGGCGCTGCTTGAGCGCGTGGAAGGTCTCCACCGAGACCGGCGTGGGCCGGCCGGACGCCTCGCCAAAGGGGCCGGAGCCGTACATCCCCGGGCCCTCCTCGTAGTCGAGGCTGCAGCCGGTGAGGGCCTCCTCGAGCGCCGGCCCCTGGCCCTGGTGGGCGGTGGGGATGACGTAGCGCTCGTCGTACTTGGCCACCGCGAGCAGCCGGTACATGGCGGTGAGGTCGGCCACGCTCATGCCGACGGCGTCGGCGATGGAGTCGTCCGGCGTCTCGCCGAGGTTCACCGACCGCATGTAGGAGCGCATGGCGGAGAGCTTGCGCAGCGAGGCGTCGACGGGTGCGGTGTCGCCGGCGGTGAAAAGCTCGGCGAGGTACTCGATCGGGATGCGCAGGGTCTCGATGGCGCCGAAGAGATTGCCGAGATCCTCGCCGTCGTGGCCGGTGTCCCGCAGCGCCTCCACCACGGGAGACAGCGGGGGGACGTACCAGACCATCGGCATGGTGCGGAACTCCGGGTGCAGCGGCAGCGCCACCCGGTACTTCTTCGCCAGCGCGTAGACCGGCGAACTCCGGGCGGCCTCCAGCCAGTCCTCCGGGATGTCCGCGGCGCGGGCGGCCGCGAGCACCTCGGGGTCGTGCGGGTCCAGCAGCAGGTCCAGCTGCGCCTCGTAGAGGTCCTTCTCGTCGGGCACCGACGCGGCCGCGGTCACCTTGTCGGCGTCGTAGAGGAACACCCCGAGGTAGCGCAGCCGGCCGACGCAGGTCTCCGAGCAGACGGTCGGGAGGCCGACCTCCATGCGCGGGTAGCACAGGGTGCACTTCTCGGCCTTGCCGGTGCGGTGGTTGAAGTAGATCTTCTTGTAGGGGCAGCCGGTGACGCACATCCGCCAGCCGCGGCACTTGTCCTGGTCGACCAGGACGATGCCGTCCTCGGACCGCTTGTAGATCGCCCCGCTCGGGCAGGACGCCGCGCACGAGGGGTTCAGGCAGTGCTCGCAGATGCGGGGCAGGTAGAACATGAAGGTCTGCTCGAACTCGAAGCGGACCTTGTCCTCGGCGTCCTTGCGCACCCGCTCCACGATCGGGTCGAGGTGTCCCGTCTCGCTGGTGCCGCCCAGGTCGTCGTCCCAGTTGGCGCTCCACTCGATCTTCATCGGCTCTCCGGTGAGCAGCGATTTCGGCTGCGCCACGGGGAAGTCGTCGCTGAGCGGGGCGGTGGTGAGGTTCTCGTAGTCGTAGGTCCAGGGCTCGTAGTAGTCCTTGATGTTGGGCAGCAGCGGGTTGCTGAAGATGCTGAACAGCTTCTTGAACCGCCCGCCGGCGCGCAGCTGCAGCCGGCCGCGCCGGTTGAGCGTCCAGCCGCCCTTCCACTGGTCCTGGTCCTGGTAGCGGCGCGGGTAGCCCTGGCCAGGCCGCGTCTCCACGTTGTTGAACCAGACGTACTCGACGCCGCTGCGGTTGGTCCACGCCTGCTTGCAGGTGACCGAGCAGGTGTGGCACCCGATGCACTTGTCGAGATTCATCACCATGCCCAGCTGGGCCATGACCCGCATCAGTACTGCACCTCCTGGTTCCGGCGGCGGATGGTGGTGATCTCGTCCCGCTGGTTGCCGGTGGGGCCGAGGTAGTTGAACCCGAAGGACAGCTGGGCGTAGCCGCCGATGAGGTGCGTCGGCTTGACGTGGATACGGGTGAGGGAGTTGTGGATGCCCCCGCGTCGTCCGGTCGTCTCGGACTTGGGCACGTCCACCACCCGTTCCTGCGCGTGGTAGACGTAGACGGTCCCCTGCGGCATCCGGTGGGTGACGATCGCCCGCAGCACCATCACGCCGTTGCGGTTCACCGCCTCCACCCAGTCGTTGTCGCTGACGCCGATGGCGGCTGCGTCGTGCTGGTTCATCCAGACCGTGGGGCCGCCGCGGCTCAGGCTCAGCATGAACAGGTTGTCCTGGTACTCCGAGTGGATGGACCACTTCGAGTGCGGGGTGAGGTAGCGGACCACCACCTGCTTGGAGCCGTCGGCCCCGACCTCGGGCTCGCCGAAGAGGCGGTGCAGGTCCAGCGGCGGGCGGTAGACGGGCAGGTTCTCGCCGTACTCCGCCATCCAGTCGTGGTCCAGGAAGAAGTGCATCCGGCCGGTGAGGGTGTGCCAGGGCTTCAGCTCTTCGACGTTGGTGGTGAAGGCGGCGTAGCGCCGGCCCCCCGTCTCCGAGCCGGACCACTCCGGGCTGGTGATGACCGGCACCGGGCGGGCCTGGGTGTCCGGGAAGGTGATCCGCTTCTCCTCGCTGCCCTCGGCCAGGTGCACCAGCGGCTTGCCGATGCGCTCCTGGGAGGTGCGGTAGCCCTGCACCGCCAGCCGCCCGTTCGTGGTGCCGGACAGGGCGAGGATCGCCTCGGCCATCTTGATGTCGCTGTCCAGCGCCGGACGGCCGTCGCCGGACCCCCCGAGCATCACGCCGTTGCGCCGGCCGAGGTCGGCCACCTCCTCCTCGACGTGGTAGGTCACGCCCTTGGTGGTGACCCCGAGCCGGTCCACCAGCGGGCCGAGCGAGGCCATCCGGTCGGCCAGCCCGGGGTAATCGCGCTCCACCACGGCGAACGCCGGCATGGTCCTGCCGGGGACCGGCGGCACCTGCCCGTCCCGCCAGTCCCGGACGACGCCGCCGGGCTGCGCGGTCTCGCCGGGGGAGTCGTGCTGCAGCGGCGTGGCGACGACGTCGCGGCGGACCCCGAGGTGGGTGACCGCCAGCTCGCTGAACCGGCGCGCGATCGCGTGGAAGGCGTCGAAGTCCGAGCGCGTCTCCCACGGCGGGTCGATCGCCGCGTTGAACGCGTGGATGAACGGGTGCATGTCCGTGGTGTTGAGGTCGTGCTTCTCGTACCAGGTGGCCGCCGGCAGCACGACGTCGGAGAGCAGCGTGGAGCTGGTCATCCGGAAGTCGAGCGAGAGCAGGAGGTCGAGCTTGCCCTCGGGCGCCTCCGGTCGCCAGGCCACGTCCTGCGGGCGCAGGTCCGGCGGGGTCTGCTCGGCCCGCACGCTGGAGTGCGTGCCGAGCAGGTGCTTGAGGAAGTACTCGTTGCCCTTGGCCGAGGATCCGAGCAGGTTGGCTCGCCACAGCGTGAGCACCCGCGGCCAGTTCTCCGGCGCGTCGGGGTCCTCGACGGCGAAGCGCAGCCGTCCCTCGGTCAGCTCCTGCGCGACGTAGGAGCCGATGTCCTGCCCGGCCGTTTCGGCCTCGTCGGCCAACTCGAGCGGGTTGCGGTCGAACTGCGGGTAGGACGGCATCCAGCCCAGCCGTGCGGACTGGGCGATGGTGTCCATCGTGTGCTTGCCGGCGAACTGGCCGCGGGCCAGGGGTGAGGCAAGGGCGTCGGCGCGGTAGCCGTCGTAGCGCCACTGGTCGGTGTGCACGTACCAGTAGGCGGTGCCGATCATCTGCCGCGGTGGCCGCTGCCAGTCGGTGGCCATCGCCATCGTGGCCCAGCCGGTGACCGGCCGGCACTTCTCCTGCCCGACGTAGTGCGCCCAGCCGCCGCCGTTGCGTCCCATCGAGCCGGTGAGCATGAGGACGGCGAGCACCGCGCGGTAGGTGGCGTCCGCGTGGAACCACTGGCAGATGCCGCCGCCCATGATGATCATGTTGCGGCCGCCGGAGCGCTCGGCGTTGTCGGCCAGCTCGCGGGCGATGCGCACCACCTGCGCCGCCGGCACCGAGGTGATCTGCTCCTGCCAGGCCGGGGTGTAGGGCTCCGCCGCGTCGTCGTAGGCGGCGGGCCACTGACCCGGGAGGCCCGGCCGGGCCGCGCCGTACTGGGCCAGCATCAGGTCCAGCACCGTGGTGACCAGCCGGCCGCCCACCCGGCGGACCGGGACGCCGCGGCGCAGCACCCGCTCGGTCGCGAGCAGGTCCTCGGGAAGGTCGAAGCGGGGCAGCAGCACCTCGACGGCCTCGCTGCCCTCGCCGGCCACGGTGAGCTGCGGGGCGATCTCGCCCAGGTCGAGGTTCCAGCGCCCCTCGCCCTCGCCGGTCCACCGGTCGCCGAGGGTGCCGTTGGGGGCCACCGGCTGCCCGGTGCGGCCGTCCAGCACCATCGGCCGCCACTCGGCGCCCTCGCGCCCGCCGCCCAGGTCGGACTCGCGCAGCATCTTGCCCGGCACGTAGCCGCCGGCGTCGTGCTCGTCGAGCGTGACCAGGAACGGAAGATCGGTGTAGCGCTGGGCGTAGTCGACGAAGAACGGCACCCGCCGCTCCACGTAGCACTCGCGCAGGATCACGTGGCCCAGGGCCATCGCCAGGGCGGCGTCGGTGCCGGGCTGGGCGGGCACCCACTCGTCGGCGAACTTGACGGCGTCGGCGTAGTCAGGCGAGACGACGACGACCTTCTGCCCGCGGTAGCGCGCCTCCGCCATCCAGTGTGCGTCGGGGGTGCGGGTGACCGGGACATTGGAGCCCCAGACGAGCAGGTAGGAGGCGTTCCACCAGTCGCCGGACTCGGGCACGTCGGTCTGGTCGCCGAAGACCTGCGGGCTGGCCACCGGGAGGTCGGCGTACCAGTCGTAGAACGAGGTCATGCAGCCGCCGGTGAGCTCGATGAACCGCGAGCCCACCGCGTGCGACACCATCGACATCGCCGGGATCGGGGAGAAGCCGACGATGCGATCCGGGCCGTGCGCCTTGATGGTGTGCACGTGCGCGGCGGCAATGATCTCGACCGCCTCGTCCCAGCTCACCCGCACGTGCCCGCCCTTGCCGCGGGCCTGCTGGTAGCGACGACGTCGCTGGGGGTCGTTCTGGATGTCGGCCCAGGCGAGCACCGGGTCGCCGAGACGGTGCTTGGCCTCGCGGTACATCTCCACCAGAACGCCGCGGGCGTAGGGGAAACGCACGCGGGTGGGGGAGTAGGTGTACCAGGAGAACGCGGCGCCGCGGGGGCAGCCGCGGGGCTCGTACTCCGGGGTGTCCGAGCCGACGGAGGGATAGTCGGTCTGCTGGCTCTCCCAGGTGATGATCCCGTCCTTGACGTAGACCTTCCACGAGCACGAGCCGGTGCAGTTGACCCCGTGGGTGGAGCGGACGACCTTGTCGTGGCTCCAGCGGTCGCGGTAGAAGACGTCGCCGGCGCGCCCGCCCTGCCGGAAGACCGCGCGCCCGTCCGGGCTGCTCTCGTCCCGGCGGAAGAACCGCCCTGCGGCCAGCAGCGCGTCGGCGGCGGGGCCGTCCGGCCCGGGCGCCCGCCCGTCCGCGCGCAGGCGCTCGCTGGTCGAATCCGTGCTGGCCCCCGTCTGGACCGTCACCCGTGCCTCCCTGGAGAGCCGCCAGTCGGGTCGATCTGTCGGCATCCTGTCGCGGGCGGGGCCGTCGGTCCACCCTCATGGGCGACTTCGCGCGGAGTTGTCGTGCGGTGCGCACGCTTCGCCCCGATCGACGACGAGGCCCCCGGAGCGCCGCTCCGGGGGCCTCGACTCTTGGATCGGTTGTGGTGGTGCTCAGCGCAGGACGGCGGCACCCGGGGTCTCCCAACGGGCGACCACGCGGGCCCGGACCGCGTCGACCCTCGCCCACTGCTCCGGGCTCAGGCAGGACAGGGCTGCCGGGAAGGCTCCGTCCTGCTCCTTGAGGATGTGCTCGCGCAGCAGCTCGAGGGCGTCGAGCAGCCGGGTCGGCCAGACCGGGTCGAGCGGCACGCGCAGCGGGCCGGGGGCGTCGACGGCTTCGGCGAGGACCGCCTCGATCCGCCGGTGCTCGCCGCGCAGCTGCGCCACGTGCCCGGCGTGGTCCTCGCTCTCCTCGGCCAGCGCCGGGAACAGCCCCTCCTCCTCCACCACAGTGTGCGGGGCCAGCACAGCGGCGATGTCCCGCGCGGTGGCCGCGGCGGTGACCAGGTCGGCCTGCTGCGCGGCGGCGCGCGCGGTGCCGATGAGGTTCACGACGGCGTCGTGCTCGGCAGTGAGCACCTCGATGGCCTCGACCGCCTGGCAGCCGCAGTACTCGCACATGTCCTGGTCCCTCCAGCCCTCTCGAGCGCCGATGCTCAGGCAGCGACGCGGCGCGCCGCGCGACCCATGGCCAGGGCCAGGAGCAGCGCGCCGCCGGCGACGAGGGCGAGCAGGACCAGGCCGAGGCCGTAGTCGCCGTTGCGGCCGTAGATCGAGCCCATGACCAGCGGCGGTACGAAGCCGCCCAGGCCGCCGGCGGCACCGACGACGCCGGTCACGGCGCCGACCTTGTTGGCCGGGGCGAGCAGGGCGACCAGGGCGAAGGTGGCGCCGCTGGCGGCCCCGAGCGCGGCGGCCATGCCGAGGAAGGCGATGGTGCCCAGCGGCTTCAGGTCCGGGGTCGTGGACTGCACCAGCGCGCCGACGACGACCACGGCGAACGCGGCGAGCAGCACCGAGGTCGGGCGCAGCCGGTCCGACAGCCAACCGCCGATCGGCCGCATGATGACAGCCAGCAGCACGAACCCGGCCATCCGGTTGGCGGCGTCGGACTGGGTGAGGCTGTAGGCGGTCTTGAGGTAGGTGGGCAGGTAGACGCTGAAGGCGACGTAGCCGCCGAAGCCGACGGCGTAGAGCGCCGAGGCCTGCCAGGTGACCGGGAGCTTGAGCACCGAGGCGAGGCGACGGGTGAGCGGCTCGGTCGGCACGACCCGGCCGGGAGCGTCGCGCAGCACCAGCGCGGCCACGACGCCGTAGATACTCAAGGCGATGGCGGTGATGACGAACGGGGTCTGGATGCCGTGCGCCTTGACCAGCTTGACCGTGGTGAGGGCGCTGATGGCGGTGCCGCCCATGCCGGCGCCGAAGACGCCGATCGCGAAGCCGCGCCGCTCGGGCGGGAACCACGCGTTCACGAACGGGACACCGACGGCGAAGGCGGTGCCGGCGACGCCGAGGAAGAAGCCGCCGACGAGCAGGGCGGCCAGCGAGTCGTGGCCGAACAGGCCGAGGTAGAGCACCGGGACGATGGTGACCAGCGACACGACCGGGAACATGATCCGGCCGCCGAAGCGGTCGGTCAGCGCGCCGACCGGGATACGCCCGATCGAGCCGACCACCACCGGCACCGCCACGAGCAGTGCCTGCTGGAACGAGCTGAGCCCGAGCCCCTCCTTGAAGCGGGTGCCCAGCGGCGACAGCAGCGCCCAGGCCCAGAAGTTGAGCGCGAAGCCGACGGTGGCCATGACCAGCATGGCCACCCGGCGAGATTCGGTGACGGCGGGCACGGGTGCCGGCGCGGCGGGGGTGGGGGCGCTGGCGTGCGCGGTGGCGGACATCGGGTCCCTCTCGGCTCGTGGCGTCGCCCGCACGGCATCCCCCCGGATCGTGTGAGGGCCCCGCCCGGAGCGACCGGGTCGACCCCAGGTTCGTCGGGCGATAGGCGCGGCAGCAGGGACCTGGGTCCCGCCGGAAGTCCCCTTTGTCCGCGCACCGTCCGTCCTGGGTGGTGAGGCCGTCGGTGAGGAGCGTCACCTCCCGTGCCGGCCGGCGTCCAGGACGCCGGAGTCCCGCTCAGGACACCGCCGCCGGGCGCCGGGGCGAGGCGCCCTCCCGCAGGTCCACGCCGACGTCGGTGAGCACGACCCCGCTCGCCGGCCGGGTGGGGAGCCGCGCCCGATCCACCCGGAGGTCCTGCTCCGAGAGCTCGTAGGAGAGCGTGCTCAGGACGCGGAGCGCGCCGGCGATCAGGGCGACGGTGGCGCGCTCGCCCGGGCAGCGGTGGCCGCTGGAGACATCGCCGCCGCCCTGCGGGAGGTAGCTGAACGGGTCCGGGCCGACGAAGCGGCCGGCGTCGTCCAGCCAGCGGCCGGGGTCGAAGGACTCCGGGGCCGGAAAGCGGGCGGGGTCGTGGTCGGTGCCCTCGACGTCGAGGACCACCAGCTGGCCGGCGTGCACGGTGCGCGTCCGGCCGCATGGGGCCTGCCAGGAGAAGCGAGAACGGGCTCGGGCGGCGAGCGCGGGCACGAACGGGTGGGTGCGCCGCACTTCGTGGGCGAGCGCCTCGAGCACGGCCGGATCGCCCTGGGCCGCGGGCGAGCGCCAGGCCGGGTGGTCGTGCAGCGCCACCGCGCCGGCGACCACGAACCAGGCCACCGCGACGGTGGGGCGCAGCACGTTGAGCAGCTCGACCGCGGCGGTGCGCTCGTCCAGGAGCGCCCCGTCGGCGTCCCGATGCGTGATCACCGCCGCAAGGACCGACCCCGCCGGGGGGTGCAGCCGGCCGTCGCGGGCGGCGCGGACGACCTCGCCGGCCCAGCGCTCCAGCCGGCGCCGGGCCCGGCGGGCACGCACGTGCTCGACGCCGACGCTGCCGAAGCCGTCCACCACCGCGGCGAGGTCGTGCGACCGCCGCGGTGCCTCCCCGAGGGTGAGCGGGACGCCCGCCCAGCGGCAGACCGCGTCGGTCAGCACCGCCACCGCCTCGTCGAACAGGACCACCCGCGGAGCGCCGACCCAGCGGGCCGCCGCGCGCCCCCACGCCTGGTCCGCGGTCTCGGCCAGCTCGGTCACGGCCACCGGGTCCGCGACCGAGCGCACGAACATCTCCTTGCGCTGCCGGTGCATCTCGTCGTCCAGAACGTGCACGGGGCCGTCGCCGAACAGGGTGCGCTGCAGCGGCCTCGGCACGGCGCCGGCGCGACGCATCCGGCTGTCGTCGTAGAAGAGCCGGGCGCCGTCCGCGCCGCCGACGACGAGCGCGCGCTCGCCGAGCAGCCGCACCTCCGCCGAGCCGCCCTGCGCGCGGCGCAGGTCGGGAAGGGTGTCGTAGGGGCGGCGGAGCAGCGCGAGGGTGGCGTCGGAGAGCAGCACGGGGGCCCGCTACCCGCGCTGCGGCCGGGTAGGCGCGGGGCCGGCGGGTGCGTGACGGTCGGAGGCGCCGGGTAGGGGACTGCGCGACATCGTGGCGTCGAGGGACCGGGTTCGAGGGAACGGCGAGGAGGAGGCGCGTGGACGCGAGCGCGGCCGCATCGATGCTGCTGCTCGCCGACGTGCCTCCGCTGCGGCACCAGGGGCCGCAGATCGCCGCTGTGGCGGTGCTGGCTGCCGTGTGGGCGCTGGCGGTCGCCATGGCGTTGGGGGCCGTCGTGCGCCGGCTGGGCCGCCGCTCGCCCGTCGCCGCGGACCTCTCCCGGCGGGGGCGCTGGCCGCTGCGGGCCACCCTCGTCGTCGGCGCGGTCCTGCTGGTGCTGCGCATCGGCACCGGCAAGGGGGTGTGGCGCGAGCCGCTGCTGCACGTCCTCGGGCTGCTGCTCATCGCCTCCACGGCCTGGTTGATCGCGGTGCTGGTCTTCGTGGCCGAGGACGTCGCCACCGCCCACTACCGGCTCGACGTGGCGGACAACCGGCGGGCGCGGCGGGTGCGCACCCAGGTCACCGTCGTGCGCCGGATCACCGTTGCTGTAGTGGCCATCATCGCGGTGGCGGCGATGCTCATGACGTTCCCGGCCGCTCGGGCGGCCGGGACCAGCGTGCTCTTCTCCGCCGGGGTGCTCGGTGTCGTGGCCGGTCTCGCCGCGCAGACGACGCTGGGCAACGTGTTCGCGGGCCTGCAGATCGCCTTCAGCGACGCGGTCCGCGTGGACGACGTGCTCGTGGTGCAGGAGGAGTGGGGCCGGGTCGAGGACATCACCCTCACCTACGTGGTGATCCACCTCTGGGACGACCGGCGGCTCATCCTGCCCTGCTCGTGGTTCACCTCGAACCCCTACCAGAACTGGACCCGGCGCACCTCGGCCGTCATCGGCACGGTCGAGCTCGACGTCGACTGGTCGGTGCCGGTGGACCGCATGCGCGAGCAGCTCGACGCCATCCTGGACGGCAGCGACCTGTGGGACCGGCGGGTCGGGGTGCTGCAGGTGACCGACGCCGTCGGCTCGTTCGTCCGCCTGCGGGCGCTCGTGAGCGCTACCGATGCGGGCCGCCTGTTCGACCTGCGCTGCCTCGTGCGCGAGCGGCTGGTCGGCTGGCTGCAGTCCGAGCACAACGCTGCCCTGCCGCGGATCCGGATCGACGCCAGCCCGGTGCAGCCGCGGGACGTCGACCTGCGCGCGCAGCGGCGAGGTCGTCAGGACGGGGCGCCGGGGCTGTTCTCCGGTTCCAGCGCCGCAGAGGCACGCGCCAGCATGTTCACCGGCCCGGAGGGCGAGCATCCCGTCGAGGAGCCGCCGTCGCCCCTCGACCCGACCCGGGTGCGCAGCGACGGCAGCGTGGACGACGGTCCTGATGGTTCGGGTGGGCCGCACGGTGACGACGGGGGGGACGGCTGAGCGCCGGTTCCGTCGGGGACACACGGCGCAGGGCCCGCACCCTTGGGGTGCGGGCCCTGTGGTTCCTGCTGACGGTTCTCGTCACCTCTCGACGGGTGCGGGCTGGCGGGAGCCGAGCAGGAGCTCTGCGTCGGTGGGGGTGTGGCCGCGGTGGATCAGGCCG
>JBQCHF010000003.1:0-9491 GCA_051954955.1 Motilibacteraceae bacterium
CTTCAAGATCGCATTGTCCTCCTCCAGGCGGCGGACCTTGGCCTTCAGAGCCTTGATCTCAGCCAGCTCCTGGCTGCTGGCGCCCTCGCGCCGACCGGAGTCGACCTCGGCCTGCACCACCCACCGGCGCACCGTCTCCCGCCCCAGCCCGAGCTGCTTGGCCACAGCCTCGGCCGCCGCGGTCACCGACGGGTACTCGCCCTGGTGATCACTCACCAGACGCACCGCCCGAGCCCTCAGCTCGGAATCGATCTTCTTCGGCATGACGCTCATCCTCTCCTGTCAGACTCAAACAGGAGCGGCATCAAACCTGGGGCGCTTCAGCTCAGGGGTGGGGGAGGGCCTTGCCGGTCACCCAGCTGATGGCGGAGGTGATGTCGGCCGCGCTCCAGGCCTGCGGGCCGGGGGAGGCTTGGTTGGTCCGCCCGTCCTGGCTGAGGAACGTCTTGAGGGTGCCGGGTAGTTGCTGGCCGCGGGCGTCGGGGTTGCCGCTCTGCTCCCAGCGGCGGTGCCCGTCCGGGCCGATGATCCAGACCACGTCCTGGTGCTGGACGTCGTAGGTGAGCGGGGCACCGGTCAGCCAGTCCTTCGGGGCCGGTCCGTCCTCGTCCTCCGACACCTTGTCGTAGCTGACGCCGAAGTAGCTCCATAGGGCGGCCAGGTTCTTCGCGCTGCCGGTGGCGAACAGCCAGTTCGGGTGCCCGGGCCACAGCTTGGCATAGGCGGCCAGCCGCGGCACAGTGTCGCGGGCCGGGTCGACGGTGGCTTCGAGGAAGACGACCTTGTCGGTGTTGCCGGCGGCCTGCACGGCCCGGTCGGCTTGAGCGAGGGTGGCGCTGGTCAGTGGGCAGATCTCCTGGCACAGGGTGAGGAAGTCGACCAGGACCACGGTCTTGCCGTGCAGCGAGGCCAGGGTGATCTGCCGGCCGGACTGGTCGGTCAGTGGCAGGTTGGCCACCCGCGCCGGCACCGCATCGTTCAGCGTTTGCCCCGCGGTGGGGGTCGGCGACGCCCCGGTTGTGGCGCTGTGGGTCGATCCGTTCGCTCCGCAGGCAGTTAGCGCGGTGGTGGCCGCCAGTGCGACGGCGAGGCCCAGGGTCAGACGGGCAGCGGTGTTCTTCATCTGTTCTTCCTTGCTTGTCCGGGGGAGGAGGGTGCGTCGGGCCCGCTGGGAGTTGCCCCTTGGTGTTCGGGTCTGAGGACTGGGGTGGTGGGCAGGCGGGGCTCCGGGTGGTGGAGTGCGGCGAGGTAGGCGTTGTAGGCGGCCAGGTCGTCCTCGCCGGGGTCGTCGCCGGCGCGGGCGGCGCGGTCGGCGCGGCGGTCCAGGCGGGTGGCTTCCCGGCCGTCCTCGCGGGCCCACTGCAGGCATAGCGCGGCCAGCACGAGGATGATCGGAACTTCTCCCAGGCCCCAGGTGAGGCCGCCGGCGAGGTGCTGGTCGGTGAGCAGGTCGGTGCGGTAGGGCCGGGCGAGCCGGCTGAAGTAGTCCGCGCCGAGCAGGGTGGTCGAGCTCATCACGGCGATCGCGAAGAAGGCGTGGAACGGCATCGCGGCGAAGAGGATGCCGAGCCGGGCCAGCGGAGGAAGTCGCCGGGGCGCGGGATCGACTCCGACCAGGACGTAGAAGAAGAGGCTGCCGGAGGCCAGGAAGTGAGCGGCCATGAGCACGTGCCCGAGGTGGCTGGTCATGAGGGTGTCGAACAGGCCGGTGAAGTACAGCCCGTAGAGGCTGCCGACGAAGATCGCGAAGGTGACCATCGGGTGGGTGAGCCAGCGGACCGGGCGCGAGTGGAGGAGGTCCACGAGCAGCTGACGGGGGCTGATCTCCCCGCGAGTGCGCGGGCCGGGCAGGGTGCGCAGGGCCAGGGTGAGGGGGGCGGCGAGGACCAGGAAGATCGGTGCCACCATCGACAGCAGCATGTGGGCGACCATGTGCGCGCTGAGCAGCACATGGGAGTACAGCCCGAGCCCGCCGACGGTGGCGTATCCGACGACCGCGAGACCGGTGAACCAGCACAGGGTCCGCCCCAGCGGCCACCGGTCCCCGCGTCGGCGCAGGGCCCGCAGCCCGGCCAGGTACAGGGCCGCTGCCAGCGACAGGAACGCGATCGCGAACCCGTCGGCCAGGTGCCCGGTGGCCAGCCGGGCCAGGGTCGGCGCGGCGGGCAGCGGGAACCCGAGCACCGCGGCGGCCTGGTCGGTGTAGACCGGCCCGGGCGGGGTCGGGGTGCGCGAGAGCGCGACGGCGAGCCCGACGGTCGCGACCATGACCAGCAGTTCGACCGCAGCCAGGCGAGCGAAGGCGGCCACCCCCGTCGGAAGCAGCCGCCCGGACGTGCCCGGCCGTTGCCCCTCCCTTCCCCGCGCTGCGCGGTCCCCGCTCGACCGGGGACCGAGCGCTGGGAGGGTCCGGTGCCGGTGCCGGTGCCCGAATACGGCCAGCCCGGCCAGAGCGGTGACCTTGGCTAGCACCAGCAGCCCGTAGTGGCTAGCCACGAGCTCGCGGGGGGTGTGCAGCCGGACTGTGGCGTTGGCCAGCCCCGAGACGGCGACCAGGCTGAAGCACCACAGCGCCAGCGTGGAGTAGCGAGTCGCGGCCGCGCGGACCCCGCTGGCCCCGTTCACCGCGGTCCAGGCCAGGGCCAGCAGCCCACCCAGCCACAGCGCCGCGGCGAGCACGTGCACCAGCAGGCTGGCCACAGCGAGATCGTGGTTGCCGGCCGCCGCGGAGTGGCCGGTCAGGGCAGGCGGCACCAGGCCGACCAGGGCGAGCAGCAGCAGACCCACCGCCGCCCGCACCGTGCCGGCGGAGCGGGCGGCCACGGCCAGGCAGCCGGCCAGCACGGCCTGCACGGCGTAGGCGCGGCCCTGGTCGGTCTGGGTGGTGAACGACCACAACGCCACCGGGTCGAGCACCTGCACGACCGGCACGGCCAGGAAGTCCGAGAAGGTGAACACCAGCTCCCCGGCCGCGGCCAGCGCCCACACCGCAGCTGACCAGGACACCAGCCGCACCCCGCGAAGCGCAGCGCTGGCCAGGCGGTCCTGCGGAGCGGGTAGCAGGACCCCGGCGGCCAGGCACCAGCCCACGCTGGCCAGGCCGGCCAGATCGGCCAGCAGCCGCAGGATGGGCACCGCCCATCCGGTCAGCGCTCCAGGGTCGGGCAGCCCCGCGGCGGATCGCTGCGGGGAACCGCCGCCGGCCAGCAGCGCCACCACGAGCACCAGCAACGCCAACGGCCCGGCCACCAGCAGTCGACGGCGCAACGTGTGCACCTCCCTCGCGGCCAGCACGGCGCCTCCGGCGCTGATGACTGGGGCGCTCGCCCTCACCGGTACCGCCGGCATACGCGGGGAGCCAGCAGCACCGCCACGGCCACCACCACGACCGCCACCAGCGCCAACGGCTGCCACTGCGGCCCTTTGCGGCCGCTCGCCTCGGCGGAGTGTTGACTGGAGGCCGGTCTGCTGGGAGCCGTCGAGGCGGGCGAGACGCCGGGCGAGGCCGCTGCCGAGCCGGTGACGGTGAACGAGAACTGCGCGGTGACCGGGTGTCCGTCGGCCGAGACCACCCGGTAGGCGATCAGATAGCGGCCTGCTCCCGCATCGGTGATCTGCTCGGTGACGGTGTCGTCCAGCACCTGCACCTGCCCGGACTGCACCTGCCGACCATCCTGAGCCGTCACCGCCACGAACGCCGGTCGGCGCATGTTCTCATCAAAACGCAACACCACCGACGCGGGCGCGATGTCCAGCACCTGCCCGTCTCGCGGCTGGGACGACACCAGCGACGCGTGCGCCGACGCCGGACTGGCCGGCACGACAGAGCCGGCCACCATGAGCAGACCGGCAACCAGCCGGTACCCGTCGCGCCGGGACCGGAGACGGCAGCCGCGCCCCGACGGTGCCGACTGCGGTTCGGCCCCGACGGCAGCCTCATGAGGACCGGATCGGAGCGGGTCGGGGCGTCTCATGCCGTCACCACCCGCCCTCGACGGACAGCTACGCCGAGGGCCGCCCCGGCCAGCAGGACGGACACACCGGACAGCCCGACGGCGACCCAGCCTCGGTTGTCCGTGCTGTTGGTGCTGTCCGTCGACGCCACCGGCGCCGCGCCCGGCGAGCGGACGGCCGCCGAGCCCGTGCCCGATGCGGAGGACTCGACGGCGGGCTGCGCGACCCGCAGCGTCGGAGCCGGGTGTTCGGGTTCGGCGCCGCCTACGCGCGGCTGGTCCCAGCGAACCGTCCGGACGTCGGAGTATGTCTGGCTGGCGGCGAAAGTCAGGGTGCGTGTGCTCTTCGGGAACGGGCCCAGCGACACCTCGAACTCGTCGAACTGCCCGGGGGCGATGCCCTGCCCGGGCGCAGCGGTCCAGGTGATGCTGCTGACCGCCTTGGACAGCGTGAACCCGTCTTCGCTCACCGGCGTGGGCAGCACTCGCTGGGCGGTTCGAGCGGTCCACCCCGGGTGTGGCTTGACGCTGACACTGGGGAAGACGACGTCCTGCGGCAACGTGAGTTGCACGGTCACCGTCGAGGCGCTTGCGGACTCGTCCGGAACCCGCACCACCACCTTCCCGTAGCTCCCTGCGGCCGCGTCCGGGCTGCTCACCGTCACATGCGCCGCGGCTGGCGCGGCCGCCCACACCGCGGTGCCCAGGAACAGGCCGGCCGCAGCGGCCGCACAAGAAAGCCGGCCGGCGCCCACGACGCCCCGTCCGCTCCCGGGAACACCACATCGATCCATGACTGACACGCCTCACTGATCTCGAGCCGCCCGCGGCGGCATGGAAGAAGCGCGGCCTTCTCGGCCGCAGGTCGCTCGTGGCTCGCAGAGGTCTTCCTCAGGCCCGCTCGGGCCCCAGGCCGAGACGACATGACCGCGACGGATTCCCGTCCGGAGCATCGGCGGCCCGCATACGGCACGCAGCGCGCAGCGGCCCCGCCGGCAGGCAGCCGACGTGTGCAGTCCGTTCAGTCCGTACCCGACTTGAGGCGCTGGGGCCTCCCGGGCAGGAGAACGACGCCACTACGAGACGCCGCGGGCAGCTACCCCCGTCGGGCAAGGGCCCACGTCAGGGGTGAGGAGGATCTCTAGGCCAGGACAGCGAAAGGGGGCCCACGGCGGCTTACCGCGCCGGCGACCCACTGCCGGATCGAAGGCTGATGCTGGTGCCAGCGAGGAACGGCCCGCGGGTGAGAAGCCGCGGAGCGTGGGCTGGCGGTGACTGGCACGCCCGCGGCGCCCACGGCCACCAGAACGCTCCACAGCAGCGCCTCGCCCCGGGACAGGAGCAGGGCGCTCACGACGGCTGCCACAGCGTGGGCCGCGAGCATGGACCACGACATCGCACAGCCACCGTGCATGCCGGCCATCGCCGCACCCGGCGCAGACGCCGACAGGCTCATCCCCGCCGCTCCGTCCATGGCGGGCGTTGTCAACGCCATGAAGGACAGGTGAAAGCCGGCCTGGGCCGCGGCGAGGGCCGCTAGCAGCCGGGGCCCGCTCCAGCGGGCTCCGCTTGCCAGCCAGCACACCCCGGCCACGATGGCGGCGAAGGCAACCAACGACGGGACCCGCGGCAGGCTGCCACCGGCAGCGACGTGCATCGCGAGCGCTACCGACGTCGCAATCAAGGACACCGTGCCGGCGCGAAGCCGACGACCGCGGCCGGCGAGCAGAACCCTCGGCCGCTGGTCGTTCCTGCTGACCGGCACGGTCACGACCCTACCGACTCGGTGGGCAGCAGCCACCTGACCCGGGACAGCGTCACTGCCGAGCAGACCGCTCAAGCATCGGCAAAGTCTCGCCCAGAAAGGGGGATCAGCGGCCTGCCCCGCCCATCCGTGGCACGACAGGGCACCGAACAAGCAGCGACAGTGAGGGCCTCGGCCGGTGACACATCCGCTGCGGTCGCGGCGTGTGCGGCTGGTCGCAACCGACGTAGGGGAGGCGTAGATGCGGGTGACGCGGCGGGGTCTGCAGGTGTGCTTGGCGGTGCTATGGCTGCTCGACGCCGGACTGCAATACCAGCCGTACATGTTCACCAAGGCGTTCGCGAAGGACGTGATCGCCTCCACTGCCGAGGGGCAGCCGGGGTGGGTGGCCGGGCCGGTGATGTGGGCCGCGGACCTGACCGGGGCGCACCCGCTGGCCTGGAACGCGGTGTTCGCCACGGTGCAGCTGCTGCTCGCGGTCGGGCTGCTGTGGCCGCGTACGGTGCGGGCCGCGCTGGCCGGCAGCGTGGCGTGGAGCCTGGGGGTGTGGTGGCTCGGTGAGGGCCTGGGCGGGGTGGCCAGCGGGCACGCGATGCTGCTCACCGGCGGGCCCGGCGCGGTGCTGCTCTACGCCGTCCTGGCCGCGCTGGCCTTGCCCCGCGCCGGCACAGGCCGCGGCGAGCCGCTGCCGGCGGCCGCGGTGTGGGCTGGGCCGGGGTGTGGCTGTTCGGGGTGGTGTTCCAGCTGCTTCCCGGGCAGAACAGCGCTGCCGAGGTCTCCGGCGCCTTGGGTGATGCCGCCGACGCCGCACCCGGTGCTCTCGGCTCGGCCGGGCACGCCCTGGCCCGCGGGGTCGGAGACCATGCGTGGGTGCTCGTGCTGCTGGTCGTGCTGATGGCGGCGGTCGCGGTGCTGGCCCTGCGGCCGGGTCCTGCGCGGGGGGTGTCGGTCGCGCTGGGCTGCCTGCTCGCCGCCGGGTTCTGGGCGTTCGGGCAGACCTTCGGGCAGCTGCTCAGCGGCCAGGCCACCGACCTCAACACCGGTCCGTTGCTGATCCTGCTCGGCTTGGCCGCCGCGGCTGCGCCCACCGCTCGGGGTGCGACGCTGCTGGCCCTGGCGCGGCCCTCCGTCGGCGCGAAGGCCGCCTGACACTGCCTTCGGGCGCGGTCATCCCGGGCCTGTGCAGGCGCTGCCCTTAATGTTGCAGACTGCAGCGGGGGCCGCGGAGGTGGGCTCGTGGACGCAGGGCGCAGGAGGAGGCCGGATGGGCTCGGGTGGTGGGATGGCGCCGATGACAGGGCCGGGCTCGATGTCCGGTCCCGGGTGGATGCCCAGCGCGCCGCCCACCCTCGGCCGGCTGCTGGCCTGGCATCCGCAGCCGGTTCCGGTGCTGCCGCTGCTGTGCCTGCTCGCGCTGGTGCTCTACCTGGCCGCCGTGGTCCGCCTGCACCGCCGCGGAGACGGGTGGCCCTGGCTGCGGACCGTGTCCTTCACCCTCGGGCTGGCCGCGGTCGTCTCCGTGACCGGCACCGTGATCGGCGGCTACGGGATGGAGCTGTTCGCCGTCCACATGGTCCAGCACATGGTGCTGAGCATGGTCGCCCCGGTGCCGCTTCTGCTGGCCGCCCCGGTCACCCTGGCCCTACGGGCCCTGGACACCGACGGCGCTGAGGGGCGCGCGCGCCGCGGGCTGCTCGCGGTCCTGCACTCCCGCCTGGCCGGCGTGCTCACCTTCCCACCGCTGAGCCTGGCCCTGTTCGTGGCCAGCCTGTACGGCCTCTACTTCACCCCCGCCTTCGACGTGCTGATGCGCACGTTCTGGGGCCACACCCTGATGCTGCTGCACTTCCTGGGCATCGGGTTGCTGTTCTTCTGGCCGCTGATCGGCGTCGATCCCGCCCCGCGGCGCACCCCCTACCCGCTGCGGGTCATCGAGCTGTTCCTCAGCGCCCCGTTCCACGCCTTCTTCGGCATCGCGCTGATGATGGCCCCGACTGTGCTCGTCGACTTCTTCGCCCGCCTGCCCGCCGCATGGCACCTGAACCCGGTGCACGAGCAGTCCACCGCCGGCGCGATCGCCTGGGCGTTCAGCGAGGTCCCCACCGTCCTGGTCCTCGCGGCCTTGGCCTTCCAGTGGGCCCGCAGCGACGACCGGCTTGCTCGCCAACGCGACCGTGCCGCCGACCGCGACGGGGACCGTGAGCTCCTCGCCTACAACGCCTACCTCGCCGAGCTGGCCCAGCGACCCTGACCGCCCCCGGAGGTGATGTCAGCGCGGCTGATCCGGCTCGTGGTGAGACGTGCCGGGCTGTCCGCGCCGCGGGATGCCTCATCCGGGTGCCTCAACGCCCTGCTGGGCAAGCACTGGGAATTGTGTGATGCCTGCTCCTGTCCGAGCTGGCCCAGGGTGGGAGGTCGTCGAGGACGACTGCTGCGAGCCGGCGTCGTCGGCCCTGCGTCGGTCGGTGAACTCCAGAAGCTGCCGTGCTTCTCTGCCGGTGGAAAGGCCAGGATTCGCGAGACTTGGGAATCGTTCTCATGTTCCTGGTGTTGGTGCCAGGCATGCCGTTGCTGCTTGCCGCCGGAACCGTGCTGTCCACCCTCGGCGGAGGCCTGTTCGCGCTGCGCTTCCGCTCGGCGGTGCGGCTCATCCTCGGCCTGACCGCGGGTGTGGTGCTCGGGGTCGTGGCCTTCGACCTGCTTCCCGAACTGTTCCACCTGACCCAGACCACGGGCACCCCGGTGCGGACCGCCATGGTCGCCGTCGTCGCGGCGTTCCTCGGCTTCCACATCCTCGAGAAGTCTCTGCTGGCTCACCACGGCGGGGAGGACCAGCACGCCGGGCAGCATCACCCCACCGTCGGCCTGGTCACGGCACTCGCGCTGGTCGGACACAGCCTCGCCGACGGGATCGCCATCGGCCTGGCCTTCCAGGTCAGCGCAGGGGTGGGTTTGGCGGTCGCGGTGGCGGTCATCGGGCACGACTTCGCCGACGGGCTCAACACGGTGACCCTGGTGCTGGCGCACGGCAACAGCATGCGGCGAGCTGGAGCCCTGCTCGCCGCCGATGCACTCGCGCCCCTAGCGGGCGCGGCCATCGGCTACGCGGTGCACGTGCCCGCGCAGGTCCTGCTGCTCTACCTGGGGGCCTTCACGGGCTTCCTGCTCTACATCGGGGCGGCGCAGATCCTGCCCGAGGCCCACACCCCCCGGCCCTCCCGGGGAGCGCTGGCGCTCACCGTCATCGGCGTAGGGCTCCTCTACGCGATCACCGGGACCGGGGCGTGAGATGGCGAGGTGCGCCCCTCCGGTCACCTCTGCCCGCACCACTTGGTCGTGCAGTCCAAGCAGGCCGCTCCGGAGGGCTCGCTGCCTGCCCCCGAAGCGCACCACCATTGCTGCCGTCCTCTCCGCTCGGCACCAAAGGGGGAGTGGTGCCGGACGCGACGGTCGGCCCCTCCCAGCGGGGCGGGCGATCCCTGACGCGTCAGCAGGCAGGAGGCGGCAGCGGATTTGTGGGGGCGAGAGTGCACCCTCCCGTCCGCACCACGCGGCACAGGACGGCACCAGATGGCACTGGATGGGCGCGCCCGACAGGATTCGAACCTGCGACCTGCATCTCTGCTTGAGTGCAGTACTCGCTCAGCCTCCGACGAGCTCTTTGAGTGGGTGGGGATCTGTGTCGACTGCCTGCTGGAGCAGTCGGTAGAAGAGCATTCCTCGCGCCTTGGATCTGCGCCGATTGAACCGGAAGGTGAACTCGTCCAGGTAGT
>JBQCHF010000004.1:0-26167 GCA_051954955.1 Motilibacteraceae bacterium
GGGTGAGAACCCGCTCGCGACTGGTGTGGCGGACCTGCTCAACGGCCTGGACGGGGCCAAGTTGCGGATGTACGACCGGGTGCTGCTCACGGCGGCGACCAAGGCCGCGGTGGCGGCCGTGGAGGGCCGGCACCTGCGGACCGTGGCACAGTGCCTGGCCGCCGAACGCGACGCCTCCCTCGGGGACGCCTCCCCGCACATCAAGGATCCGGGCCCGGAGGGCTGGGGTGAGCAGCCGTACTCCGAGGAAGAGGCGGACCGGATGTTCGCGCAGTGGCAGGACCCGGCCGAGATGGCCGCGCGTTGCCGGCGGGAGGAGCTGCGCCTCGGGATGCGGCTGTCCCCGGCCGGTATGTACGCGGTCGCGGAGCAGGCCCGCCAGCTCGACGGGCCCTACGCCCGTGCCCGGGAGCTGATGCTGCAGGGCGTGATGACCCGCCAGCAGTGGCACGTGCTGCGCACCTCCACCTGGGCGGTCCCCGAGGAGCTGCTGGCCGAGGTGCTGGACCTGGTGCTGCCGAAGGTGGCCGAGACCACCACCAAGGAGCTGCAGCGGCACATCGACCGGGTGCTCGCGAAGCTGCTGCCGGACCGGGGCGCGCTGGAGCACGAGAAGGCGAGGAAGGGCCGTCGGGTGGAGGTGTGGCACGACCAGGTCGACACCGACGACGCCGACGGGCGCACCCTGGTCCGCGAGTCCACCCTGCGCGCGGTGTCGGACCCGGTGCAGGTGCACCGGCTCGCGCAGCTCGTCGAAGGGCACGCGCGGTGGATGCGGGACAAGGCCCGCTCGCAGGCCAAGGCCACCGAGAAGGACGCGCAGCTGGCGATGCGGGCGGCGTGGAAGCAGCACGGCGAGGGCTCACCAGAGCACGTCGCCGCACTGGAGGTGTGCCAGGGGACGAAGAAGCGCCGTCAGCAGGTGTTCAAGCAGGGCCTGCCGGCGTGGAGGTTCGACGCCCTCGCGGACCTGGCCGAACGCGGCACCCTCGCCGCCCACGACGGCGCACCCCTGGTCGCGAAGGAACGGGAGGTGCTGCCGGTCACCGTGGTGAGCTTGGAGACCGCGTTCGGCCTCGCGGACGACCCGGGCGAGCTGCGCGGCTTCGGCACCATCCCCGCCCCGGTGCTGCGCGACCTGGTCGCCGCCGCGAAGTCCTGGCTGGTCGCCGTCGTCGACAAGGCGGGTCAGACGTTGAGCGTGCAGCGGTACAAGCCCACCGCCGCGATCCGGGACTGGCTGATCGCCACCAAACCCACCTGCGCCTCACCGTGGTGCGACGCACCCGTCGAGTGGGCCGAGGACGACCACCTCGACGAATGGAGACCACCCCCAGACCCGCACGATCCACAATCGAAGCCGACGGGTGGGCCGACCAGCAAGGACAACCTGCACCCCGAGTGCAAGACCACCCACCAGCTCAAGACCACCAGACACCTCGACGTCATCAGAGACGACGACGGCAGCCACCGGACGATCACCCACTCCGGGCACGAATACCGACGAGAACCCCACCGACTCCTGCCCGAGATCGGGCACGGCTGGGGCACGACCGGCAGCTCTGATGAGCCGCCTTTCTGACCCGCTGGGCCATCTACCTTCCCTTGCCCGGAGTCCCAGGGGTAGCGACAAGGACGGAGTCGGGGTCCGGGACCGAGGTGGGCAGCGTCCACGCGGACCAGCGCCTCCCGTCCACGGTCCAGAAGACCTGGCGGGGGCTGGTCTGGGTGGAGACGATGCCTGAAAGGGTCCCTATCGCGGTCTGCCCGGCCGGCGCGCCCGCGGCAGGCTGCAACGACTGCCCGGCACGTCGGATCCACACCCGTCCTGGCGCGTCCTCAGCCAGCAGCAGGGCACTGCCGGATGTCCATGCGAGGCCTGACACGGTGGACGGGCTGCCGCCCGTCATCGCGCTGACCGTCCAGTGGCGTCCCCCGTCTGTGCTCACCTGCAACTGTCCGAACGGGTTGCTGCCGTCAGTGGGCGGGCCGAAGACGGCGGCGAGCTGGCCGCCGACACCGGACGCCGCGAAGAGCAGGGTGCCTGCGTCCGGGCCTTTGGGGAGGAGGGGCTCAGAGATCCAGGTGCGACCGGAGTCGGCGCTCCGGGCGACGAGGGCTGGCCCCGTGGCCGAGGCCAGTTCTCGGCTCACGACGACCAGTGTTCCGTCGGGGGTGAGCACCGGAGTCGTGAGGGGGTAGCCCGGGGGTGCGAGATCGACGGGGTGCAAGGTGCTCGTCGTCGCGTCGTAGGTCCAGAAGGGAGCTTTGCTGCCGGACGCGAGGCTCAGGAAGGGCAGCCGCGGCAGGATGTCCAGTGTTGCGGAGAAGGGGACGGGCACGGGGGAGATGGCGACCCGTGCGGTCGACCCTTCCGGGTGCAGCAGGGTGACGACGGCCCTCCCCGTGCCGTCGCCCGACCCGACCAGGACCGAGCCGTCCGACAGCGGGATCGTCTCGCCCCCGCCGTCAGGAGCCGGCAGTGCATGCCACGTGCGCCAGGCGTCCGCGGTGATCAGGGCGTAGGACGTGCAGGTGCTCGGGCAGAGGTAGAGGCGGGCGGAGGCGTGCTGCGCATCGGTGAACACGACATCGCTCACGCCCGCGGCGGGATCGGCGAGCACCCGCGCCAGAGTCCCACCCTCCGCCGCGCTGGAGGTCGGGGACGGCGACGGTGCACCGGAGGTTGTCGGCGTCGGGCTGGGGGCAGCAGGCGGTGGACCAGAGTGGAGGACGCCATGCGGCAGGGCGGCCAACCCGGTGACCAGGGCGGCTGCCGCGACGCCTGTCAGCACCTGCCCCGTACGGCGACGCCTGGCGCGGCGGTGACCTCCGCGCACCGCCTCGGCCAGATCGAAGCCACCTGGCGGCACGCTGGAGGAACCCGCGTCGTGTAGCAGCCGCCGGAGCGCGGCCAGCTCGGGATCGAGCGGTTCCTCCAGCAGGGGCTCGCCGTTCTCACGCACGGGGCACCTCCTCCGCTCCTGATGGGTCGACGGTCGCGTCCTTCGATCTCGACGTCGGATGACCGGCGGGAGGGCGTCCCGCATCTGGTTCGTGGTCGGGCAACAGGAATCGCAGGCGTCGCAGCGCGTCCCAGGTCTGCCGCTTGTCGGTGCCCTCGGCGATGCCGAGGATCGCCGCCACCTCCTCCACCGAGCGGTCCTCGTAGAAGCGCAGGACCACGACGGCGCGCTGCTTCACCGTCAGCCCGGCCAGGGCGCGGGCCAGATCCAGCCGCTGCCCGACCTGCTCGGCGGCGTCGGGCCCCGTGGGTGCCTGCGGTGGCGCCGGCTCCGGCGGCAGGTCGGTGCTCAGCTCGTGCCGGCGCCAGGGTCGGCGCCCCTCGCTGCTAGCCAGGTTGACCAGGATCCGCCGCACGTAGGCACCGGGATCATCAGCGCGGCGCACGGTGGGCCAACGGCTGTAGGTGCGTTCGAGAGCCCCTTGCACCAGGTCGTCGGCGCGGTCCCACCTGCCGGTGAGGCCGTAGGCGAGGCGCCGGAGTGCAGGGGCGTGCGCTGCTGCGAACTCGGTGAACTCCGCCTCGCGCACTCGCCGTCCCCCGCCCCTGGTGCCCTCCGCCGCCGACGCTTCCATCCCGAAGACGCAGCGGTGACCGCCCTCGGTTGTGTCGCGCCGGCGACTTCTCGCGCTCTCTCGGGTTGAGAGGGCCCGAGCCCTGAGCGCGCGCTCAGCCGGCCCAGCGCAGCACGCGCAGCGCTCGTAGCGTGTTCCAGCGACTGGGCTGCCCGTCCCCGTCCTCGAGCGGGAAGTGCACCTCGCCGGCGTGGGTGTTCTCCAGCAGCCAGGTGCCGTCGGGCTGCTCCTTGGCTCGAAGGAGGTCGAGCCCCTCACCCATCCGCTCATCGACCGGGCCCTCGGTGGAGCGGAAGTAGTCGAGAGCCCGCAGGACGTCGTAGTGCCAGCGGACCGGGAACGAGAACTGCAACCAGGAGGGGTCGACGACCTCGCCGGTGCTCAGACGACGGAAGAGCCGGCGAGTCAGCAGGTACTCCTCGCCACGGCGTCGGGAGGCCGTGGTGGCGGGAATGGCGCCGTTCGCCTGCTCGTACGCCAGCAGCCCCTCCAGCACGCAGAGCGTGCTGTGGAAGGACGAACGGACGGAGCCGTTCTGGGTCTCGCAGTTCCAGCCGCCGTCCTCGAGCTGTTCCCTGAGCAGGCGCTCGGCCAGGGCGTCGACGGCCACGCCGAAGTACGCCCCCAGCGCCAGAGTGCGCCCGTTGACGCACGCCTCGACCTCGCCCTGGAAGAACGGTGACCCGTCGTACTCCCAGTGGCAGCTCTCGCTCACCAGGGCGACGGTCTCCCGCGCATTCTCCGCCGCCGGGTCGAGACCGAGGTCGCGCAGCAGCTCCAGCACAGGCAGGGTGGAGGTCCACGGCTGGCCCTCGCCGGCCTCGGCCCACGGATAGTCGGCGGGGAAGCAGGCACCCCCGCCCCACTGACCGTCCGGGTCGCGCCGCGCCAGCAGGCGGGCGCCCCATCCCTCGGTGGCGACCCGGCTCCGCTCGGCCGCGACGACGTCGTCCGGTGCGTCGAGCAGGTCGCGCAGCACCTGCCAGCGGATGGCCGGATCGGCATCCAGGAGCCAGGCGGTGACGCTCATGCGGGGGAGGCTAGGTCGTCGGCTGGTGCCGGTCCAGGCATCGGCCGGGTCGGCGCCAGGATGCGGCCGGCCCGGAGCGCCAACGGCACGGCTGCCAGCAGCGGAAGGCTGCCCAGCACCAGCGTCGTGCGCAGCCCCAGCCGGTCGGCGGCCATGCCCAGGACCGCCAGAGCGCAGGCCTGCGCCAGGGTGCCGGCGGTGAGCAGCGCCGCGAACGCCTGCCCGCGACGCTCCGGCGGCACGGCGAGTGCCAGCGCCTCGACCAGTGCGGCGCCCGCGACCGTCCCGAGCATCGCGACCAGGGCTTCGAGCGGGACCAGCGCGGGCACGGCTGGCACGAGGCCGTAGGCGGCCACCGCGGCGGCCAGCCCGGGCAGTGTGGCGGCCAGCAGCCGGACCGGCCGGGGAGCAGTCGCCGCGCCACCGGCACGAGCATCGCCCCGGCCACCGCGCCGACCACGCCGACGCCCTCCAGCAGCGGCACCCAACCCGCAGGTGCTGCGAAGACCGTGAGCACCACCGGGACGAACAGCCGGGCCGCCACTGCTTCGGCCAGCTGGGCCAGGCAGAACACCGCCACCAGGGCAGCCACACCGGGCAGGGCGAGGACGCCCAGGCGGGGCAGCAGCCCGCGCGGCCCTTGGCCGGTCGCGTGGGTCGCAGGATGCGCCGCCTCGTCAGGGAGGAGCGCGCGCAGCAGCGCCGCCGCGCCGAAGGTGGCGGCGTCGGCGGTGAACAGCGGCGCCAGGGAACGCCCCTCGTGGACCAGCAGTGCGGCCAGGCCGCCTCCGATCGCCGCGGCGGCGCCGGAGAGCGCGCTGCTCAGGCTGGAGAACCGGCCCACGTCGCTGCCGAACCAGCGGGCAGCGAGGACCTGCCGGGCGTTCGCGCCGACGGCGGTGCAGGCCAGCACCGCCCCGCCGACCAGGGTGAGCGTCCAGGGTGCGCGTGCACCGCCGAGCGCCGCCAGCCCGGACACCACGGCAGCCCCGACGTCGGCTACCGTCGCCCGCCGCGGCAGCGAGTGAGCCGAGTCGGTGGTCCGGCCGGCGACGGTTGAGCCGAGCAGGGTGCCGAGCAACCACCCGATCGAGACGAACGCGAGCACTCGTGTGTGGATCCCGGGCGCGGACAGCACCAGCAGCATCCCGGTCGTGCTGAGGCCCGATCCCACGGCGCTCACAGCGGAAGCGGTGAGCAGCACCGTCGCCTCACGGGATCGCAGCGACGCTGCCATGTCGTCCCCCAGCGGTCGGAAACAGATGCGCAAGGTTCCTTGCGCACTGCATGCAGGGTGCCCGGAGGGCGACTGATGCGCAAGGCTTCTTGCGCATCGCGTCCGGCCGCGTCTACCGTGGCCGCCATGCCGCGGCGTGAACGCACCTCGGGCGCAGCGCCGCCCTTCGCCTCGCCCGACGAGCTCAAGGCGTTCACCCACCCGTTGCGGGTGCGCCTCTACCTCGAGCTCGCGATCGCCGGCGAGGCCACCGCCAGCCGGCTGGCGCAGAAGGTGTCCGCCCAGGTGGCGCTGGTCAGCTACCACCTGCACCAGCTCGCCCAGCACGGCTACCTCGAGCAGGTCGACGTGGCCGGCGACCGCCGCGAGCGGTGGTGGCGCCTGTCGGACAAGCGGCTCACCTGGCAGCCCTCACAGGTGGCCGGCGACCCGGCGGCGGCCGAGGCCGGCCGGCTCGTCGCCTCGAGCGCCCTCGCCGTCGAGTACGAGAAGCTCCAGCAGGCGCTGCACCGCGCCGCGCAGCACCCCGACGAGTGGGCCGACGCCTCCTTCAACGACAGCGCGGTGCTCCGTCTCAGCGCCGAGGAGCTGGCCGAGCTGCACGGCGAGCTGAGCGCGGTGATCGCGTCGTTCGCCAAGCGGCACCGGACCCGGTCGGGTCGGCGCACCCTCCCGCCGGACGCGGCGACCCGGGAGGTCATGGTCCTGCTGCACGGCTTCGTGCCGGACTGAGGGGCGTCAGCGGGCCAGCAGCACCCGGGACTCCCACGGGCGCAGCCGCAGCGGTGCCGACGCCGGCTCCTCGACCGGATGCGTCGTCAGCAGCAGCTCACCGGCGAGCAGCCCGTCGTCGTCGCCGAGGTCGACCTCGGCCGGCTGCCCGCTGAGGTTGGAAAGAACCAGCAGGTGCTCATCGCCCGACGACCGCACGTAGGAGAACACCTGCTCGTGATCGGGCAGCAGGAGCCGGTAGTCGCCGTGCACCACCACGTCGAGCTCGTGACGCAGCGAGATCAGGCGCTGGTAGTGCGAGAAGACCGAGCCGGGGTCGCCGACCTGTGTAGCGGCGTTGATCTCGGTGTGGTTGGGGTTGACCGGCAGCCAGGGCGTGCCGGAGGTGAAGCCGGCGTTCGCGGAGCCGTCCCACTGCATCGGTGTGCGGGCGTTGTCCCGCGACTTCACCGCGAGCGAGCGCAGCACCTGCTCCTGCGGCACCCCACGGGCCAGCGCGTCCCGGGCGAAGTTGACCGACTCGACGTCCTCGTACTGGTCCAGGGACGTGAAGTGAGCGTTCGTCATCCCGAGCTCCTCGCCCTGGTAGACGTACGGCGTCCCGCGCATCATGTGCAGCACCGTGGCCCACGACTTCGCGCTGGGCACCCGGTGCTCGCCGTCGTCGCCCCAGCGCGAGACGATCCGTGGCTGGTCGTGGTTGTCCCAGTAGAGCGAGTTCCAGCCCTCGTCAGCCAAGCCTTCCTGCCAGGCGGTGAGATTCGCCTTGAGCTCGGGCAGCTGCAGCGGAGCCAGGTCCCACTTGGTCCCACCCGGGGCGCTGTCCAGCGAGACGTGCTCGAAGGTGAAGACCATGTCCACCTCGTGCCGGTCCGACGCGGTGTAGAGCCGCGCGTCCTCCACCGAGGCACCGGGTGTCTCGCCGACGGCGAGCAGGTCGTGCCCGGCCAGCACCGCCGCGTTCATCTCCCGCAGGAACTCGTGCACCCGGGGGCCGTTCGTGTAGAACGCCGATCCGTCGGCCACGTGCGAGCCGCCCCGGACGGTCCCCTCCGGCAGCGAGCCGTCGGGCCGCACCTGCTTGGAGATCAGGTTGATGACGTCCATCCGGAACCCGTCGACCCCGCGCTCGACCCACCAGCGCATCATCGCGAACACCGCCTCGCGGACCTGCGGGTTCTCCCAGTTCAGATCCGGCTGCCCCTCCGCGAACAGGTGCAGGTAGTACTCGCCCGTCGTCTCGTCGTAGGTCCACGCGGGGGCGGAGAAGAACGAGGCCCAGTTGGTCGGCTCGGCGCCCAGCGTGCCGCCCTGGTGGCCGTGCCGTGGAGGCCGCCACCAGTACCAGTCCCGCTTCGGGTTCTCTTTGCTGGAGCGGGACTCCTGGAACCAGGGGTGCTGGTCCGAGGTGTGGTTGACGACGAGGTCCATCACCAGCCGCATGCCCCGCTCGTGCAGCGCGGCGATCAGCGCGTCCAGGTCCTCCAGCGTGCCGAACATCGGGTCCACGTCCTGGTAGTCGCTGATGTCGTAGCCGTTGTCCTCCTGCGGGGAGGGATACACCGGGGAGAGCCAGACGACGTCGACGCCGAGGGCCTGCAGGTGGTCCAGGTGCGCCAGCACCCCGCGCAGGTCGCCGATCCCGTCCCCGTCCGAGTCGGCGAACGAGCGCGGGTAGACCTGGTAGACCACCGCGGACCGCCACCACTCCGCGGTGCGTCCCGCACGTGATGCCGGCGCGCTCGCGCTGCTCGGCTGGGGGCTCTCGCGGCTGGTCACGGCGCACCTCCGGTGGCTGCTGGCTGTCACCGGAGTCTGTCAGCGTGACCGGTCCTGACGACAGCGACGTCTGAGCCGCGACCGGAGGGGGTAGGACTGGGCACCGCGCCGGTCCTCGAGCACTGGTGGTCCAAGCGGTGGTCGAAGCGGTGGTCGAAGCGGGTGGACGAACGGGGAGGTGCGGTGCCAGACGGTCGGCGCGAGCGGGAACGGCGACAGCTGGCCGACGCGCTGCCCTGCGCGGTCTGGCTCGCGGACGCGGACGGCCGCATGACCTACGCCAACGCCTCGATGCGGGCCCTGCTCGGGCTGGAGGCGGAGCAGGTGGCCGACCGGCGCCGGCCCGAGCTGGTGCACCCGGAGGACCGGGTGCGGGCCAGCGAGGCGTGGACGCGCGCGCTCCGATCCGGGGCCGACTTCCACGAGCGCTACCGGGTCCGGTCCGGCGAGGGCGGCTGGCGGTGGGTGCAGGCGCACGCCAGCCCCCTCGACCCCGACGAGGACACCGACGAGACGGTCTGGGTCGGCACCTGCCAGGACCTCACCGAGGAGCTGCGCGCGGCCACCGAGCTGCGCGAGTCCGAGGCCCTCGTCGACGCCGTCATCGACCAGGCACCCATCGGTCTCGGGTTCCTGGACGAGGACCTGGTCTATCGCAAGCTCAACCGTGAGCTGGCCGAGATCAACGGCGTGCCGGTGGAGGAGCACCTCGGGCGGCACCCGCGCGACGTGCTGCCCACCCTCTGGCCGCAGATCGAGCCGATGCTGCGGGACATCCTCGACAACGGCGCCTCCTACATCGGGCTGGACCTGTCCGGCCGCAAGCCCGGCGACCCGAACGTCCCCCGGGACTGGAAGGTCAACTACTTCCCGGTCCGGGAGGACGGCAAGATCTTCGGCGTCGGTGCGGCCGTCCAGGACGTGACCGCCGAGCGGGCCCTGGCCCGTCGGCGCGAGCTGCAGGCGAAGGACCGCCACGCCGCGTCGATGGCCCGGCTGGCCGCCGGTGTCGCCCACGACTTCAACAACGAGCTGGCCGCGCTCAGCCTCACCACCGAGCTGCTGGCCCGCCAGCCCGAGCTCTCCGACGGCAGCCGCGACCTGGTGCGGCACCAGCTCGCGGAGATCGCTGTCGGCCGCCGGATCGTCGAGCAGGTCCTCGACCTGGCCCGGACCGCACAGCTGGACCGGCGCCCGCTGGACCCGGTGCGGCACGTGCAGGAAGCCGTGCAGCGGGTGGTGGACACCTCCAAGCCCACCTGCTCCATCGAGGTCGTGGCCGAAGGCGCCCGCGCGGTGCTGGCCGACCCGGACCGCCTCCGGCAGGTGCTCGGCAACGTCCTGCTCAACGCCCTGGACGAGAGCACCGGGGCGCAGCACGTCGTGGTCGAGATCCGCGACTCCGACGACCCCTCGGAGGAATCGGCCGAGGAGGTGCCACAGAGCGCGGCCACGGTGCGGATCGTGGTCGCCGACGACGGCGTCGGCGTGCGCCCGGACCTGCTCGAGCACGTCTTCGAGCCGTTCGTGACCGGGCGCCCCGGCGGCACCGGCCTCGGCTTAGCGCAGGTGGCGGCCCTCGTGGAGCAGCACGGCGGCTCGGTGGGCATCGACTCCGAGCCCGGGCTCGGTACCAAGGTGACCATCGTGCTGCCGGCAGCGCTGGGAGCCGGGGCCCAGGACTTCCGGCTGGTCGGCGACCACGAGAGCCACCGGATCGGGCCCGAGCGCCCGCTGCCCCGCTCCCACGCAGGCAGCAGCGAGGAGCCGGGGGAGCCGGGGGCGCGAGCCGGCGGCCGCCGGATCCTGCTGGTCGAGGACTCGGCGGCCCAGCGGCACGCCATGGCGCGGCTACTGGAGTCGGCCGGCCACCGGGTCCTCACCGCCGCCGACGGCCGCAGCGCGCAGGCGCAGCTCGACGAGCTCGCCGGCGGCTCGTCCGCTCCCGGGGATGAGGTGGACGTCGTGGTCACCGACCTGCAGCTGCCAGGGGAGGACGGCCTCACCCTGCTCGGCCGCCTGCGCGAACGGCTGCCCAAGGCCCATCTGGTGCTGTGCACCGGTGCCCTGCTGGACCCCCGCGCGGTGCACCTCACCGCCGACGCGGAGGGCGAGATCTCCTTCCTGGCCAAGCCCTTCCCGGTCGAACGGCTGCTCACGATCATCGCTGGGGGCTAGGGCCGCGCCGGTCGGCGCCGACGCGTGCAGTCCAGCACAGGTCAGCGCCGGTCCACCCGCACCGCCATGTCGGTCCGCCCGAGCGGGAATAGGGGCCCGTTCGGCGCGATTGGTTCTCCTCCGTGACGACGACGGCGGCGCCGACAGGCCGCAAGCAGGGTGTGGGGCTGCGCTCGGAGCGCGGCCCGGTGCTGCTGGCCCTGATGCTCAGCACCGGCCTGGTGGCCCTGGACAGCACGATCATCGCGACGGCCATCCCGTCGGTGGTCGACGACCTCGGTGGCTTCTCCCAGTTCCCCTGGCTGTTCTCGGTCTACCTGCTCACTCAGGCCGTCACCGTGCCGCTCTACGGCAAGCTGGCCGACATCCTGGGCCGCCGCCCGGTGATGTTCTTCGGCATCGGCGCGTTCCTGCTCGGCTCGGTGCTGTGCGGGGTGGCCTGGAGCATGCCCGCGCTCATCGCGTTCCGGGCGGTGCAGGGCATCGGCGCCGGCGCGATCCAGCCGATCGGCATGACGGTGGTCGGCGACCTCTACACGGTGGAGGAGCGGGCCAGGGTGCAGGGCTACCTGGCCAGCGTGTGGGGCATCGCCGCGGTGCTCGGCCCCACGCTGGGCGGTGTCTTCGCCGAGTACCTGACCTGGCGTTGGATCTTCTTCGTCAACCTGCCGCTGGGCGCGGTCGCCACCTGGATGCTCGTGCGGCACTTCGTCGAGCAGGTGGAGCGCCGCTCGCACCGGATGGACTACCTCGGCGCCGGGCTGCTGATGGCCGGCTGCTCGCTGGTCATCCTCGGCCTGCTCGAGGGCGGGGTGGCCTGGGCGTGGACCTCGGCCATCAGCGTGCTCGTGCTCGCGGCCGGTGTCGTCCTCGTGGTCGGCTTCGTGCTGGTCGAGCGGCGCGCCGCCGAGCCGGTGCTGCCGCTGTGGGTCTTCAGCCGGCGGATCCTGGTGGGCGGCAACGTCGCCGCGTTCGCCGTCGGCGCGATCACCCTCGGGCTGAGCTCCTACGTCCCCACCTACGTCCAGGGCGTGCTCGGCACCGGGCCGCTGGTGGCCGGGCTCGCCCTGGCCGCCCTCACCGTGGGCTGGCCGCTGGCGGCCACCTTCTCCGGGCGGATCTACCTGCGCATCGGCTTCCGCGACACCGCCGTGATCGGCTCGGTGGTCGCCGTCGTCGGCGTGCTGCTCACCCTCGGTCTCGGGCTCTCGACGCCGGTCTGGCAGGTCGGGGCCGCCTGCTTCGTGGTCGGCGTCGGGCTCGGCCTGTCCAGCGCGCCGGTCGTGGTGGCGATCCAGTCGGTGGTCGGCTGGAACCGGCGCGGCGTGGTGACCGGCACCAACATGTTCTCCCGCTCCATCGGCAGCGCGGTGGGCGTGGCCATCTTCGGGGCCATCGCCAACGCCACCCTGGCCCACCGCTTCGCCCACCCCCCGGCCGAAGTCGCCGGCAAGCTCCCGCAGGGCGATGCCACCCGGCTGGTGCTGGACAGCAAGGACGACGGCTCGCCGGCGTTCGCCTACGTCCGCAGCGCGCTCGACGACGCCTCGCACCACGTCTTCCTGGCCCTGGCGGTCGCGGCCGCGCTCGCCGTGGTGGCGGTGGCGCTGATGCCGCGGCGCACCGAGCAGCTGCAGCTGGACTGAGCTTCCCGCCGACCAATCGATCCCGTCGATCCATCCGAAGGAGCAGGTGACGAGCGTGCGCGCGGTGCTGGTGGAGAGCAACGGCGGCCCGGAGGTCCTCGCGGTCCGCGACGTCGAGGCGCCCGCGCCGGGCGCCGGTCAGCTGCTGGTGCAGGTGGCCGCGGCCGGCGTCAACTACATGGACACCTACCAGCGCGAGGGCGTCTACCGGGTGCCCACCCCGTTCGTGCTCGGCTCGGAGGGCGCCGGCCGGGTGCTCGCCGTCGGCGAGGACGTGCAGGACGTCGAGGTGGGGGACCGGGTCGCCTGGTCGCAGGCCCAGGGCAGCTATGCCGAGCAGGTGCTGGTGCCCGCGGAGAAAGCGGTCCCGGTGCCCGGCGGCGTGGCCGACGACGTCGCTGCCGCCGTGCTGCTGCAGGGCCTCACCGCGCACTACCTCGTCACCTCCACCTACGCGGTGTCGGAGGGCGACCAGGTCCTCGTGCACGCGGCAGCCGGCGGCGTCGGGTTGCTGCTGGTGCAGCTGGCCAAGGACCGCGGCGCGCGCGTGCTGGCCACCGTCGGCAGCGAGGAGAAGGCGGTGCTGGCCCGCGCGGCCGGCGCGGACGAGGTGCTCGGCTACGACGGCTTCGCCGACCGCGTGCGCGAGCTCACCGGCGGGCAGGGCGTCGCCGTCGTCTACGACGGCGTCGGGCGCGATACGTTCGACGGCAGCCTCGCCGCCCTGCGCCGGCGCGGCCTGCTGGTGCTGTTCGGCGCGGCCAGCGGGCAGGTGCCCCCGCTCGAGCTGCAGCGGCTCAACACCGGCGGCTCGCTGTTCGTCACCCGGCCGACGCTGGGCGACTACGTCGCCACCCGCGAGGAGCTGCTCTGGCGGGCCGGCGAGCTGTTCGGCGCGGTGGCGCAGGGGCGCCTCGACGTCCGGATCGGCGGCCGCTACCCGCTGGCCGACGCCGCCCAGGCGCACCGCGACCTGGAGGGCCGGCGCACCACCGGGAAGCTGCTGCTCACGCCCTGATCACTGTCGCCGCTCGGTGATCTTCGCGCCGTCGCGGGTATGCCCCACGGTGCGAAGGAGGGTCATGGCCACGACGGCGAAGAACGGGGACGGCGGGCGCGACCGGTCCGCCGAGGGCGGCTACCTGGTCGGCGTGCGCTCCTCGCAGGGGCATGCCGCGTCCGAGTCGCGCTCGGTGCGGCGGCGGCAGACCAGGCCCCGGGTCCTGGCCGCGCTGCGCGACTTCGCGCTGGTGCCGTTCTCGGTGGTCGCCGGGTTCGCCGCGCTCGCCGTGCTGTCGATCCTCGCCGACCAGACCAAGCGCCTGTCCGCGCTGGACAGCGTGCGGGGCGAGGTCAGCCATGTGATCGGGGCCCAGGCGGCCAACGCGGCCCTGCAGGCGGTGGCCACCGGCCTGGTCACGGTCACCTCGATCACGTTCTCGGTGCTGCTGCTGGCGGTCCAGCAGACCGCCTCCAGCCTCTCCCCGGTCGTCTTCGACCAGTTCCTGCGCCGCCGGGCCAACCAGGCGTTCCTGGGGTTCTTCGTCGGCCTGGCCCTGTTCTCCTACGTGGTCATGGCCGCGGTGCAGGACAAGATGCCGCCGATCATGGGCGCGGCCATCGCGGTGGTCCTCACCATCGTGGCGCTGCTCATCCTGATCGTGCTGGTCTACACGACCATCAGCCAGATGCGGCCCACCAACGTGGTGTCGCACATCCGCGGGCGGGTGCTGGACGCGCGGCGGCGCGAGGCCGCCCTGATCGCCTGCACCCGGCGCGCCACCACCGGCGAGCACGACGTCCTCGCGACCTACTACGCCGAGGTCACCGGCTATCTCACCTCGGTGGATCTGGACCGGCTGCGCACGGCGCTGGAGCCGGCCGAGCACGCGGAGGTCGAGCTGCTGGTCACCGTCGGGCAGGCCGTCGCCGTGGGCGACCCGCTGGCGCTGGTGCGCGACGGGGAGCAGCAGCGGGCCGAGGACATCGCCCGGGAGGTCGCCGGTGCGTTCAACCTCACCGAGCAGCGCGACATCGCCGACGACGCGAGCACCGGCATCGACACGTTGGGCAACATCGCCTGGACCAGCGGCTCCACGGCCAAGCAGAACCCCGAGGTGGCCCGCGAGGTGCTGCACGCGCTCAAGGACGTCGCCGCCCGCTGGATGGTGGACGACCCGGTGGAGCCGCAGGACGACCCGCTCCCGGTGGTCTACCGCGACGACGACCTGGACCGGGTGCTGGACTGGCTCTACTCCCTGCTGGTCTCCGCGCACGAGTCGCACCAGCACCTGCTGGCCGCCGACGTCCTGGCCGCCTACGCCGCGCTGTGGCGGCTGGCCGACGACGCCACCCGGGGCCGGCTGCGTCGCGACCTCGACGCCGCCGAGCCGCTGCTGGACGAGATGCCGCCCTCGCCGATGCTGGACCGGGAGCGCCGGAAGCTGGCCGAGCGGCTGGCCGGCGACCAGGCCTCCGGCTCCGCGGTGGCCGACGTCCGGGAGCGGCAGACCGCCCGGCGCTGACCGCCCCCCCGCGACACCTGGGGCCGGGCCGGAACGATCACGGCCCCGTGATCTTCACTCGCCCACCCCGGTGAATTCGGCTGGGTCGGCGAGCCTTCGCCTCGGTCGGGGTCGGTCGGGCCGGTCGAGGGTGACCGCCGGCAGCCGGACCCGGTGGGCCCAGGTCCCTCGCTGGCGCCGATCCCTTGGATGGCGTCGGCGCGGCGGCCCCCGTTGCGGCGCCGGGCCTACGACTGGGCGGGGGAGGGCGCCGGCCCGGCCTGGGTGGCTGCGGGAGTCGCTGCCGGATCGCCTGCGCCTGCCGCCCCGGTCGCGTCCGGTGTCGGCGAGAGCGTGTCCGAGGGAGCCGGGGAGCCGGAGACGCCGGGGGTCGGTGCGGGGGTGGGGCCGGGCGACGTCGTCGGTGCGGGGGTCGGAGTCGGCGTCGGCGTCGGCGTGGGCGTGGGCGTCGGGCTGGGCCGTGGCGAGGGCCGGTGCGACACGGTGGGACGCGGGGCCGGGACGGTCGCCACGGTCGTGGGCAGCGCCGGCACCGGGCGGACCAGGAAGTAGACCGCGAGGGTGATCAGGAAGAACGCGGATAGGGCCAGCGTGGAGCGCCGGGGACGGCGGGGCCTCGTGCCCGTGGCGGTGCCGGCGGAAGGGCCCGGGGTGGGGGTCATGCCTCGGACCCCGTCGGCGTCGCGGTGCCCAGCGTCGGCGGGACGGTGATGCCCTCCTCGCGGAAGGCCGCCGCGATGCGGGCGCGCAGCTCGCGGCCCACCTCGAACTGCTTGCCCGGCAGCGTGCGGGCCACCATCCGGATCTGGAACTGGTCGACCTCGATGCTCTCCACGCCCATCACCGTCGGCGGGTCCAGCAGCAGCGGGCGCAGGTCCGCGTCTCGGTAGGCGTCCTCGCCCACCGCGACCAGCACCTCGCTGGCGTGCCGGACGTCCACCGCCGCCGGGACCGGGACGTCGAGCACGGCCCGGGCCCAGTTGCGCGAGAGGTTGGTGACCTGCGTGATCTGGCCGTTGGGGGTGATCACCACCTCGCCGTCCGCGGTGCGGATGCGGGTGATCCGCAGGGTCACCTCCTCCACGGTGCCGCTCACCGGGGCGGGCGTCCCGAACACCGACACCCGGATGAGGTCGCCGAAGCCGTACTGCCGCTCGGCGATCGCGAAGAAGCCGGCCAGCACGTCCTGCACCACCCGCTGGGCGCCGAAGCCGAGGGCCACGCCGATGACGGCGGCCGGTGCGACCAGGCCCGACTGCGGCACCCCGAGCCGGTCCAGGACCAGCACGACGGTGACGCACCAGATGATGACGATGGCCGTCCAGGTGAGCGCCTGCGCCAGCGCGTGCCGGTGCTTGGCCTCCTCGGATCGGACCACGGCGTCCGTGGCCCGGGCGTTGGCGTCGATGCGGGCGGTCACCTTGCCGCCGGTCCACTGCGCGAAGCGGGTGAGCAGCGCCGCGCCGGTGACGAACAGCACGATCTCCAGACCGTTGCTGCGCACCCACAGGCTCACGTCCGTGAGCGGTGCCACCGCAAGAGGCATCCCTGATCCCAGCTGCTCGGCTGAACTGGTCGTCGACGTGCACACGGTGCAGGTCCGCCCGACGCAGCCCTACCTGCCAGTAGGTCCTACGACGTGTCGGAGACCGGCTGGAGACCTGCGGTGACCGCCGTCCCGACCCTAACGGGCCCTGGCTCCGCCTGGATTCGCCGGGGCGGGCCAGCCGATCCGGGCCGATGGGGGCGCACCGGACGGTGGAGGCTGTGTCGGTCGCGAGCCCCGGCTACCCTCGAGGTCGGAAGAGGGGGCCGACACCGGGGTCGGCCACCGGCGAGCGACCTGGGTGGCCGACGTGGACGTGGACCGGTTCCGACCGTCTCTGTCCCCGACGGCCCAGTTCACGACCGCCCGGTTCATGACCGGTGCCTGCACCACCGACGCCCGCAACGAGGACCTGCGCACCGCCGCCGCCCGCATGTGGCGGCAGCAGACCGGTGCGCTGCTGGTCCTGGAGTCCGAGCGGCTGGTCGGCCTGCTCACCGAGCGCGACCTGCTCCGGCTCATCGCCGCCGGCGCCGACCTGGACGAGACCTCGGTGGCCGAGGCGATGTCCCCGGTGTCCGTCACGGCCACCCCCGACCTGCCGCTGGCCACCGCGGCCCGCCTGATGTCGTTCCACGGCCTGCGCTACCTGCCGGTGCTCGACCCCGCCGGCCGGGTGCTCGGGATGCTCTCCCAGCGCGACGTCGCCGGCGTGTTCGCCGCGCTGGTCCGCTCGCCCGGGGACGCCCCGCTGGCCACCGACCGCCTGGTCGCGCCCTGGCAGCTGGTGCCCGGAGATGCGCAGCCCGGCTCCCGAGTCGACGCCCACGCCGGCCCTCAGCCGCTCGACCACGCGGAGCTCGCGTGAGCGGCCACGGGCCGGACGACGACCTGCTCCCTGACCGCACCCGCGACGAGCGGGACGAGGGCTGGGGCGAGCGCGAGCCCGCCGACGACGACGAGCGGTTCCTCCGCGAGGTGCCCCCGCACCACGGGGGCTGACGTCCCCCGTCGTCGACACCGCCGCGCCGGGCTCGCGCGGCGTCAGGCGACGCCGCTGCGGTCGCGCAGGATGTCCCGGATCTCCTGCAGCAGCGCCACGTCCTCGGGCGTCGCCGTCACCTCGGGCACCTCGCCGCGCTTGCGCCGCTCCATCAGCTTGTTCATGGGGAGGACGACGAGGAAGTAGACGACCGCGGCGGTGATCACGAACGTGATCACCGCATTGATGATCGTCGAGATGTTGATGAAGGTGGCCTTCTTCAACGCGTCGCTGCCGGTGCGCAGGGAGAAACCGAGCCCCTGGCTGGTCGGCTTGCCGATCGCGTTGATCAGCGGGGTGATGAACGCCTCGGTCACCGCCTTGACCACGGCGGCGAACGCGGTGCCGATGACGACCGCGATGGCGAGGTCGATGACGTTCCCGCGCAGGATGAAGTCGCGGAATCCCTTGATCATGCGAGCGCTCCTGGGTGCTCAAGAGGTGCGGATGAGGGGTGACCGGACGGCAGCCTGCCACGCTCGCTCACCCGGGCGCGATCCTGGACCGGCCGTGTCGTCGCCGCGCCGGCTGGGAGGACGATCCGTCAGCCGCTGCGCAGCACCAGCGAGAGCCGCGCGACGGCGGCCGCGGCGGCCAGCGCCCGCGCGGTGGCCGGGTCGGTGGCGACCACGACCAGCGCGCCGCCGAGCCCGTCCAGCCCGCCCGCCGCGCCGGCGTCGTCGGCGGACGGGGTGGCGAGCACCCGGACGCCGGCGGCCACGGTGGCCGCGGCCGGCGCGACGTCCGGCCGCTCCACCTCCGCCACGTCAGTGCTCTCGCCCACCGCGGTGGCCGACCCCGCCGTGGGCGCCTGCGCGGTTGTCACGGCCAGGACGTCGACGACGTCGCCGGGGCGCACCAGGGCGGCCTCGGCCGCGTCCGCCACCCGGACCGGTGCGGCCACCTGCCCCGCCGGCGCGCCGGCGAGCAGCCCGGGGCCGACCAGTCGGGCGTCGGTGAGCGGCTCCCCGCGGCGGACCCCGGCCGCCACGGTGCGGCCCAGCGCGGCCGGGACGTCCGGGACGGCCCCGGCGGGGCGGGCCGGCGGCGGGAGGTCGCGGACGGCGAGGTCGTCGGCGGTGAGCCGGCGCCCGGCCGGCAGGTCGTGGGCCGCCACGACGACCGGCCGGGTGGGTGGGGGAGCCGGCGCGAGCGCGCCGACGACCACCGCGGCCGCGGCGGCCAGCAGCAGCGCCGCGGCCAGACGGCGGTGCCGGGCCAGCAGCCGGTACAGCTCCCCGACGACGTCGCGGCGCAGCGGGGACGCGCCGCGCCGCGCGTTCGGGTGGACGGTCATGAGGGCCGGCCCGGCACCCAGGTCCGGGCAGCGGACGCGCGGGTGGGCGGCAAGCGGGTTGGGGCCCGGCTCACGGCAGCGGGAAGGGCAGGCGCACCCCGTCGTGGACCTGCTCGCAGCCGCAGCCGTCCGGGGCCACCGGCAGCTCGGGGACCGCGGCGTGCAGGAGGTCGCGGACGTCGGCGATGTTCTCGGCGAAGACCCGCAGCACCTCCTCGTGCGTGACGCCCTCGCCGTGCGCCACCCCGGCGTCGTGGTCGGTGACCAGGGCGAGCGCGGTGTAGTGCATTGCCAGCTCGCGGGCCAGCGCCGCCTCCGGCATGCCGGTCATGCCGACCAGCGACCAGCCCGCCGCCGCGTGCCACCGGGACTCCGCGCGGGTGGAGAAGCGGGGGCCGTTGATGACGACCAGGGTGCCGCCGTCGACCGGCTGCTGGCCGCGGGCGCGCGCGGTGGACAGCACCACCTCGCGGCCGCTGTGGCAGTAGGGGTCGGCGAGGCTGACGTGCACCACGCCGTCGGCGCCGTCGAAGAACGTCTGCGCGCGACCCCAGGTGCGGTCGACGATCTGGTCCGGCACGACCAGCTGGCCGGGCCCGAGCTCCCGGCGCAGCGAGCCGACCGCGCACGGCGCGAGCACCTGGCGCACCCCGACGGTGCGCAGCGCCCACAGGTTGGCGCGGTAGTTGACCCGGTGCGGCGGGAACCGGTGGTCGCGCCCGTGCCGGGGCAGGAACGCAACCTGCCGGCCGGAGACCTCGCCCACCACCAGCGGGGCCGACGGCTCGCCCCAGGGCGTGGTCACCTCGACCTCGCGGGCGTCGGTGAGGAAGGAGTAGAGGCCCGACCCGCCGATGACGCCGACCTCGGCCCGCGGGCCGGTGTAGGCGGGCAGGTCGCGCAGTGCGGCGGCGGTGGGCGGCGAGGGTGAGGTCACGCTCGGGACGCTACCGGCGCCCGAGCCTCCCGTCCGGGCCGAGCGGCCCGGCTGGGGACGGTGTCAGGCGGCGCTGCCGGATGTGGACGACGAGCCGCCCGAGCTGCTCGAGCTGCCCGCTCCGGAGCTCGATGTGCTGCCGGTGCTGCCCGACGTCGACGAGCTCGACGAGGAGGAGTCGCTGCTGGAGGTGCCCGAGCCGCTGGAGGTGCTGGAACTGCTGCTCTTGCCCGAGCTGCGCGAGTCGGTCCGGTAGAAGCCCGAGCCCTTGAAGACCACGCCGACGGCGGAGAACACCTTGCGCAGACGCCCCTGGCACTGCGGGCACTCGGTGAGCGCCGCGTCGCTGAAGGACTGCACCGCCTCGAACTGGTGCCCGCACTCCGTGCACGCGTACTGGTACGTCGGCACGTGACCCTCCTCGTTCCGGCCCTGGTGAGGGACATTGGCACTCGCGCCCCTCGAGTGCCAATGATGCCCGACACGCGCCATCGCCGTCCATGCGGTGGCCCGGGTGGGGCGTGGAGGGCTCGGTGCGGGACGGCAGGTTGCGATCTGTCGACGAACCGCTCCCGGGAGGTGGAGACCGTGTCCGGCGGGGGAGAACAGCCACCGAACGTCGTCCGCACCGGATCTCGGGAGGCCGCATGCTCGCCGTCATCGCCCTGCTGCTGGTCGTGTGGCTCGTGCTCATCGTCATCGGTGCGGTGGTGAAGGGGCTGTTCTGGCTGCTCGTGATCGGAGCGGTCCTGTTCGTCGCCACCGCGGCCTTCGGCTGGGTCCGCCGCCACGCGCGGACCTGATGCGCGAGCCCTGATCTCCCGGTCACCGCGGCAGGACCTTCGACTTAGGCAAGCCTTACCTTCCTGAGCTACCGTAGTCGCATGCCCAGTGACCAGACGCTCGCCGACGTGCCCGTCGGGGGCCGCGCCACGCTCGCCCAGCCGCTCGCACCCGCCGGGCTCTCCCGGCGGCTGGCCGAGCTGGGGCTGCGCCGCGGCCGGTCGGTCGAGGTGCTCCAGCGGACCTCCGGCGGCGGCCGCGTCATCGCCGTCGACCACGGCCGCATCGCGCTGGACCGCCGCACCCTGGCCGCCCTGCCGGTCCTGCTCGACGTGCCGGTCCTGCTCGACGTGCCGGCCGTGGCCGCCACCCCCGCGTGACCCGGCCCGCCCCCGCGGCCACCACGACGTCGGTCGCCGCCCCCTCCTGCCACTCCGACGGCGGTGGCGGCGTCGCGCCGGCCGGCGCCCCGGTGGTCGCCCTCGTGGGCGCCCCCAACGCCGGCAAGTCGACCCTCTTCAACGCCCTCACCGGCGCCCGCCGCACCATGGGCAACTGGCCGGGCACGACGGTGGAGGTCGGCCGCGGCGCCTGGCGGGTGCCGTGCGGCTGCGACCAGGAGTGCGGCTGCGGCCCGCAGGCCGTCGCCCTGGTCGACCTGCCCGGCGCCTACAGCCTCGACCCGGTCTCCCCGGACGAGGAACTCACCCGCCAGCTGCTGCTGGAGGTGCCGGCGACCGACCGGCCGGACGTGGTCGTCGCCGTCGTCGACGCCGCCCACCTGGCCCGCAGCCTCTACCTGGTGGCCCAGCTGCGCGAGACCGACATGCGGATGGTGCTGGCGGTCACCATGACCGATCTCGCCGCCCGCCGCGGCACCCGCTTCGACGCCGGCGCGCTCGCCGCCGCGGCCGGCGTGCCCGTGGTGGAGCTGGACCCGCGCCACCGTCACGGCGTCGACGACCTCGCCGGGGCGGTGGTCGCCGCTCGCACCGCGCCGGCCCCGCTCCAACGGGTCGTCACCGCGGACGGCCCCGAGCCGGACGATCTCGACCTGGCCGACGAGCGCTTCGCCTGGATCGAGTCGCTGGTCGCCGCGTGCACCAGCGAGGGTGACGCCCCGCGGCGCTCCTGGTCGGACCGGGTCGACCGCTGGGCCGTCTCGCCGGTGGTCGGACCGCTGCTCTTCCTGGCCGTGATGTGGCTGGTCTTCCAGGCCACCACCACCGTGGCCGCCCCGCTGCAGGACGCGCTGGACCGGTTCGTGGCCGGCCCGGTGAGCAGCCTGTTCGGCGCGGTCTTCGACGCCGTCGGCCTGGGCGGCTCGTTCGTGCGCGGCTTCGTCGTCGACGGCCTGGTGGCCGGCGTCGGCATGCTGCTCACCTTCCTGCCGCTGATGGCCGTGATGTTCCTGCTGCTGGCGCTGCTCGAGGACAGCGGCTACATGGCCCGCGCGGCCGTGGTCACCGACCGGCTCATGCGCACCATCGGCCTGCCCGGGCGCGCGTTCCTGCCGCTGGTGGTCGGGTTCGGGTGCAACGTGCCGGCCATCAGCGCCACCCGGGTGCTGCCCGACGCGCGCCAGCGGGTCATGACCGCGCTGCTGGTCCCGTTCACCTCGTGCAGTGCCCGGCTCACCGTCTACGTGCTGGTGGCCACCACGTTCTTCCCGCAGCACGCGGGGCTGGTGGTGTTCGCCATGTACGTCGTCTCGATCGTGCTGGTCGTGCTGGTCGGCCTGGCCATGCGCTCCACTCTGTGGCGGACCATGGGCGCAGACCCGCTGGTGCTGGACCTGCCGCCCTACCAGCGCCCGGCGCCGCGGCTGCTCGCCGTCGTCACCTGGGTGCGGGTCAAGGGCTTCCTGCGCACCGCCAGCGGGATCATCGTGGCCACCGTCGCGGTCGTCTGGGTGCTGCAGTCGGTGCCGGTCACCGGCCAGGCGCAGTTCGGGAAGGTGCCGGTGGCCGACAGCGCCTACGCCGCCACCGCCAAGGTCATCGCCCCGGTCTTCGACCCGGCCGGGTTCGGGGAGTGGCGCACCTCCAGCGCCCTGGTCGTCGGGTTCGTGGCCAAGGAGGCGGTCATCACCTCCTGGGCCCAGACCTACGCGGTGGCCGAGCCGGCCAGCGCGCACCAGCCCGGCCACCTCGGCACCGAGCTCGAGGCCGACTTCGAGCGCTCCTCCGGCGGCCACCCGATCCCGGCGGTGCTCGCGTTCCTGGTCTTCCTGCTCGCCTACACCCCGTGCGTGGCCACCCTGGCCGCCCAGCGGCGGGAGATCGGGCTGCGCTGGACGGTCTTCGGCGTCGGGGTGCAGCTCACGGTGGCCTGGACGCTGGCCACGCTGGTGTTCCAGCTCGGACGGCTGCTGTGGTGAGCGGCCGGGGGCCGCTGCGGGCCGTGCTCGACGCCTTCGACGCCGGCGCGGCCTCCCTGGCCGACGTCGCCCACCGCACCGGGCTGGACCGCGACGTCGTCGACGCCGCCGTCGACCACCTGGTGCGCCTGGGCCGGCTCTCCGCCCAGCAGCTGGCCGTCGGCTGCCCGCCGTCCGGCTGCGGGGGGTGCGCGTCGGGCACGGCCGACGGCGCCGCGGGGTGCGGTGCGGACGGGCCTTCCGCGGTGCGGTCCGGGCCGGTGCTGGTGGCGCTCAGCGTCCGACGGCCCACCGACGTCGGCTGATCCCGGCCACGCGCGCGGCCAGGTCCGCGCGAGCGCGTCGCGCACCGTCGAGCATCAGGTACCGTTGAGTGCCCGACGCCCCGGCCCTCCACGGCGAGCCGGCCCGACCTCACCGGTCGGCGTCGGCGTCAGGTCCAGCTCTCGGCCGGTTCCTGCGGTGGCAGAGCAGCAGCCGGCAGCAATTCAGTCCTCAAGGAGCAACACAGTGGCGAGTGGCGGCAAGGTCTCCAAGAACTCCCGCACCGTGGCCCAGGCCAAGGGCACGGGCATCCAGATCCTGGGTGAGGTCAAGTTCATCACCCCGCTGAACAAGGGCCAGCACGCCTACGTCAACGACATCACGACCGGTCGCAACGTGCGCGCGGCCACCGGCTCGGAGACCTTCGTCGAGGCGCTGCGCAACCTGGCCGGAGCCGGCTACGGCGCCAAGCTCGAGTCCGAGCTGGACAACCTCGCCGCCAGCTTCCCGGCGCACGGCTGGGACGTCACGGCCAAGAGCCTGCGCGACCAGGGCGTGTTCGCCAGCGCCTGACCCTCGCGGGGCAGGGCTGGCTCGGACAGCAACGGCCGAAGGGGCCGCGGGACACCTCCCGCGGCCCCTTCGCCGTCCTCGCGCGCGCTGCCGTCACGGTGCGTGAGTGCAGGTGCCGGGGGTGTCCTGCTGGGATGCGGACGTGCCAGGAGGAACCGACCAGCTTTCACGCAGTCGGTGTCACCTTCCGTACGATCGCAGCCGAAGGACGTGCACGGCCGGCCGGGACAGGGCCGCGGACCGCGCGGGTCCGCCGGGCGGGAGGCGCGAGATGGGCACGCAGGGTGAGGGCAGCCCGGAGGAGAAGACGCGGGCGCGCCGCGGGGCGGCAGCCGAACGGGTGCGGGTGAGCGAGCGCGGGCCCGCGCCGGACCCGTCCGAGATGGCGCAGACCGCTGAGATGGCGCAGGCGGCTGACGCGGCGGAGTCGGTCCCGACGGCGGACCCGGGGGCCCCCGGTCGGCCCGGGACCGGTCCGATGACCTTCCCCGCGGTGGCCCGGCTCGAGCTCGACGAGCTGCTCGTGCAGCTGGTGGACCGCGCCCAGGAGGTGCTGCGCACCCAGGGTCGGCTCACCGGTCTGGTCTACGCCAGCCAGCAGATCGCCGCCGACCTCGACCTGCCGGTGCTGCTGCAGCGCATCGTCGACGTCGCCCGCGAGCTCATCGGCTGCCGCTACGCCGCGCTCGGGGTGCTCGGCCGAGAGGGCGGCCTGGCGCAGTTCATCCACTCCGGGCTCGAGCCCGCCCTGGCCAAGCGGATCGGCCAGCTGCCCTCGGGCCAGCATGGCCTGCTCGGCCAGCTCATCGCCGACCCGCGCCCGCTGCGGCTGGACGACGTCGCCGTGCACGAGGCCTCCTCCGGCTACCCGGCCGGCCACCCGCCGATGCACTCCTTCCTCGGGGTGCCGGTACGCATCCGCGACCGCGTGTTCGGCAACCTCTACCTCACCGAGAAGGCCGACGGCACCGGGTTCACCGCCGAGGACGAGGAGCTGCTGCAGTCCCTGGCCGCGGCCGCCGCCTCGGCCATCGACAACGCCCGGCTCTACGACCTCGCCACCCGCCGCGAGCGCTGGCTGGCCGCCTCCCGCGAGGTCACCAACGCCCTGCTGGACCCGGCCGCCGCCACCGCCCCGCTCCAGACCGTGGCTGCGGCGGTCCGCACGGCGGCCCAGGCCGACGTCACCGTGGTGCTGCTCGCGGACGAGTCCGACCAGCTGTCCGTGGTCGCCGCCGACGGTGCGGGCGTCGAACGCGGCATGCACGTGCCGTCGACGTCGGTGAGCGGCGGCGTGTTCGTCCGGAGCGAGCCGCTGCTGGTCGAGGACCTGCGCGCGGACCAGCGGTGGACCGGCGGGCTGCTCAAGAGCCTGGACCTCGGCCCGGTCATGGTCGTGCCGCTGGTCGCCCGCGGGCGCACCCGCGGCACGCTCGCCATCGGCAACCACGGCGCGCCGCTGTTCACCGAGGACGACCTCGTGCTGGCCGTCGACGCCGCCGCGCAGGCCGCGCTGGCGCTGGAGATGGCTGACGCGCAGGCCACGGCCCGCCGGGTGGAGGTGCTCGAGGATCGCAGCCGGATCGCCCGCGACCTGCACGACCACGTGGTGCAGCAGCTGTTCGCCACCGGGCTCGGGCTGCAGGCGCTCGCCTCGGGTCCTGGCGGGCACGCGCTGGCCACGGCGCTCACCACCCACGTCGACGCGCTGGACGCCACCATCCGGCAGATCCGCTCGGCCGTGTTCGCGCTGCAGCACGAGGACCCGGCCTCCGGCGGCGGCGGGCTGCGCGCCCGGCTGCTGGAGATCTGCGAGGCCGCCACCCCGGCGCTGGGCTTCGCCCCGGCCCTGCAGTTCGAGGGGGCGGTGGACGCGCGGGTGCCCACCGCGGTGGCCGAGGACCTGGTCGCGGTGCTGCGCGAGGCGCTGTCCAACACCGCCCGGCACGCCGGGGCGAGCCGGGTGGAGGTGGAGGTGCGGGCCGGCACCGACGACGTCGTGCTGGAGGTCCGCGACAACGGCCGCGGCGTCGGGCAGCCGGGCCGGCGCAGCGGGCTGGCCAACATGGTGGCGCGCGGCACCGGCCGCGGCGGCGGCTGCGAGATCGGGCCGGGGGTCGACGGCGGCACCACGGTGCGGTGGTGGGCCCCGCTGGCGGCGTAGCTGCCGCTCCGCTATCGGCCACGCCTGTAGGGGCGCACCAGGGAGACCGGGTGCGGTAGGCAGGGGCTCCGCCCGTGCGGGGGCGGGGGACGGGGTCGCGACGGTGGACGGCGGCGACGCGGGCGGGCGCACCGGGGGACCGGCCGCCCGGCTGCTCGCGCTGCGCGCGCAGGGGGTGCCGCCCGAGGACCCCTCGCTGCGCACCCTGGCCGCCGAGGTCATGCTGGCGGCCACCGCCGCGCCGGCGGTGCTGCTGGAGGCCGACGGCACCTTCCTGGCCGCCTCGCCCACCGCCCAGGCGATGCTCGCGCTGGCACCGGCGCGGCCCGGCGCGACCCTGTGGGCCCTCAGCGACGCGCTCGCCCCGGTGGAGGTGGAGGCGCTGCGCGAGGCGGTCACGGTGGCCGCGGCCGGTACCCCGGCCCGCTGGGTGATCGAGCTGCGCACGGCCGCG
>JBQCHF010000005.1:0-24441 GCA_051954955.1 Motilibacteraceae bacterium
CCTCGACGTTGGTGACCTGGTAGCCGTAGATCGGGTCCATGATCACCGGCAGGTAGAGCTGGCCGGGGTTGCAGGTGGAGAAGCCGGCGTTGCGGTCCGGCGTCCACTGCATCGGCGTGCGCACGCCGACGCGGTCGCCCAGACAGATGTTGTCGCCCATGCCGATCTCGTCGCCGTAGTAGCGGACCGGCGAGCCCGGCAGCGAGAGCAGCAGGGCGGTGAACAGCTCGAGCTGGTTGCGGTCGTTGTCCAGCAGCGGCGCCAACCGGCGGCGGATGCCGATGTTGGCCTTCATCCGCGGGTCGCTGGCGTACTCCGACCACATGTAGTCGCGCTCTTCGTCGGTGACCATCTCGAGCGTGAGCTCGTCGTGGTTGCGCAGGAAGATGCCCCACTGGCAGTTGGCCGGGATCTTCGGCGTGGATGCCATGATCTCGGAGATGGGGTAGCGCGACTCGCGGCGCACGCCCATGAACAGGCGCGGCATGACCGGGAAGTGGAAGGCCATGTGGCACTCGTCGCCGCCGGTCTCCGGGTCGCCGAAGTACTCCACGACGTCGCCCGGCCACTGGTTGGCCTCGCACAGCAGCACCCGGTCCGGGTAGAGCCGGTCGACCTCGGCGCGCACCTCCTTGAGGAACGCGTGCGTGGCCGGCAGGTTCTCGCAGTTGGTGCCCTCCTCCTCGAAGAGGTAGGGCACGGCGTCGAGCCGGAAGCCGTCGATGCCGAGGTCGAGCCAGAAGCGCAGCGCCTCCAGCACAGCCTCGCGCACCCTCGGGTTCTCGAAGTTGAGGTCGGGCTGGTGGGCGAAGAACCGGTGCCAGAAGTACTGCTTGCGCACCGGGTCGTAGGTCCAGTTGGACGTCTCGGTGTCGACGAAGATGATCCGGGCGTCGGAGTAGCGGTCGTCGCTGTCCGACCACACGTAGAAGTCGCCGTAGGGCCCCTCGGGGTCCGACCGCGACGCCTGGAACCAGGGATGCTGGTCCGAGGTGTGGTTCATGACGAAGTCGATGATCACCCGGATGCCGCGGGCATGGGCGTTGTCGACGAACTCGACGAAGTCGCCGATCGTCCCGAACTCCGGCAGTACCGACACGTAGTCGGAGACGTCGTAGCCGCCGTCACGCAGCGGGCTGGCGAAGAAGGGCGGCAGCCACAGGCAGTCGACGCCGAGCCACTGCAGGTAGTCCAGCTTCTCGGTGAGCCCGCGCAGGTCGCCGGTCCCGTTGCCGTCCGAGTCCTTGAAGGCCCGCACGAGGACCTCGTAGAACACGGCGCGCTTGTACCAGTGCGGGTCGTGCTCGGCCTCGTCGGTGAGGAAGGGCTCGATGGCATTGTCGCTGTGCACGACGTCGGTCACGGATGCGTCCTCCGGACGGAGAAGACGTGGGCGGGTTCGTGGAACGGGTCGAGGCGCACGTAGTTGGCTGCGCCCCAGCGGTAGTCGGCCCCCGTCAGCTCGTCGTGCACGGCGAAGGTGTCCTCCCAGGCTATGCCGAGGGCCGGCAGGTCCAGGCGGACGGTGGTCTCGCGGGTGCCGTGCGGGTCCAGGTTGACCACGACGATGACGAGGTCCTCCGTGCCGTCCGCGTCCACCAGGGACTTGGAGAAGGCGAGGATCGCGTCGTCGTCAGCGTGGTGGAAGCGCAGGTTGCGGATGCGCTGCAGCGCCGGGTGCTCGCGCCGGACCTGGTTGAGCCGGGTGATGTAGGGGGCCAGCGAGCGACCCTCGCCCTCGGCGGCCTCCCAGTCTCGCGGGCGGTACTGGTACTTCTCCGAGTCCAGGTACTCCTCGCTGCCCGGGCGCACGGCCACGTGCTCGAACAGCTCGTAGCCGGCGTAGACGCCCCAGCTGGGGGAGAGCATCGAGGCCAGCACTGCGCGGATCTTGAACATGGCCGGCCCGCCGTACTGCAGCGAGGCATGCAGGATGTCCGGCGTGTTCACGAAGAAGTTGGGGCGCATGTAGGCCGCCGCGGGGCCGGAGAGCTCCCGCAGGTACTCCTCCAGCTCCCACTTGGCGGTGCGCCAGGTGAAGTAGGTGTAGGACTGGTGGAAGCCGACCTTGGCCAGGGTGTGCATCATCGGCGGGCGGGTGAACGCCTCGGCCAGGAACAGCACGTCCGGGTCGGTCTTGCGCACCTCGTCCAGCAGCCAGCCCCAGAAGCTGACCGGCTTCGTGTGCGGGTTGTCCACCCGGAAGATGCGCACCCCGTGCGACATCCACAGCCGCACCACCCGCAGCACCTCGGCGTAGAGGCCCTTGGGGTCGCGGTCGAAGTTCAGCGGATAGATGTCCTGGTACTTCTTCGGCGGGTTCTCGGCGTAGGCGATGGTGCCGTCGGCCAGCACCGTGAACCACTCCGGGTGCTCCTTGACCCACGGGTGGTCCGGGGTGGCCTGCAGCGCGAGGTCGATCGCGACCTCCATGCCGAGCTCGCGGGTACGCGCCACGAAGGCGTCGAAGTCCTCGAAGGTGCCCAGGTCCGGGTGGACGGCGTCGTGGCCGCCGTCCCCCGAGCCGATGGCCCACGGCGAGCCTGGGTCGTGCGGGCCGGGGGTGAGGGTGTTGTTCGGGCCCTTGCGGTTGGTCTGCCCGATGGGGTGCACCGGCGGCAGGTAGACGACGTCGAAGCCCATGGCAGCGACCGCGGGCAGCCGCTCGGCCGCCGTGCGGAAGGTGCCCGACTGCCAGGAGCCGTCCTCACGCTGGAAGGCTCCCTCGGACCGGGGGAACAGCTCGTACCAACTGCCGAACAGCGCGCGCGGGCGATCGACCTGCAGCGGGATCCGCTCGCTGCTGGTGACGAGCTCGCGCACCGGGTGCTCGGCGAGGACCGCGGCGACCTCGGGGGAGGTGGCCGCAGCCATCCGCGCCTCGACCGGGCGCTCGGCGTCGCGCAGGGCGAGCGCGACGTCCTTGAGCAGCTGGCGCTTGTCGCCCTTGGGGGTGCCCTTGGCAGCGCGCTCGAACAGCAGCGCGCCCTCCTCGAGCATGAGGTCGACGTCGATCCCGGCGGGCACCTTGATGCCGGCGTCGTGGAACCAGGTGGCCAGCGGGTCGCTCCACGCCTCCACCGCGAAGGACCAGCGGCCCTCGGCGTCGGGGGTGACCCAGGCCTCCCAGCGATCCGTGCCGCCGCCGAGCTCGGGCGGCACGTCGCCGGCACCGGGGGCCATCGGGCGCATCGGCGTCCACGGCCCCTTCGTGCCGTCCGGCCCGCGCAGGACCACGTTGGCGCTGACCGCGTCGTGCCCCTCCCGGAACACCGTCGCGCTCACACGGAAGGTCTCGCCGACCACCGCCTTGGCGGGGTAGCGGCCGCAGCCGACCAGCGGCTGCACGTCCACGATGGGGATGCGTCCAGTCATCGCGCAGCAACCTACCCACGACGTGCGGTCGCGGACACGTCCCGGGACCGAGCGATGAGACGAGAGGGTTCGAGCCCGAGACGCGCAGTGTGCTCATCCGGGGACGCTGGCTGCCGTACCTGCCCGGGAGAGACCAGGGCTTGGCAAGCCCTTGCACTGACTGCAAGGACCTGACAAAGAGGGTCGGCTGGCCCTAGTGTCCCGCGTGTGAGAGCCATCCGTCGATTCACGGTCCGCACCGTGCTGCCCGAGCCGCTGGCCGCCCTGGGCGAGCTCGCGCTCAACCTGCGGTGGTCCTGGCACCCGGAGAGCCAGGACCTGTTCCGCTCCATCGCCCCCGAGACGTGGGACGAGGTGGGCCACGACCCGGTCGCCCTGCTCGGCTCGCTGACGCCCGAGCAGCTGTCCCGGCTGGCCGAGGACCACCGCCTGGTGCGGCGGGTGGAGGAGGCGGCGGCCGACCTGCAGGACTACCTCACCGGCGAGCGCTGGTACCAGACCCTGGGCAGCGACGGCGCCGCCGGCACTGCGCCGCCCCGCTCGATCGCCTACTTCTCCCCGGAGTTCGGCATCACCGCGGTGCTGCCGCAGTACTCCGGCGGCCTGGGCATCCTGGCCGGCGACCACCTCAAGACCGCCTCCGACCTCGGCGTCCCGATCACCGGGGTCGGCCTGCTCTACCGCTCCGGCTACTTCACCCAGTCCCTGTCCCGCGAGGGCTGGCAGCTCGAGCGCTACCCCCTGCTGGACCCCAACGGCCTGCCGATCTCGCTGCTGCGCGAGGAGGACGGCTCGCCGGTCAAGGTCCGCGTCGGCCTGCCCGGCGGCCGCCAGCTGGTGGCGCAGGTGTGGAAGGCCCAGGTCGGCCGGGTGCCGCTGCTGCTGCTCGACTCCGACGTCGAGGACAACGACCAGCCCGAGCGCGACGTCACCGACCGCCTCTACGGCGGCGGCACCGAGCACCGCCTGCAGCAGGAGATGCTGCTGGGCATCGGCGGCGTGCGCGCCCTGCGCGCCTGGTCCCGGCTCACCGGCGCCCCGGCGCCGGAGGTGTTCCACACCAACGAGGGCCACGCCGGCTTCCTCGGCGTGGAGCGCAACCGCGAGCTGGCCGAGGAGCACGGCCTGTCGTGGAGCGAGGCGCTCGAGGCCGCTCGCGCCGCCACCGTCTTCACCACGCACACCCCGGTCCCCGCGGGCATCGACCGCTTCCCGCGCGACCTCATCGCGCAGTACTTCGGCGGCGACAACGCCAGCCCGGGCGCGCCGGTCGACAAGATCCTCGAGCTGGGCGCGGAGACCTACGAGGGCGGCGACCCCACCGTCTTCAACATGGCCGTGATGGGCCTGCGCCTGGCCCAGCGCGCCAATGGCGTGGCCAAGCTGCACGGCATCGTCAGCCGCGGCATGTTCAACGGCCTGTGGCCGGGCTTCGACACCGCCGAGGTGCCGATCAGCTACGTCACGAACGGCGTGCACGCCCCCACCTGGGTGGCCCGCGAGGTGTTCGAGCTCGCCGAGCGCGAGATCGGCACCCGGCTGACCGAGGACGCCCAGGGCTGGGAGGGCATCGACAAGATCTCGGACAAGGCCATCTGGGAGCTGCGCGGCCAGCTGCGCGCCAAGCTCGTCGACGAGGCCCGCCGCCGGGTCAAGGCCTCGTGGCTGCAGCGCGGGGCCAGCGAGGCCGAGCTCACCTGGGTCGGCGGTGTGCTCGACCCCGACGTGCTCACCATCGGCTTCGCCCGCCGGGTGCCCTCCTACAAGCGCCTCACCCTCATGCTGCGCGACCAGGACCGGCTCAAGTCGCTGCTGCTGCACCCCGAGCGGCCGGTGCAGCTGGTCATCGCCGGCAAGGCCCACCCCGCCGACGAGGGCGGCAAGAAGCTCATCCAGGACCTCATCCGCTTCTCCGACGACCCCGAGGTCCGCCACCGGATCGTCTTCCTGCCCAACTACGACATCGCCATGGCGCAGTCGCTCTACCCGGGCTGCGACGTCTGGCTGAACAACCCGCTGCGCCCGCTGGAGGCGTGCGGCACCTCGGGCATGAAGGCCGCGCTCAACGGCTGCCAGAACCAGTCGATCCTCGACGGGTGGTGGGACGAGATTTACGACGGCGACAACGGCTGGGCCATCCCCACGGCCGACGGCGTCGAGGACCCCGACCGCCGTGACGAGCTCGAGGCCAATGCGCTCTACGACCTGATCGAGAACGACGTGGCGCCCAAGTTCTACGGCCACGACGGCGACGGTCTGCCCCGCCGGTGGCTGGAGATGGTCCGCCACGACCTCAAGAGCCTCGGCCCGCAGGTGCTGGCCAGTCGGATGGTGCGCGACTACGTCCTGCAGCTCTACACCCCGGCGGCCGTCTCCGGCCGGGAACTGGACGGGCCGACGTACGCCCTGGCCAAGGACTTCGCTGCCTGGAAGCAGAAGATCCGCAGCAGCTGGCACGGGGTGCGCGTGGACCACGTCGAGACTTCGGGCCTGGGCGACTCGCCCGAGCTGGGCGCGGTGCTCTCGGTGCGCGCGTTCGTCTCGCTGGACGGCCTCTCGCCCGACGACGTCGACGTGCAGGTCGTGCACGGCCGGGTCGACAGCGAGGACCGGCTCACCGAGACCTCGGTGCTCTCGCTCGCGCATGCCGAGGCCTACGAGCACGGCCGGCACCGCTACGAGGGCGACCTCGCCCTCGAGCGCACCGGCGCCTTCGGCTACACCGTGCGGATCCTGCCGAAGAACGCCCTGACGGCGACGTCGGCGGAGCTCGGCCTGGTGTCCTACGCGCAGATCACCGCCAGCGAGCCGTCCACGGCCGGCCTGCGGTAGCTGCTGCTCGTCCGAGGGGCGCCCTCACCCGCTGCGGGTGGGTGCGCCCCTCGCGTACGTTCGGGGCGAGCAACGATCACGTGCTCGTGATCCTTGCTCGACCCCTCGACATACCTGCCGAGGTGGGCGGCGGTCTCCTGGTCAGGACTTCTCGTTCCCGCGAGCAGGAGTGCTGGCCGGCGCGTGCGGTCGCCCGTCGGGTCGACGGCGGCTGGTGACGGCGGGAGCCGACCGTGGGATTGGGACCGCTGGCCGGCCGCCGGTCCTGAAGCGCGGAGAATGCGACGGTATTGCTGCTGTTCCTCGGCGTGTCGTGCACTGCGGTCGCACTCGAGGCGGGCCGGATGATCGAGTGGAAGGTCGCTGCACGACACGCCGGCGAGTCGCACCACAGCTCTCCACTTGAGCCGTCTCCCGGCCGCCGGACGGGCCCTGGGCGGTTCCTCGGGTATTGGGTGAGGGTGCCCCCGACCCAAACCTATTGGCTCTGGGGCACCCTCACCCCATCACGTCGATCTTGTTGCGCCGTCTCACTCCTTGCCGGGCAGCAGCCGGCTCCCGGCTGCCACGCCCAGGGCGACCACGCCCTGGATCGCCAGCACGGCGAGCAGCGCGTCGCGCGGACCCCAGGAGGCCGACGTGGCCATCGCGACGTAGAGCGTCCCGAGGAGCGCGACGCCCAGGGCCAGGGCGACCTGCTGGGTGGTCACCAGCACGCCGCTGGCGGCGCCGGCCGAGGCGACCGGGACGTCGCCGAGGACCACCCGGAACAGCGGGCTGAGGATGAACGACTGGCCCAGGCCCATGACGACCGTGGACGGCGCGAGGTCCATCGGGGTGACGTGCGGCCAGGTGACCAGCAGGGTGGCGACCAGCCCGGCGATGCCGACGGCCTGCAGGAGGGCGCCGGCGGTGATGACCGAGCGGCCGTGCCGGGCCACCAGGGGAGTGGTGAGCAGCGAGCCGCCGAGGAAGGCCAGGGCCATCGGGGCGATCGCGAGCCCGGCGCGCAGCGGCGAGTAGCCGAGCGCCCCCTGCGTCACCAGGGCGATGACGAACATGAACGCGCCGAACCCGGCGAAGAAGGGCCCGGCGAGGAGCAGCCCGCGCCGGACGGTCGGCCGGGCCACCAGCGGCGGCGGCAGCAGGGGTAGCAGCCCCTGCCGCTCCTGGGCCCGCTCCACCAGCACGAAGGCGACGCCCACCAGCGGGGCCGCGGCCAGCAGCAGCCAGGACCAGACCGGCCAGTGCAGCGCGCGGCCCTCGGTCAGCGGCACCAGCAGCGCGGTGAGGGAGACGGCGAGCAGGGCCGTGCCGCGAAGGTCCAGCCGCGTCGGCGCGGTGGACCGGGTGTCGGGCACCAGCTTGAGCGCCAGCAGGAACCCGACGACGCCCACCGGCACGTTGACGAGGAACACGGGCCGCCAGGCCGAGCCGAACAGGTCGGCGTTCACCAGCACGCCGCCCAGCAGCTGGCCGCCCGCGGCCGCGATGCCCCCGGCCGCGCCGTACCAGCCGAGCGCCCGCGAGCGGGAGGCCGGCGTGCCGGTGGCCTGGATGGTGGCCAGCACCTGCGGCACGAGCAGGGCGGCCGAGGCGCCCTGCAGGACCCGGGCCCCCACCAGTAGGCCGGCGTCCGGTGCGAGCCCGCACAGCAGCGAGGCGACGGTGAAGGCGACCGTGCCGGCCAGGAACAGCGGCTTGCGGCCCACGGCGTCGCCGAGCCGTCCGCCGAGGACCAGCAGCACGGCGTAGGCCACCGCGTAGCCGGAGACGACCAGCTCGAGGGTGGCCTCGCCGGCGTGCAGGTCGCGGGCCATGGTGGGCAGCGCGACGTTGACGATGAAGAAGTCGATCATCGGCAGCAGGTAGCCGATGAGCAGGGTCGCGACGGTGGCCCCGCGCAACGGCAGGTCGTGCCGTGCGGTGGGCGTGCGTCGGAGGTCTGGGACGTCGTCGACGACGACGGGGCGCCGGTCCGGCGTGGTCAGTGATGCCATGCCCAGGACTCTGCGGCCACCGCCAGCCTGGTACCAGGAGCCTGCTCATCCTGGTACTGACAGCACCTGGCACCAGGATCCGTGATCGGGCAGGCTGGCACCGTGACCACCCTCCTCGAGTCTCGCGTCGACGCCCCGCCCGCCCGGCCCCGCTCCCTCCCGGCGAGGACCCCCGCCCCGGACGAGGTCCGCCGCCGCGAGCTGGCCGCGTTCCTGCGCAGCCGCCGCGAGCGGATCGCGCCCGAGCGGCACGGGCTGGTGGCGGGCGGTCGGCGGCGCACGCCGGGCCTGCGCCGCGAGGAGCTCGCGCAGCTCGCCGGGGTGGGGGTCACCTGGTACACGTGGCTGGAGCAGGGCCGGGACATCCACGTCTCGGACCAGGTGCTCGAGGCCATCGCCCGCACCCTGCTGCTGGACCGACAGGAGCGCTCGCACCTGTTCACCCTGGCCGGCTCGTCCGTGGCGGCCATCGCCTCGGAGTGCCAGGCGGTGCCCGCGTCGGTGCACGCCTTGCTCAAGCAGCTCTCGCCCTTCCCCACCGCGGTGGTGAACGGCCGTTACGACCTGCTCGCCTACAACGACGCCTACCAGGGCCTCAACGGCGACCTGGACGCCCTCGACCTCGAGCAGCGCAACACCATGTGGCTGGCCTTCACCAGCCCGGTCTTCCGCACCCAGCTGGTCGACTACGACGAGTCGGTCGGCCGGATCGTGGCGCAGTTCCGCGCGGCGATGGCGGACCACGTGGCCGAGCCGGCCTGGAAGTGCTTCGTGAAGCGGCTCCAGGCGGCCTCGCCGGAGTTCGCCGAGCTGTGGGGGCGGCACGACGTCGCCGCCCCGGAGACCGTCGTCAAGCGGTTCCTGCACCCCGAGCTCGGGCTGCTGCGGCTCACGCACACCAGCCTGTGGCTCGCGCCGCGTCAGGGCGTGCGGGTGATCAGCTACACCGCGGCCGACGACGACGCCGCGGCCGTGCTCCCTCGGCTGACCGAGGTGACCCGCCGCCGGCTCTACGACGAGCCGTAGGAGCAGCTCAGTCCACCGCGCGCAGCAGCGCCAGCGAACGGGTCGGCATCCGGTACGGCGCGTGGGCGCCCAGCGCCAGCCCGGCGCGCTCGTCGTGGGCCGTGTCGAGCACCGCGCTCCAGCCCGACGCCCACGGGGTGCCCGGAAGGACGACGTCGACGGCGTGCGCGGCGCCGTTGAGCAGCAGCAGGAACGACTCGTCGGTGATCGCCTCGCCCCGCGGCCCGCGGGCCCGGATGCCGTCGCCGGCCAGGAACATGCCGAGGGTGCGCAGGTGCGGGTCCCACCAGGACTCGTCGTCCATCTCCCGGCCGTCCGGGCGGAACCAGGCGAGGTCCTTGCGCCCGCCGGTGCGCACCGGGCGCCCCTCGAAGAAGTGCGGGCGCCGGAACACCTGGTGCTCCCGGCGGACCTCCAGCACGAACCGGGTGAACTCCAGCAGCTCGGCGTCATCGGGGGAGAGGTCCCAGTGCAGCCAGGAGATCTCGTTGTCCTGGCAGTAGGCGTTGTTGTTGCCGCGCTGTGTTCTTCCGAGCTCGTCGCCGGAGGTGAGCATGGGCACGCCGGTGGACAGCAGTAGCGTGGCGAGGATGTTCTTGCGCTGGCGCTGCCGGAGCGCGCGCACGCCCGGGTCGGCGGTCGGTCCCTCCACCCCGCAGTTCCAGGAGCGGTTGTCGTCCGTGCCGTCGCGGTTGCCCTCGCCGTTGGCCTGGTTGTGCTTGCGGTCGTAGGAGACCAGGTCGGTGAGGGTGAAGCCGTCGTGCGCGGTGACGAAGTTGATGGAGGCGTACGGCCGCCGGCCGTCGTCGCGGTAGAGGTCGCTGGAGCCGGACAGGCGCGAGGCCAGCCCGCGCACCCCCGCCCCGGCGCCGCGCCAGTGGTCGCGCACCGCGTCGCGGTACTTGTCGTTCCACTCGGTCCACAGCGGCGGGAACTCGCCCACCTGGTAGCCGCCCTCGCCGACGTCCCAGGGCTCGGCGATGAGCTTGACCCGGGACAGCACCGGGTCCTGCGCGATGGTGGTGAGGAACGAGGAGAGCATGTCGACGTCGTGGAACGAGCGCGCCAGCGCCGCGGCCAGGTCGAACCGGAAACCGTCCACGTGCATCTCGGTGACCCAGTAGCGCAGCGAGTCCATGATCATCTGCAGCACGTGCGGGTGCCGGACCGCGAGGGTGTTGCCGCACCCCGTGTAGTCGGCGTAGTGCCGGCCGTCCCGGACCCGGTAGTAGGCGGCGTTGTCGATGCCGCGGAAGGACAGCGTGTAGCCGTTCTCGTTGCCCTCGGCGGTGTGGTTGTAGACGACGTCGAGGATCACCTCGATGCCGGCGGCATGCAGCGCCCGCACCATGTCCTTGAACTCGTGCACCTGCTGCCCGCGCGTCCCCGACGAGCTGTAGGCGCCGTGCGGGGCGAAGTAGCCGATCGAGTTGTAGCCCCAGTAGTTGGTCAGCCCGCCCCGCAGCAGGTGCTCCTCGCTGACGAACTCGTGCACCGGCAGCAGCTCGACCGAGGTGACCCCGAGGCGGGTCAGGTGCTCCACCACGGCCGGGTGCGCCACCCCGGCGTAGGTCCCCCGCAGCTCCGGCGGCACCTCCGGGTGCAGCATCGTCAGCCCGCGCACGTGCGCCTCGTAGATGACCGTGTCGTGCCACGGCACCCGCGGGAGACGCTCGTGCGGCCCCCAGTCGTAGCGGTCCTCCACGACGACGCCGCGCGGGACGTACGGCGCGGAGTCGCGGGTGTCGCGCACCGTGTCGTCCAGGTCGTGCCGGTGGCCGAAGACGGCGTCGTCCAGGACGACCACCCCGTCGACCGCCCGGGCGTAGGGGTCGAGCAGGAGCTTGTCCGGGTTCCAGCGGGAGGAGCGGTAGGGCTCCCAGGGGCCGTGGACGCGGTAGCCGTAGCGCTGCCCGTGCCCGACCCCGGGCAGCTCACCGTGCCAGATCCCGAAGGTCGACTCCTCGAGCCGCACCCGCTCCTCCGCGCCCCCGCCGCCCGGCCGGCCGTCGTCGGAGAACAGGCACAGGTCGACCGCGGTGGCGCGCGGGGCCCACAGCGCGAAGTTGGTCCCGTCCGGCGTCGGCGTGGCACCCAGCGGCGCCCACTGCCCCGGCCACGGTGGGTCGTCGTCCACGTCCACCGCGTGATCCCTGTCCACCCCGTCATCCTGCCCAATGGCCGCGCCGGCGAGCGCCCGGGGCAGCGAACCTGTCTCGCGTGGCCCAGCGGCTAGGGTGCGGACGGCGAGGGCGCGACGCGGCGCCCGGCGGTGACGAGGAGGTCCAGAAGTGGGCGAGTTCGTGCGCCTGGAGGTCGAGGGCGGCATCGGGACGATCCGGCTGGACCGCCCGCCGGTCAACGCGCTCAACGAGCAGGTGCAGGAGGAGCTGCGGAGCGCGGCCGAGGAGGCCGGCGCCCGCCGCGACGTGCGCGCGGTGATCATCTATGGCGGCGAGAAGGCCTTCGTGGCCGGCGCCGACATCAAGCAGATGGCCGAGCGTGCCTACGTCGACGCCGTGGACAAGGCCGGCGCCCTCACCGACGCCCTCACCGTGGTGGCGCGCATCCCCAAGCCGGTCGTGGCCGCCATCACCGGCTTCGCGCTCGGCGGCGGCCTCGAGCTCGCGCTGTGCGCCGACTTCCGCGTCTGCGGCGACAACGCGCGCCTGGGCCAGCCCGAGATCGCGCTCGGCATCATCCCGGGCGCCGGCGGCACCCAGCGCCTGCCCCGGCTGATCGGCGTGAGCAAGGCCAAGGACCTCATCTACACCGGCCGGCACGTGCGCGCCGACGAAGCGCTCGCCATCGGTCTGGTGGACAAGGTCGTCCCCGCCGACGAGGTCTACGCCGCCGCCAAGGAGATGGCGGCCCAGTTCGTGGACGGTCCGGCGTACGCGCTGCGTGCGGCCAAGGAGGCCATCGACCGCGGCCTGGAGGTGGACCTGGACACCGGCCTGGAGATCGAGCGGCTGCAGTTCGTCGGGCTGTTCGCCACCCAGGACCGCACCACGGGTATGCAGTCGTTCATCGAGAACGGCCCCGGCAAGGCCGTGTTCGAGGGCAAGTAGTGACCGCCGCGGAGCCGGATGTGGTCGCCGGCCGCGAGCCCAGCGCCGAGGAGGTCGCGGCCGCCTGGTCGGACCCCAAGCTGGCCAACGTGCTCTACCACGACTGGGAGTCCTCCACCTACGACGAGAAGTGGTCGATCTCCTTCGACGAGCGCTGCATCGCCTACGCCCGCGACCGGTTCGCCGCGGTGGCGGGCGCCGAGGGCTGGCCCTACGGCCGGGCGCTGGAGCTGGGCTGCGGCACCGGTTTCTTCCTGCTCAACCTCAAGCAGGCCGGGGTGCTGGACGAGGGGCACGTCACCGACCTGAGCCCGGGCATGGTGGAGGTCGCCCAGCGCAACGCCCGCGGGCTCGGCTTCGAGGTCGAGGGCCGGGTGGCCGACGCCGAGCGGATCCCCTACGACGACGAGACGTTCGACCTCGTCGTCGGCCACGCCGTGCTGCACCACATCCCCGACGTCGAGCTGGCGCTGCGCGAGGTGCTGCGCGTGCTCAAGCCCGGCGGCCGGTTCGTGTTCGCCGGCGAGCCCTCGCGGATCGGGGACTGGTACGCCCGCCGGCTCGGCCGGCTCACCTGGGAGGTGACGACCCGGGTGACCCACCTCCCGCTGCTGCGCGACCGGTGGGCCCGGCCCAAGGAGGAGCTGGCCGAGTCCTCCCGGGCCGCCGCGCTGGAGGCGGTGGTGGACCAGCACGTCTTCGACCCGGGCGAGCTGCGCCGCACCGCGCTGCGGGCCGGCGCCGTCGACGTCCGCACGGTCACCGAGGAGCTCACCGCGGCCTTCCTGGGCTGGCCGGTGCGCACCTTCGAGGCCGCGGTGAACCCCGAGCGGCTCGGCTGGGGCTGGGCGCGGTTCGCCTACCGCAGCTGGCTCGCCCTGGACGCGGTGGACGGCGCGGTGCTGAGCAGGCTGGTGCCGCAGCGCTTCTTCTACAACGTGCTGGTCACCGGGACCCGTCCGGCCTGAGCAGGCTCACGTCGGACGGCGCGGCGGTGGCCCGCGCAGCCAGCCCGGCCAGCGCGCCGAGCCCGAGCGTGGCCAGCACGCCGTCCTCGTCGTCGCGCTCCACTGCGGCGATCCCCAGGCGGAGGAGCGTCTTCTCGGCCCAGCGGTCGCCGGCCGCGACGCTGGCGTGCAGGCGTCGGTAGCCGAGCAGACGGGCGGCGGCGGCGCTGTGCGCGGCCAGGGCGCTCCCGATCCCGCGCCGCTGGAAGGCGTCCTCCACCAGCAGACCGAGGTGCACCGTGCGGTCGTCCATCGGCGTGAGGGTGGCCAGGGCCACCAACCGGTTGGGCGCGGCCACGGCCACCAGGGGCAGCTCGGCCGCCACCAGCCGGCGCAGCAGCGCTCTGGGCGGCCGGCGGTCCGGGGTGCGGTAGCGGCGCGAGAGGGTGGCCGGCGAGCACCGGCCGTGCATGAGCAGCAGCGCGTCGACGTCGGCGGTGCGGGCCCCGCGCACCCGCAGGCTCTGCCCGGGCAGCGCGAGATCCCACGGCTGCGACAGCCAGCGCAGCCGGTGCCGGCGCAGGCCCGCGGGATCCTCGGGAGGCAGGGCGGGGAGCGGTTCGCTCACCCGGTCCACCCTCGTCGGGGTCCGTGTCGGGCGTGTGTCGCGCGGGTCACGGGCACGCAACATCGCCGCCCGCCGCGCCGAGGTCGGAGCGGCAGGTAGCGTCGGGAGGGTGCCGACGCTGCGTCCGTTCGCCCGCGCCCGCCGCGAGGACCCTCGTCAGGCCCGCTTCCTGACCCTGGCCTCGCTGCGCTGGGTGATCCGTCACCGCGCCTGGAGCCGCTGGTATCTGGTCCGCTACTGGCGTTTCCTCTGGTTCAAGCTGCGCAACCCGCACGTGGTCACCGAGGGGTTCGTCTTCCTGGGCAAGCACGTGGAGCTGCACGCACGTCGCGGCTACGGCCGCCTCGTGCTCGGGCGGTGGGTCCACGTCGGGGACGAGAACCGGCTGCGCGCCCACGAGGGCACGCTGCGGGTGGGTGACAAGTGCGTGTTCGGCCGCGACAACACGGTGAACTGCTACCTGGACGTGGAGTTCGGCGCGGCCACGATCGTGGCCGACTGGGTCTACGTCTGCGACTTCGACCACGTCTTCGCGGACATCCACGTCCCGATCAAGGACCAGGGCATCGTGAAGAGCCCGGTGCGGATCGGCCCGGACGTCTGGGTGGGCACGAAGGTGACGGTGCTGCGCGGCACCACCGTGGGGCACGGCACGGTGCTGGCCGCAAACGCCGTCGTCACCGGGCACGTCCCGCCGATGAGCGTCGCGGTGGGCGCGCCGGCCCGGGTGGTGCGCGACCGGGTGGCCGACTACGAGGCGGCGGCCGGGCACCGCGCCGCGCTGGCGAACATGGCCCGCAAGGCCGATCAGTCGGCTCGCGGGGCGGTGCGGTCGGCTGCACGGTCGGCGGTGCCGGAGCAGGTTCCGCCGGAGCCGGACCGGCAGCCGGGGCGCTAGTGCCCCGCGTGCTCTCCGCGTGGAGCAGAGCCGATCCGCGCACACGGGATGGGCTAGATCGACGGCGCGTCGCGGCCCAGGACCAGCCGCAAGATCATCTCTATGGGGTGAAGGGGCCCTTCCTTCCATAGGTTCGTAGGAAGGGCCCCTTCACCCAATCCGCGTCGTGGGCTCAGACCGGCTCGGCGAAGCGCGCGAGCAGCACCGAGGCGACGACGGCCAGGGTGAAGCCGAGCGCGGCCAGCGGCGCGGTCCCGGCGCGGACCGAGTCCCCGAGCAGGGCCAGCCCAAGGGCGGCCGGCACGACCGTCTCGACGGCGAAGGTGACGGCGGCCGTCGTGGTGGCCGTGGTGCGCAGCAGGGCGGCGGCGTAGGCCATGGTGCCGACGACGCCGTGCACGACCAGCGCCCAGGCCAGCGGGTCCGTGACCACGTGCCACAGCGGGTGCGGCACGGTGAGGGCGCGGGCCGCCAAGGCGGCGCCGCCGAAGGCGAGCCCGGCGCAGGCCGCGCAGACCGGCCCGGCGGCCCGGCCTCCGGCGCGGACGGTCACGGCGCCGACGGCGGCCAGGGCGAGCCCGGCCCCGAGCAGCAGCCAGCCTCCTACGGCCGGTAGGGGCTGGGCGCGCTCGGGTCGCGCCGACCCGGCAAGCAGCAGCAGTCCTGCCCCGAGCGTCACGAGCAGGAGCACGTCCCGTCGCTGCAGCCGCACCGCGAGGTAGCGCGCCGACAGGACAGCCGTCACGCCGACCGAGCTGGTCACCGCGGCCTGCACGAGGAAGAGCGGCAGGGTCCGCAGCGCCACCACCGAGGCGGCGAAGCCGAGGCCGTCGAGCGCCAGGCCGAGCAGGTAGCGGAGGTCGACGACCGTCCCGAGCAGCCGGTTGCCGGAGCGACCCGCCTGTTCGCGTGACGCCCGCGCGGCCAGGGCCTGCAGGACGGTGGCGACGCCGTAGCACAGCGCCGCCGCCAGGGCGCCCAGCAGGCCCGCGAGCACCCTGCCCTCAGCCGCGCTCGAGCGCCGTGCCGAGCAGGCCGATCGGCGGGCTGCCGAGGTCGAGCATCGCGCGGTGGAAGCGCGGCAGGTCGAAGCCCGCCCCCCAGCTCGCCCGTGCTTGCTCGCGCAGGCCCTGGATCGCCAGCTTCCCCCAGGTGTAGCGGCCGTAGGTGGCGTCGAAGGTGCCCCGGCGCGCCTCGGAGTGGGCGGCGGAGCGGCCCAGGAAGGCATCGGACATGAACCGCGCGGTGGCGTCCTCGACGGTCATGCCGCCGGTGTGCAGCCCGATCGCGCAGGCCAGCCGGGTCACGCGCACCAGCGCCTCCAGGGCGACCCCGACGGCGAAGCGCGGGTCCGCGGCGCGGAAGCCCTCCTCGACGAACACCTCCTCCACGTAGTGCGCCCAGCCCTCGGCGAAGGTCATCGACTGCAGGATGCGCCGTTCCGGGGTGGCCGCCCGGCGCAGCGACCGGCCGTGCGCGAAGTGCCCCGGCGCCACCTCGTGCGCGGTGATGGCGGGCAGCGTGGTGCGGCTGAACACCGACAGCCACTCCTCGACCTCGGCGGCCGGCCAGGTCGGGTCCGGCGGGGTGACCCAGTACCACGAGGGCCCCTCGGGCTCCCCGGGCGCCGCCCACGCCATCATCGCCATCGCCCAGGACCGCGACTCCGGCGCCGGGCCCACCAGGCACTCGCCGTCCACGTGCGGCGCCAGGTCGCGCTCGCGGGTGAAGGCGATGACCTCGTCGGTGATGCTGCGCGCCTCCGCGAGCACCCCGTCGATGTCGGGGTGGTCGGCCAGCAGCCCGGGCACCACCTGCCGCGGGCCGGCGCCGGGGGCGAGCCGGGCGCAGGCCTCGGTGAGCAGGGACATCAGCCGGTCCCGCTCGGCGTCCGCCGTGCGCGCCAGCGCGTCCAGGTCGACCTCCACCGCCTCGCCCGCCCCCATCAGTCGGGCGAGCGCCGGGGCGCCCAGCGCGCAGTCGGGGTCGCCGTCGCGGGCCGCCTGCTCCACGTGCGCGACCAGCCGGGCGTGCGCCCGCAGCGCCTGCTGCTCCACCGGGTCGTCCTCGTGAAGACCGGCGGCCAGCCCGCGCACGGCTCCCAGCAGGGCGTCGGCCACCGGGGCGGGGACGGCGTCCAGGGTGCGCAAAGCGACGTCGACGGCGTCGGGCCACCGCTGCAGGTGGCGCCGCCGGGCCTCGGCACGCTCCGGCTCCGGGGCGTAGGCGCGGTCGTAACAGGACACGTCCAGGTTGTCCAGGTGCGCCAGCGGCGACCGGCGGTGCAGCGAGAGCTCCCCGAGCTCCACCCGCAGCGCGTTCTCCGCGGCGGTCAGCAGCGCCTCGTCGAACCGGTCCTCCCGGCGCGCGCCGACGCCCAGCCGGGCCAGCCCGGCGGAGACCGTCTCGGGGGAGAGGTCCTGCACCCGGCCGTCGTACTCGTGCAGGCCCGCGCCCTCGCGCACGCCGGGCACGGACAGGTCGCAGACGGCGCGCAGCCGCTCGTCGAGCTCGCTCATGCGCGGCACCTTCCCACAGCGGACGCGGCGGATCTCCAGGACGGCAGCGAGAACGGCCAAGAGACGCGGGCGTTCACGCGGTGTCGTCGCGGAGCAGGTTCCCGTCGCGCACCACCGGCCGCGGTCGGGCCGCGGCCCGCCCCGCGCGCAGCCCCTCCGGCAGCTCCTGCTCCTCGCGGACGGCCCGTCGGTAGACCTGCACGGTGCGCTCGGCGACGTCCTCCCAGCGGTGGTCCCGCTGCAGAGCGCGGCGGGCCTCGCGGGCCAGCCGCCGGCCGAGCACCTCGTCCCGCAGCAGCCGGGTGACGGCGTCGGCGCAGCCGGGCACGTTGCGCGGGGAGAAGCGCAGGCCGGTGACGCCGTCGCGGACGAACTCCCGCAGCCCCCCGGTGTCCGCCACCACCAGCGGCGTACCCGCGGCGGCGGCCTCCAGCGCCACCAGGCCGAAGGGCTCGTAGATGCTCGGCACGAGTGCGACGTCGGCGGCGGCGGTGAGCGCGACCAGGTCCTCGCGCTCGAGCCAGCCGGCGAACTCCACCGCGCGGGACACCCGCTTGTCCGCCGCCAGCTCGCGCAGGTCCTGCTCCTTGCTCCCGCGGCCGGCGACGACGAGGCGCACGCCGGGGAAACGGCGGCGCAGCCGTGGCATCGCCTTCACGACGGTGTGCACCCCCTTCTCCCACTCCAGCCTGCCGGAGCAGACCAGCAGCGGGCCCTCGCCGGCGAAACGCTCGCGCATGGCCCGCACCCGGGCCGGCTCCGGCCGCCAGCGCGGCAGGTCGATGCCGTTGGCGACCACGTCGGTCGTGTCGTCGGGGAGCTCGAAGAGCCGGTGCACCTCCCACCGCATGGCCTCCGAGCAGGTGATGACCCGGCGCGCCTCGAAGGTCAACCACCACTCGATGCCGTGGATCGCCTTGCTCAGCGCCGTGGGCAGCCAGCCCTGGTGCCGCCCGGCCTCGGTGGCGTGCACGGTGGCGACCAGCGGCACCCCGAGGGCGTGCTTGAGCGTGGTGGCCGCATGGGTGACCAGCCAGTCGTGGGCGTGGACGACCTCGGGGCGCCAGTCCCGGGTGACCGCCAGCCCCGCGCGGGCGAGGGAGTGGTTCAGCCCGAGGGTCCAGGCCAGGAGGTTCTCTTCCAGGGGCACGAAGGGCGGGTCCAGCGGGGCGCGCACCAGGCGGACCCCGCCGACCACCTCGTTCGGCTCGGCACCGTCCGCCTGCTGGGTCAGGACGACGACGTCGTGCCCGGCGGCGGCCTGCGCCTCGGCCAGTGCGTGCACGTGCCGGCCCAGGCCGCCGTAGAGGAGCGGCGGGTACTCCCAGCTGAGCATCAGGACGCGCACGTCCGGACGCTACCTGCCGGCTCGCGTCAGTAGCCGTAGCCGCCGCCCGACGAGCCGCCCGACGAGCCGGCGGAGGAGCTCGGGCTCGCGGTGCCGCCCTGCACCGGGCTGCCGTCCGGCGCGACGGCCCACCAGGTGCCGCCGAAGCTGGTGATGCCCTCGCCGTTGGTCTGCCCGGACGAGGAGTCCCCGGCGTAGGTGTAGAGCGGGTGGCCGCCGACCGTGAGCTGACGGCCGCCTTCCGGGCGGGCGAACGAGCCGAGCCGCCCGGTGAGGCCGGCCGCGGACGGCGACCCGGACGGCGCCGTCACCGGAGGCCACGCGGCCACGCACGGCCCGGTGCAGGTGGTGCTGGTGGCGGTGTCCGAGGTCAGCAGGTAGAGGGTGCGGCCGGTGCCGTCGGTGAGCACCTCTCCCAGTGCGGTGCTCGCGACCTGCACGGGAGAGCCACCCGTCGCGCCGGCGGCGGCGCTGCCGGTCGAGGTGCTGCTCGACCCCGAGCCGCAGGCGGCCGCGAGGACGGCGACGGCGCCGAGGGCCAGCGGCCACGTCAGGTGCGGGCGCAGCGGGAGAGAGGCGGGGGTTCGGGCCATGACGGCCTCCTGAGGTGGGGGCGTTGCTTCCCCTCCCCACGCAGCCCGGCTGCCCCCGGTTCAAGGCATCAGGGCATCAGGGCATCAGGGCATCAAGGCACAAGGCATCAGGGCACAAGCCATCAGGGCTGCCGGGCCTCAGCGGGCGGACGTGAAGGTGCGCAGGTCGAGGTGCGCGAACGGTCCGTCCACCTCGCCGAAGGCCGCGGCGAGGCGGCCGGCGTCCGGGTCCTGACGGCGCAGGGCGTGGGCGAGCGACCAGAAGCGGTCGCTGTGCGTCTTGGCCCGGTGCCGCGCGTAGTCCGCGGCGGAATCGCGGGTGACCATGAAGGCCCAGTCGCTGGAGAGCGTGAGCAGGGCCTCGCGGGCCAGCTGGTCCCGGGCCGGGTCACGCTGACTTCTGCGTCCGGCAGCGGCGATCGCCCTCAGCTCGTCCTGCACGCGGTCGTTCTCCGACGCCAGGTCGGAGACCACTTCTCCTGCCCACACGCGGAAGTCCTTGCCCGCACCCCACGAACCCGGGCCGAGGTCGACCGTGCCCTCCACGTGCTCCTGCGCGGCGGTGGCCAGCGTGGCGACGCGGACGCCCGCCTCTGGCAGCAGCCGGAGCACCTGCTCGAGAAAGTGCGGGCCCTCGTGCCACCAGTGCCCGAACAGCTCCGCGTCCCAGGCCGCCACCACCAGCCCGTGGCGGCCGCGCTCGCGCAGAAGGTGCCGGAGGCGCTCGCGCACGGCAGAGACGAACCCGACCGCGTCTGCCGCCGCCGCGCGCCGGGCCGCCGCCGGGTCCCACGGCTCCTTCTGCTCCGGAGCGAGCTGCGGGCTCGTCACGCGTGCGGGGCGGAACCCTGACGGGTGGTCGAAGGTGTGGAAGTCCCGGTAGTACGCACCGCTGGGGTAGCCGCTGCGCGAGGACCAGACCAGGTCGGTCACCGACAGGTCGCGGGCGACCGCGACGACGTCGCTGTCGCGCACCCGCCAGGCGGCCGCGGTCGGGCGGCCGGCGTGCTGGAGGGTGGCCTCGTCGACGAGGAAGTGCCCGACGCCGGCCTGCGCGTAGAGCTCCTCCAGCCCGGGCCGGTAGCCGCACTCGGGAGCCCAGATCCCGCGAGGAGGCTTGCCGAGCCTGATGGCCGCGTCGTCGAGCCCTGCCCGGAGGGCGAAGCGCGCGACGTCGTCGTGCAGCAGCGGCTGGAAGGGGTGCGTGGCGGGGCCGCCGAGCACCTCGATCGCGCCGGCGTCGGAGAGCGCCCGCAGCGCCGGTGACGCACCGTGCCGCCAGTGCTGCTCGAAGCCGGTCAGGGCCTCGGCTGCCGCCCGCGCCTCGTGCGCCGCCAGCCGGCGCAGGTGCGGCTCGGGACGCGAGGCCAGGTCCTCGGCTCGCAGCCGCCAGCCGGCCAGCCAGCTGTGCTGCTGGCGCAGGCAGTACGGGTCGTCCAGCTGGGCGGCCAGGACAGGTGTGACGCCGAGGGTGAGCAGCCCGGTGCGCCCTTCCTCCGCGAGCCGGCGCACGACGTCGACCAGCGGGAGGTAGCAGGCGGACCAGGCCTGGTGCAGCCACTCCTCGCCGACCGGCCACACCCCCTGGTGGGCGAGCCAAGGCAGATGGGCGTGCAGGACCAGGCAGACGGTTCCGACGTCGGGCTCGCTCACCGGGGCACCTGCCCGACGGCGAAAAGGTCCAGGCATCCCTCGAGGTCGTCTCTCGTCACCACGAAGTCCTCCGACGTGATGTCGGAGACGAACGTCTCGAGGGCCTCCGGCCACGCGTGCGGAGGGGTGGCGAGCTGTGCCTGGACGAGCGAGCCGTGCTCGGCCTCCCAGGCCAGCAGGCGTGGCCCGTGGTGGAGCCCGAGCACGTCGACGTCGGCCACCGACGTTCCCACCAGGTCGCGCAGCTCGGGGGCGTCCAGCTCACGGGTGTGGAAGAGGTTCGTGGTGCCGTCGGGGGAGAAGGTGAGGCGGTTGGGGGTACTGAGGAGGAGCGCTCCACCCGGTCGCAGCACTCGGGCGCACTCGCGCACGAAGCGCGGCTGGTCCCAGAGGTGCTCCACCACCTGCAGGCTGACCACGGCGTCGAAGCAACCGTCGGCGAACGGGAGCGCCACCAGGTTCGTCCGCACGGTGCGCAGCGCGGGGTAGGTCCGCCGGACGTGCTGGGCGGCGAGCGCGTCGTAGTCGGCGGCGACCACGTCGACGCCGTGCCGGGTCCGGAGCAGCTCGCCGCCGTACCCCTCTCCGCAGCCGGCGTCGAGCAGGCTGTCGCCCCCGCGCAGGCGCAGCAGCGCGGCGGCGGCGAGGTAACCGGCCTCGTGGCGGCGGTACCAGTAGTTCTCCTGGGCGATGCCCGGGAGGGTGCGCTCGCCGGTCAGCTCGAGGAACGGGTCGGCTGCGGAGGCGGACGAGGTCATCGGCGCGAGCGTAGCGACGCCCCGCCGCCACCGGAGCCTGCTGCGGGAGCCGCCCGGCTGCGATGGTGCGCACACACCCCGGCCCCGCCGCGCGGGCACCGGGCCCGCTGGTGCACCTGCATGTCCCGGTCGGGACGTAGGTCCCCACGGTTCGCGCCCCTCGGCCACCGATCGTTGTGGGCATGGCAGTGCATCGAGGAAGCGCATGGTTCGAACCGCCGTGGTGGACGGTCTGCGTCGAGCCGTTCGCCGTCGACGACGGGCCGGACGGACCCAACGGTGCGGCGGTGAGCGCCGTGGCCGCGGACGCCGGCGATGGCGTGGACGCCGGGCCAGCCGATGGTGGGCGCGTCCAGGGCGGGAGCTACGCGGAGGCCCACGCGCTCGCGGTGAAGCAGATCGCGACCGCTGCCGGGGTGGCGGAGTCCTCGGTCACCCTCCTGCTCGAACTGCTGCCCGAGCCGCGCCAGCCGAGCTGACCGGCACCGGTCGCCGCCCGTCCGCGACCGCCCGTGCTGAGATCCGTGCGCTCGATGTCTGTGACGGGTATCAGAACCCCCTGCCGGGTACTCCGGAGTGACAGCGGAGCGTCGCAGGGGAGCGCTCGCGCCACCCGCCCGGGCCGGAGCCGCCGCGACTCCGGCCCGGGCGGTGCCGTGCCGGGCCGTGTCAGGTCAGGTCAGGCAGTGTCGGGCCCTGCCACTTCCTCTCCCAGGGCCGACCCTGGTCGGGGTTCGGTTTCCCCGCTGGCTACTCGCGGGTAACATCGGCGGTGCGCGGCATCCCGACCCGCTGGACGCGCCCCACCCGGGCGCTGGCAGGCTAGGAGCCGAGCAGGGCGCGCAGGGCGCCCAGCGCCGACGCCGGCCGGTCCGGCACGCGGCGCCCGGACCGGGTACGGGAGGTCGGCCACGGCATGTCCGAGCCACTGAAGATCGTCGTCTGCGTGAAGTACGTCCCCGACGCCGCGGCCGACCGGTCGTTCTCGGCGGACAACACCACCGACCGGGACGCGGTGGACGGCCGGCTCTCGGAGCTGGACGAGTACGCGGTCGAGCAGGCGCTGAAGATCGTCGAGTCCGGGACGGACGCGGAGATCACCTACCTCACGATGGGGCCCGACGACGCCACCGACGCGCTGCGCAAGGCGCTGTCGATGGGCGGGGACAAGGCGATCCACGTGAACGACCCGGCGCTGCACGGTGCGGACTACGCCGCCACCGCCAAGGTGCTCGCGGCCGCCGCGCAGAAGGCCGGCTTCGACCTGGTCGTGTGCGGCATGGCCTCCACCGACGGCGGCGGCCAGGTGGTGCCGGCGATGATCGCCGAGCACCTCGCGGTCGCGCAGATCACCTTCGCCGGCGAGATCTCGGTCGCGGACGGCACGGTCAGCATCCGTCGCGACGGCGACACCGCCACCGAGCGCATCGAGGGCCCGGTGCCCGCGGTCGTGTCGGTCACGGACCAGACCGGCGAGGCCCGCTACCCCTCGTTCAAGGGGATCATGGCGGCCAAGAAGAAGCCGCTGGAGACCTGGTCGCTGGCCGACCTCGGCATCGACGCCTCCGAGGTGGGCCTGTCCGCCGCGTGGACCGCGGTGGAGGACATCACCAAGCGGCCGCCGCGGCAGGCGGGCACCATCGTCAAGGACGAGGGCGACGGCGGAGCGAAGCTGGCCGAGTTCCTGGCCGCGCAGAAGTTCATCTGACGGGCACGAGAGACCAGACTTCACGCATCAGAAGGGATTTCGTAGCTATGGCTGAGGTTCTCGTCCTCGTCGACCACGTCGAGGGTGCGGTGCGCAAGCCCACCCTGGAGCTGCTCACCATCGCCCGCCGCTTCGGCGAGCCCGCCGCGGTGTTCCTGGGGCAGGGCTCGGACAAGGCGGTGGAGACGCTCGGCGCCTACGGCGCGAGCAAGGTCTACGTCGTCGACGCCCCGGAGATCGACGAGTACCTGGTGCTGCCCAAGGCCGAGGCGGTGGCGCAGATCGCGCAGTCCGCCTCCCCGGCCGCGGTGCTCATCACCTCCTCCTACGACGGCAAGGACATCGCCGCGCGCGTCGCGGTGAAGCTCGGCGCGGGGATCATCACCGACGCCGTCGACGTCGAGGCCGGCCCGAACGGCCCGCTGGCCACCCAGTCCGCGTTCGCCGCGTCCTACGTGGTCAAGTCCGCGGTCACCCGGGGCGTGCCGGTCATCACGGTCAAGCCCAACGCGGCCGCGCCGGAGCAGGTCGGCGGCAGCGCCGCGGTGGAGAACGTGCAGGTGGCGTTCTCGGACCTGGCCAAGGCGGTCAAGGTGGTCGAGCGCTCTCCGCGCCAGGCCACCGGGCGCCCCGAGCTCACCGAGGCCGCCATCGTGGTCTCCGGCGGCCGTGGGCTGGGGGCGGCGGAGAACTTCGGGCTGGTGGAGAAGCTGGCCGACTCCCTCGGTGCGGCCGTCGGCGCCTCGCGCGCCGCCGTCGACGCCGGCTGGTACCCGCACTCCAACCAGGTCGGCCAGACCGGCAAGACCGTCTCGCCGCAGCTCTACGTCGCCACCGGCATCTCCGGGGCCATCCAGCACCGGGCCGGCATGCAGACCTCCAAGACGATCGTGGCCATCAACAAGGACGCCGAGGCCCCGATCTTCGAGCTGGCCGACTTCGGCGTCGTCGGCGACCTCTTCCAGGTCGTGCCGCAGCTCACCGACGAGGTCTCCAGCCGCAAGGGCTGAGATCGCATCACCCGCACCACCGCCGAGGGGGGGCGGGGCCCCGGCGCCCGCCCCCCCCCGCGCGGCGAGACACAC
>JBQCHF010000006.1:0-4263 GCA_051954955.1 Motilibacteraceae bacterium
GTCGGACGCTCTTGTGTCTACTTCGCGCGCGCCCCCCCGGCCCCCCCCACCACAGGTCTCCACTCGAGCCACGCGCACGCCGAGGGTCGGCAGCTCAACCCGTAGACGCCCGACGACTGCCATCACGAACGCCTTTGTGCGTGTCCATCGGGCAGGAGGCGCGAGCCGGCCCGATAAGGGAATGCGGCCGCGGCCCGGAGGGTTCACACTGGTCGTCGAACGGAACGGAACCGTTCCGTTCACTTCCAGGACATCTCGCGCGAGGGGGGCTGATGAGCGACCAGCAGGCTGCCGGCTCCTGCCGCCGTGGCGCCCGCCGCTCGGACGCGATTCTCGACGTCGTCCTGCGCCTGCTCGCCGAGGTCGGCTACGACCGGCTCACCATGGACGCCGTCGCCGCCGCCGCGCACGCGGGCAAGGCCACGCTCTACCGCCGCTGGGCCGGCAAGGCGGACATGGTGGCCGACGCCATCGACCACCTCGACGGCTCGATGGCCCGCGAGCTGCCCGACTCCGGGTCGCTGCGCGAGGACCTGCTCGCCGTGGCCTGCGACTTCGAGGGCTACCTGGACGACCAGCGGCTCGCGGTCCTGTCCGGCATGGCCAGCGCCATGCCCCGCGACCCCGAGCTGGCCCGCGCCTTCCAGGAGCGCTTCGTGGCCCCGCGCAAGGAGCGGGTGGCCGCGGTGTTCGCCCGCGCGCTGGCCCGCGGCGAGGTGGCCGCCGACGTCGACGTCGAGCTGGTCGCCACGGTCCTGCCGGCCATGCTCGTCCACCGCGTGCTGCTCGGCCAGGGCGGCGCGGACGAGAACTTCATCGGCGCTGTCGTCGACGGCGTCGTGCTGCCCGCCTGCGCGGGCCCCCGCTCCCCTGAATCTCCCGCGGGCGCCAGCGACGCCGCCCGTCCCTCGCGCGCGCCGGCGGCCGACACCGCCGACCGCGCCGGCACCACGCTCACGCCCACCCGGCGCTGAGCCCGCGGCGCGCCGGGTCCCCGGTGCGCTCACCGAATGGAAGAAGGACCCGCATGTCCCGACCCGACGCGGAGGCGGCGTTCGACGCGCCGTCCGTGAGCACCGCGGTCCTCACCGACGGGGCCACCGCCCCGTCCGAGGACGGCGGTCACGGCCACCGCCACCTCGGCATCGCGCTGGCGATCATCAGCGCCGCCCAGCTCATGGTCGTGCTCGACGCGACCATCGTGAACATCGCGCTGCCCAAGATCCAGGTCGCGCTCGGCTTCACCTCGTCGTCGCTGCCCTGGGTGGTCAACGCCTACACGCTGGCCTTCGCCGGGCTGCTGCTGCTCGGCGGCCGCGCAGGCGACATCCTGGGCCGGCGCAAGGTCTTCATGACCGGCATCGCCCTGTTCGCGCTGGCCTCGCTGGTCGGCGGCCTGGCCCAGAGCGAGGCCATGATGCTCAGCGCCCGCATCGTGCAGGGTGTCGGCGCGGCCATCGCCTCGCCCACCGCGCTGTCGCTGATCACGACGACGTTCCCGGCCGGCAAGGAGCGCAACCGCGCCTTCGGCGTCTACGCCGCGATGTCCGGCGCCGGCGCCGCCGTGGGCCTGCTGCTCGGCGGCGTGCTGACCGAGTACGACTGGCGCTGGACGTTCTTCATCAACGTGCCGATCGGCGCTCTGGTGCTGTTCCTGGCCCCGCGCTTCCTCGGCGAGTCCGAGCGCCAGGACGGACGGTTCGACCTGCCCGGCGCGCTCACCGCCACGGTGGGTCTGGCCTCCCTCGTCTACGGCCTCACCACCGCCGGCACCGACGGCTGGACCGACGTCAAGACGCTGTCCTTCATCATCGTCGGCGCCGTGCTGGTGGCCGTCTTCCTCGTCATCGAGGGCTACTCGCGCCACGCCCTCATGCCGCTGCGGATCCTCGCCGACCGCAACCGCGGCATCACCTACCTGGTGATGCTCGCCGTCGGCGCCGCGATCTTCTCGATGTTCTACTTCCTCGGCCTCTACATCCAGCAGGTGCTGGGCTATTCGCCGGTGAAGGCCGGCGTGTCCTTCCTGCCCTTCAGCGTCGGCATCGTGGTGGCGGCGCAGGTGGCCGGCAAGCTGGTCACCCGGCTCGACGTCCGCTACATCTCGGCGGTGGGTGCGCTGCTGGCCAGCGGCGGCCTGTTCTGGCTCACGAAGCTGGACGTCACCAGCTCCTACTGGCCGAGCATCCTGGGTCCGATGGTGCTGCTCAGCTTCGGCATGGGCCTGCTGTTCGTCCCGCTCACCCTCACCGCGGTGCACAACATCGCCAACCAGGACCAGGGCGTGGCCTCGGCGGTGCTCAACACCATGCAGCAGGTCGGCGGTGCGCTCGGGCTGGCGGTGCTCGCCACCGTCTTCACCCGCTCGGCCCACTCGAAGGCGGCAGAGCTGGCCGCGCAGGCGCCGCAGGGCACCAAGCCGACCCAGGAGCAGATGACGCTGGGCGCCCACCTGGTCCAGGTGGCCGGGCAGCACGCCGCCTTCACCGTCAGCACCCTCATCGTGCTGGCCGGGGCGGCCGTCATCCTGCTCGGGATCAACGTCAAGCACCAGGAGCTGCAGAACGACGGCCCGGTGGCCGTCGGTCACTGACCTCCCGCTCAGCGGCTGCGCCGGAAGGCCCGTCCCCTCGGGGGCGGGCCTTCCGTCGTCGTGCAGGCGGTCGCTAGACGACCTGGTGCAGCCAACGCACCGGAGCGCCGTCGCCGGCGTGCCGGAACGGCTCGAGCTCGGCGTCCCAGCGCGCGCCCAGCAGCTCCTCCACCGCCTCGGCCACCGAGGTGCCGTCGGTCTGGGCCCGCAGCACCGCGGCCCGCAGCCGGTCCTCGGGCACCAGCAGGTCCCCGTGGATCCCGGTGGTGGCGCGGTAGACGCCGAGGGTGGGGGTGCAGGAGAAGCGCTCGCCCTCGTGGCCGCCGCTGGGCTCCTCGGTCACCTCGAACCGCAGCATCGTCCAGCCGCGCAGACCGGAGGTGATGGTGGCGGCGGTGCCCGGCTTGCCCTGCCAGGACAGCTCGGCCCGCAGCATGCCGGGGGCGGCCGGCTGCGCGGTCCAGTCGAGGGTCACGCGCACGCCGAGGACGCCGCCGACGGCCCATTCGACATGCGGGCACAGCGCAGGCGGCGCGGAGTGGACGTACACGACGCCACGGGTGGTCACCGGTTCCTCCTTGCTCGGGCGTTGAGGGCGCCTTCCCCTGCGGCCTCGCTCGAGCACGGAGCACGGTGTCGGCCGTGCCGGCACGTGTGCGCTGGGCGACATCATGCACCGGCGGCGCCGCACGCGCCAGCACCGCGCCGCAGCCGGCATCCGAGGACCGTCTGTCCCGATTCGGGTGGTCGCGCCCGTTCAAGCAGGCCCGCGCCGATGCCGAGGCATGGGGGGACGGCGGCCGGTCTGCGCCGTCGCGGGGGGACCGACCACGCAGCACCAGCACCAGCACCGCCCCCGACAGCACCACGTGAGGAAGGAGCACCCGGTGGAGAACCCGGAGCTGCTCATGGCCGAGGCCTACGACGAGGGCGTGGTCTCGGAGGTCATCCGCCCGGCCGCCATCGTGCCGGAGGAGGCGGCGCGCGCGGTCCTCGTCGAGCTCGCGCTGCGCGACGTGCAGAACAACGGCGTCTGGCAGTCCGAGCCGTCGCTGTGGAGCCGCTACGACCGCCCCTGGCACGGCTACGGCGACCCGGGCGACGCCGAGCTCATCGGCACCCTGCAGGTGGCCTACGGCACCCCGACCAAGTACGAGATCACCATCTACCGGGTCACCGTGACCCGGTTCGGCACCGAGCACGGCTGGACGGTGGCCTCGCTCAGCGACGAGGCGCTCGGCTTCGGCGGCCTGGACCTGGCCTCCTGCCCGCGGGCCAGCCTCGCTCCCCCGCCCAAGCCGTTCCGCTTCTGACGCCGTCGGCGGCTGCCGGCAGCACTGTGCGCAGCCCGCTGACGGCAGCCCCGCGCGGGGCTAGCGTGATGATCGTCGCCGCGAGGGGCGGCGTCGGGCTTGCGGCGAGAGCGAGACGCACGATGGCGCAGGGCACCGTGAAGTGGTTCAACGCGGAGAAGGGCTACGGCTTCATCGCCGTCGACGGCGGGGCGGACGTCTTCGTGCACTACAGCGCGATCCAGGGCAGCGGCTACCGCTCCCTCGAGGAGGGCCAGCGGGTCGAGTTCGAGGTGACCCAGGGCCAGAAGGGCCCGCAGGCCGACGGCGTCCGCCTCATCTGACCCCCCACCGCGGGGGTTGATTGAAATAACCGGT
>JBQCHF010000007.1:0-36180 GCA_051954955.1 Motilibacteraceae bacterium
CCTCCAGCAGCCGCTGCAGCGTCTCGTGGCTGCTGCGCACGACGTCGACGACGTCGCCTGCCGCCGGGTCCTGCGGCGGCACGCTCTCGGCGACGCCGTGGTCCGCGGAGCCGGCGTACGGCGGCAGGTCGACCTGCTCCCGACGCTGGTCTCGCAGCTGGTCTCCCGAGCCCGAGGCTCCCTGTTCCATGGGGTCCCTCGCTTCCTTGCCGTGCATGCGCTTCTCGTCGAGGGGCTCCTGGAGCCCCTGTCACTCCCGGGTGCCCGCCCTGCTCCATCCACCGTGCACCGCCTCGCGGTCGGGACGGGGCTCGTGCAGGTTCCCGGGGTCCGCCCCGATCGGCCGACCGCCCAGTCCGAAGCGCCGCTCGAGCGGCCCGACCATCCGGTCGAACAGCCACGGCACCGCCACGAAGCCCAGGCGCACCAGCCGGGTCGACAGGCCCACCGGGGTGTCGGCCTTCGGTCGGTCGAGCCGGCGCACGATGGCCGCGGCCACCCGCTCCGGCGGCATCACCGGGGGAGGCGGGGTGGCCGGGTGGCCGGCGAAGCTGCCGGCCTGGTCGTAGATGGGGGTGTCCACGGCGCCGGGCGCGACCAGGCAGACGTGCAGGTCCGGCAGGTCGCGGTTCTCGATGGCCAGCGTGCGGGCCAGCGCCCGGACGCCCCACTTCGAGACCACGTACGGCGACATGTAGGGCACGACCACGCGGTCGAGCAGCGACCCGACGAGCACCAGCACGCCGTGGCGCTGCGCGCGGAACTGCGGGACGACCACGCGGGCGGCCACCGCCGAGCCGAGCAGGTTGGTGCGCAGCACCCGCTCGAACGCGTCCGGCGGCACCTCCTCGACGCGGCCGTAGGCCACCACCGCCGCCGTCTGCACCCAGGCGTCGATGCGGCCGAAGCGCTCCAGGGTGCGCCGCAGCACCTCGCTCATCGCCTGCTCGTCGGCGACGTCGGCCGGCACGGACATGACGCGCCCACCCGCGGCCAAGCACTCCGACGCGGTGTCGGAGAGAGCTTCGTCCGACCGTGAGACGAGAACCACCGTGTCGCCACGAGCACTCAGCTGCAGCGCGGTGGCCCGGCCGATGCCGCTGGAGGCGCCGGTGACGACGACGACCCGGGAATCCGTCGGGGCGCTCACGGCTTCAGCACGACCTTCAGGCAGTCGTCCTGCTTCTTCTGGAAGATCTCGTAGCCGTGCGGGGCGTCCGCGAGCGGCAGGTGGTGCGTGGCCAGGTCCAGCACCCCGAGCGGGTCGGACGGGTCGAGCAGCAGCGGCATGATCTCGTCGACCCAGCGCTTCACGTGGGCCTGGCCCATCCGCACCGTGATGCCGCGGTCGAACATCTCCATCATGGGCATCGGGTCCATCTCGCCGCCGTAGACGCCGGACAGGGACACGGTCCCGCCGCGGCGCACCGCCTTCAGCGCGGTGTGCAGCGCGTCGAGCCGGTCCACGCCGAACCGCTCGATCATCGGCTGGCTCAGGGCGTCGGGCAGCAGCCCGGCGGCGGTCTGCGCGAACTTGCCGAGCGGTGAGCCGTGCGACTCCATCCCCACCGCGTCGACGACGGCGTCGGGCCCGCGGCCGTCGAACATCTCCATCAGGGCCTGGGAGACGTCGTCGGCGTCGCGTACGTCGAGCACCTCGATGCCGTGCCGGGCGGCGGTCTGCAGCCGGACGTCGACGAGGTCGACGCCCACGACCCGGGCCGCGCCGAGGTGCTTGGCGATCCGGGTGCACATCTGCCCGATCGGGCCGAGCCCGAGCACGGCCACGGTGGACCCGGCCTGCACGTCGGCGAACTTCACGGCCTGCCAGGCCGTGGGCACGACGTCGGAGAGGTAGAGGAACTGCTCGTCCGGGGTGCCCTCGGGGATCTTGATCGGCCCGAACTGGGCCTGCGGCACGCGCAGGTACTCGGCCTGGCCGCCGGGCACCGCACCGTAGAGCTCGGTGTAGCCGAACAGGCGCGCCCCCTTGCCCTGCTCGGTCACCTGGGTGGTCTCGCACTGGGCGAAGAGCTGGTGCTCGCACATCCAGCAGTGCCCGCAGGAGATGTTGAACGGCACGACGACGCGGTCGCCGGGCTTGATGTGCGTGACCTCCGCGCCCACCTCCTCGACGACGCCCATGGGCTCGTGGCCGAGGATGTCGCCCTCGTTCAGGTACGGCCCGAGCACCTCGTACAGGTGGAGGTCGGAGCCGCAGATGGCGGTCGAGGTGACCTTGATGATCGCGTCGGTCGGTTCCTCGATCCGCGGGTCGGGCACCTCGTCCACCCGCACGTCCCGCTTGCCGTGCCATGCCAGTGCCTTCACGTTGTCCCCTCGATTCCGCCGGGTCGGCATCGTTCGAGTGGGCGGCTACCCGCCGTGCCCACGGACACGCGCGCGGGCGCATGATCCTTCGGCAGTCGGTTCAGGTGCTCAGGCCGCTCAGGCCGCTCAGCCGCTCAGCCGCTCCTGTCCTCGATCTCCCAGGCGTGGTCGAGGACGTGCCAGGCGATCCGGTGGGCGGCGTAGCGCGGCGACCAGCCGGTGCCCCCGCGCGGGCCGGTCGCCGGCACGCCGTCGGACGGTGCGCCCAGCACCGCGAGCAGGTCGGCGTGCAGGGCGTCCACGGCGGCCCGGTCCGCGAGGTCGGGCGCGGAGTGCTTCACGCCGAGCTTGCGGGCGTAGGCGGCTTCCGCGGCGAGGACGTGCTGCAGGACCTCGTCCCGGTCCCGGCCGCCCCCGCGCGGCCCCTTGCGCAGCTGCTCCGGCGCGTCGGCGGCCACCATGGCCAGCACACCCCAGGCGGCGGCCACGAGCGAGGCGGCGCGACCGGCTTCCGAAGCGTTGCACGGCCGGCTGCCCACCTCGCCCGCCATGGCCGGGGCGCCGAAGTCGGTGGTGGCATTGCCCGCCACCCGCTCGACCACCGTGAAGGCGGCGGGGTCGTCGGCGCGGTCGGGCAGGCGCAGACCCGCCTCCGCGGTCGCCTGCGAGTACCGGCCCGCGTAGGCCGCCAGCGCGGCGAGCGCCGCCTGCTCGGTCTTCCCCGAGCGGCACCACCCCGGCCAGTCGACGGCCGTGGCGAAGGTCCGCTTGCCGCCCTGCTCGACCAGGACGTCGAGACTCCCGTCGATCCTCGTGCGCGCCATGGCCCGACCCTGCCACGCGCCACGCGTCATTGGCGCTGACTCCGCGGGGCGCACGTGCCAGGGTGGGCGCGTACCGACGAAGGAGGCGCAGGTGCCCAGCGACGACACGGCTCACGATGTGAGCGACGAGCAGGCCGGCGGTGACCAGGACGAGACCCGCCGGCGGTTCCAGGAGGCGCTGGCCAAGAAGGGCCAGCACCGCTCCGCCGCCGGGGGCGCGGCCGGCAAGGGCGGGGTGCACCCGCACAGCGGCCCGGCCAAGGCCCAGCGCACGTTCCGCCGCAAGAGCGGCTGACCCCGGACCTCGCTCGTGATCATGCAATCGTCGTGATCATGCAATCGTCGTGATCTTGTCCGACAAGATCGCGCCGATTACATGATCACCGGAATTGCATGATCACGAGGGGTCAGTCCTCTGTCGACGCGTCGACGTCGGCGTGCGGGGCGTGCTGCGCCGGGATGGTGCCGAGCCGGCCGGCCTGGAAGTCCTCGAAGGCCTGGACGACCTCGGCGCGGGTGTTCATGACGAACGGGCCGTAGGCGACCACCGGCTCGTGGATGGGCAGGCCGCCGAGCACGAGGACGTCGAGGTCGGCGTGCCGGCCGTCCTGGGCGGCGTCGGCGGCCACGGTGATCGTGTCGCCGGGGCCGAAGACCGCGAGCTGGCCGGTGCGGACCGGGCGCCGCTCGGTGCCGACGGTGCCGTCGCCGGCCATCACGTAGACCAGCGCGTTGAAGTCCGGCCGCCAGGGCAGCGTCATCGACGCGCCGGGGGAGACCGAGGCGTGCACCAGGGTGATCGGGGTGTGGGTGCTGCCCGGGCCGGCGTGCACGGCGTTCTCGCCGCCGGTGCCGGCCGGCAGCTCGCCGGCGATCACCCGCAGCAGCGAGCCGCCGTCCTCGCTGGTGAGCAGCGCGACCTCGCCGGCGCGGATGTCCTGGTAGCGCGGCGCGGCGAACTTGAGGGTGCGCGGCAGGTTCACCCACAGCTGGAAGCCGTGAAACAGCCCGCCCTTGAGCACCACGTGCTCCGGTGGGGTCTCGATGTGCAGGATCCCGCTGCCGGCGGTCATCCATTGGGTGTCCCCGTTGGTGATCAGGCCGCCCCCGCCGTTGCTGTCCGAGTGGGCCATCTCGCCGTCGATCATGTAGGTGACGGTCTCGAACCCGCGGTGCGGGTGCCACGGGGTGCCCTTGGGCTCGCCCGGGGCGTACTCCACCTCGCCCATCTGGTCCATGTGGATGAACGGGTCGAGCGCGCGCAGGTCCACGCCGTGGAACGCGCGGCGCACCGGGAATCCCTCGCCCTCGTAGCCCTTCGGCGCCGTGGTGACGCTGACGACGGGGCGCGGCCGCGCGGTGCCGGGCGCCTGCACGCGGGGCAGTGCGAGGGTGCTCTCGACGGTGACGGCGGGCATGGTGCCTCCTGCGGGTCGGCTGCCGGGATCGGCTCCGGCTGGAACGGTAGTTGACCGCGCAACATTCCGCGAGACCCCTCCAAGCACACTCAGGGACAGGAGCGACCGGTGGCCGACGACTCGAACCCACCGCTGAACCGACGGCGGCTGGGCGCGCACGGGCCGCAGCTGCCGGTCGTGGGACTGGGCACGTGGCAGGTGCTCGACGTCCGCGGGGAGCCGGCCGAGGGGGAGCGGCGCGCTGTCGTGCACGCGGCGCTCGACGCCGGCTGCCAGGTGGTCGACTCCAGCCCGATGTACGGCGAGGCCGAGCGGGTGCTGGCCGGCGCGCTGGCCGACCGCCGGGAGCAGGCGTTCGTGGCGACCAAGGTCTGGACCCCCGACGACGCCGCGGCCGAGCAGCAGGTGCGCCGGGCCCTGGACTGGTACGGCACCGTCGACCTCTACCAGGTGCACAACCTGGTGGAGTGGCGGAGCAGGCTGGACCTGCTCGAGCGCGAGCGCGACGCCGGCCGGGTGCGCCACCTCGGGGCCACCCACTACTCCTCGGGGGCGTTCGGCGAGCTCGAGCAGGTGATGCGCACGGGGCGGATCGAGGCGATCCAGGTGCCCTACAACCCGGTGCAGCGCACGGTCGAGCAGCGGATCCTGCCGCTGGCCGAGGAGCTCGGCCTCGGCGTGCTGGTCATGCGCCCGCTCGGCGAGGGCGCGCTGGTCCGCGCCGACCCCGGCCCCGACGCGCTGGCCCCGCTCGCCGACGCGGGCGTCACCACCTGGCCGCAGGCGCTGCTGGCCTGGGCGCTGTCCGACCCGCGGGTCACCGTGGTCATCCCGGCCACCAGCCGCCCCGAGCGGGCGGTGGCCAACGCGGCGGCCGGCCGGACCCGCGCGCTGGACGCCCAGGAGCGGGCGCTGGTCGAGCGGCTGGTGGCCGCAGCCCGCTGAGGACGGGTTCGCGCGAGTCACCGCCCTCGGCACGTCCGGGCGCTCCGGTACGTTCCGACGTCGAGTAGGACGGCCCCCTGGGCCGGTCGCGTCCCGGTATCAGGGACCACGAGGGACCACGAGGAGCACCGTGTCGCACCAGGTCGAGGGCGGGCGGCCCATCGCCCGCTTCCGGGTGTTCGGCTTCCCCGTGCACATCGACGTCTCGTTCCTGATCATCATCGGCCTGCTCGGCTACTCGGCGGGCCAGACGATCCCCGGGCTGGTCGTGTGGGTGCTGGTGGCCACCGCCGCGATCCTGGTGCACGAGCTAGGCCACGCGGTGCTGGCCCGCGCCGCCGGGGCGCGTCCGGCGATCACGCTGGCCGGGCTGGGCGGCGTGACCACCTTCGTTCCGCCGCGCCCGCTCTCCCGGGCCCGTTCCGTCGGTATCTCGGTGGCCGGACCGCTCACCGGCGTGGTGATCGGCGTCGTGCTGCTGGTCGCCTATCGCACGGTCGACCCGCTGCCGTTCACGCTGCGCGAGCAGGCCTGGCAGGCGGCCATCTTCACCACCCTGGGGTGGGGGGTGCTGAACCTGCTGCCGATCCTGCCGCTGGACGGCGGGCAGGTGCTGCGCGAGCTGCTGCCCGGCGACCCGATCATCCGGGCCCGGCGGGCTGCGGTCGTCTCGGTGGTCGTCGGCGCCGTCGTCGGGCTGCTGGCCTGGCGGGCCGGCTACACCTTCGGCGCGGTGCTGGCCGCGTTCTTCGTGGTGTCCAACGTGCTCAGCCTGCGCGGGACGTCAACGGCCGCACGAAGCACCGGCGCCTACTCCCTCCAGCAGCCCCAGGGGGCTCAGGAGCAGGCGCTGCAGGCGCTGTGGGAGGGCCGGCCGGACCTGGCCCGCGACGTGCTGGACCGGCCGCTGGCCCCGGGCGCGCCGGAGGTCGACGGCGCGGTCCGCCTGGCCGTCGCGTCGCTGGTCGAGCCCGACGCGGCCGAGCGCGACCGGGCCCGCGAGGCTCTCGGCGCCCAGGTGCTGCGGCGCCCCGGCGACGGCCTATTGGCGGGTCTCGTCCCGCTCACCGACGCCCTCGCCGGACGCTGGCCCCAGGTCCTCGGCGCGTTCGCCGGGCCTGGCGGCCAGTCCGTGCCGCCGGCCGTCGCGCTGCGGGTCCAGGAGCTGGCCTTCCACCGCGGCGCGTTCGAGCCGAGCGCCCGGATCGGCGAGGCGGTGCTCGCCCGACCCGACGGCGGCGGGGTGGCCGGCGCGACGCTGGCGTACAACACGGCCTGCGGCTGGGCCCGGGCCGGGGACCCGGAGCGCGGGCTGGCGGCGTTCCGCCGTGCCGGCGAGCTCGGCTTCGCCGACCTGCGGGCGGTGGACAGCGACGACGACCTGGCCGCCCTACGCGGGGGGCCGGGCTACTTCGAGGCGCGGGAGCTGATCCGGCGCACCGCGCTGGCCCAGCAGGGAGCGTGAGCGTGCTCGGATCGGGCGGGCCATCGGGCCGGATGCGACGTACCGTCGACAGGGTGAGCGAGACGAGCAGGGCGTACGACCTACCCCGCCGGTCGATCCTGGCCGGCCGCCGGCGCTGGGCGGTGCCGGTGCTGGCCGCCGGGCTGATCGCGGCCGGCGCCGCGGTCGGCAGCAGCACCGCCGACGCCCGGGTGAACCTCCCCCCGCGCACGCCGGCGCAGGTGCTCGCGCTGGCCGCCGGCTCTCAGGTGCAGGCCTTCTCCGGGACCGTCGCCGTGCACGCCGACCTCGGGCTGCCGCAGCTGCCCGACCTGGGGCAGGGACCGGACCAGAAGGGCGCGGCGGGTTCGCCGGCCGCACTGGTCACCGGGCTGCTCGCCGGCGACAGCACCCTGCGGGTGTGGGCCGACGGCCCGAGCCGGGAGCGGCTGCAGCTGCTGAGCCGCTTCGCCCAGACCGACCTGGCCCGCGACGGTCGCGAGGTGTGGGCCTACGCCAGCGCCACGAACACCTTCGCGCACGCCACCCTGCCGGCCGCGCCGAACGGGCAGCCGTCCGGCGAGCGGTCGGGCGCCGGGACCTCGATGGAGCAGCTCACCCCCCAGGCGCTGGCCGACCAGGTGCTGGCCGCCGCCGGCCCCACCACCGAGGTGACGGCCGGGCAGGGGCTGCGGGTGGCCGGGCGCGACTCCTACACGCTGCGCCTCGCCCCGCGCTCGCCCGACAGCCTGGTCGGGCTGGTCTCCCTCGCCGTCGACGCCCGCACCGGCGCGGCGCTGCGCCTGTCGGTCACCGCCCGCGGCCACAGCGAACCCGCCCTCACCGTGGGCTTCACCAGCGTGGACTTCTCCCGGCCCGACCCGTCCCGGTTCACCCTCACCCCGCCGGCCGGTGCCACCGTCCGGACGCTGCGCGTGCCGTCGACGTCCCAGCGCCCGGCCGCGCCCGGCGGCGTCGGGGAGGGGGCGCGGTCGCAGGGCCCGCGCACGATCGGGCAGGGCTGGACCTCGGTGCTCGAGGTGCCCGCCGCCGGCGACCCCGCCGCGCTGCAGCAGGCGCTGGCCCGCAGCGGCCTGACCCGCGCCACCGTCGCCGTCCCCGGCGGCCGCCTGCTGCGCACCGACCTGCTCACCGTGCTGGTGAAGGACGACGGCCGGGTCTACGCCGGCGCGGTCACCCCCGAGGCGCTGGCGCGGGTGGCGCGCTGACCAGCCACGAGCTCGTCCGGCCCGCCGACGAGACGGCGGTGCCGTCAGTTGGTGCCGCGGCGGTGGCCACCGCGGGGCTGACCAAGCGGTTCGGGCACCAGCTCGCCGTCGACGGCGTCGACTTGGAGGTGCCTCGCGGCGCCGTGTTCGGCTTCCTCGGGCCCAACGGCTCGGGGAAGACGACCACCATCCGGATGCTGCTCGGGCTCGCGGCGCCGACGTCGGGCACGGTGGAGGTGCTCGGCCGCCGGGTGGACCGCGACGAGCGCGGCGTCCTGTCCCGGGTGGGTGCGCTGGTGGAGGGCCCGGCCGCCTACCCGTGGCTGTCCGGCGCGGCCAACCTGCGCCGCCTGGACGCCGCCGACCGCGACGCCGACCCGCGCACGCGGGCGGACCGGGTGGAGGCGGCGCTGGAGCGGGTGGGCCTCACCGCCGCCGCAGGCAAGAAGGTCCGCGCCTACTCCCTGGGCATGAAGCAGCGCCTGGGCATCGCCGCCGCGCTGCTGCGCCCGCGCGAGCTGCTGGTGCTGGACGAGCCCACCAACGGCCTGGACCCGCAGGGCACCCGCGAGGTGCGCACCCTGGTCCGCGAGCTCGCGCACGACGGCACCACCGTGCTCGTCAGCAGCCACCTGCTGGCCGAGGTCGAGCAGATGTGCACCCATGTGGGGGTCATGCGGGCGGGCCGGCTGCTGACGCAGGGCACGCTGGACCAGCTGCGGGCCGCGGCCCGGCCGCACCTGCGGCTCACCACGCCCGACGCCGACCTCGCCGGACCGGTGCTCGCCGCCGCCGGGCTGCTGCCGGCCGTCGACGGCGACGCGCTGCGGGCCGAGCTGCCCGATCGTCTCGGGGACAGCGGCGACGACGGCCCGCTGGTCGAGCGGCTGGTCGCGGACCTGGTGGCCGCCGGCGTGCGGGTCCGCGGCGTGGCGGTGGAGCGACCGAGCCTGGAGGAGCGGTTCGTGGCGCTCACCGGGGAGGGCTTCGATGTCGCCGGCTGACGTCGTCGCCCCAGGCGAGCCGGTGCGCTCGGCGCGGGGCGGTGCGACCCGGGGCTTCCTCGCCAGCGAGCTGCGCGCGCTGCTGGGCCGACGCCGCACCTGGGCGCTGCTGCTCGTGCTGGCCGCGATCCCGGTGCTCATCGCCGTGGCCGTCGACCTGGCCAGCAACCCGCCCCGCCCGGGCGAGGGGCCGCCGTTCCTGGACCGGGTGACCAGCAACGGGCTGTTCGTGGCGGTCACCGGCCTCACCGTGACCATCCCGCTGTTCCTCCCGCTCGCCGTGGGGGTGGTGGCCGGGGACGCCATCGCCGGCGAGGCCTCCCTGGGCACGCTGCGCTACCTGCTCACGGTGCCGGTCGGGCGCACCCGGCTGCTGGTGGTGAAGTACCTGTCCAGCGCGGTGTTCTGCGCGGTGGCCACGCTGGTGGTCGCGGTCGTCGGCGGGCTGGTCGGGGTGGCCCTGTTCGGCACCGGGCCGGTCACGCTGCTCTCCGGGGACACCGTCGGCACCGGCGCCGCGCTGCTGCGGGTGCTGCTGGTGGCCGCGTATGTGACCGTCTCGCTGCTCGGCCTGGCCGCCGTCGGCCTCTTCGTCTCCACGCTCACCGAGGTCCCGGTCGGCGCGATGGCCACCACCGCCGTGCTCGCCATCGTCAGCCAGGTGCTCGACGGCATCCCGCAGCTGGGCTGGCTGCACCCGTGGCTGTTCAGCCACCGCTGGCTGGACTACGCCGACCTGCTGCGCGAGCCGATCGCGTGGGGCTCGTTCGCGCACAACGCGCTGCTGCAGGCCGGCTACGTGGTCGTGTTCGGGCTGCTGGCGTGGGCCCGCTTCACCTCCGCGGACGTCACCAGCTGACCGTTCGACAGCGCCGCGGAAACCGGCTATCCCGCCCGTAACGGGCACGGCCTAGGATGCGGCGAGCGAGGGGACCGAGGAGGCGAACCACGTGAGCGGCACGGACCAGGCGGTCCACCCCGGCCTGACCGAGCCCGCGGCACTCTCTGCCTCGCCCACAGCCGAGCTGTTCGAGGCCACTGACTGGGCGGCCACGGCCCTCGGCCGGCGCGAGGGCTGGCCGCCGGAGCTGATGGCGGTCGTCCGCACGGTCCTGTCCGCGCCACTGCCGGCCGCGCTCGTGCTCGGCCCGGACTTCACCCTGGTCTACAACGACGCCTACGCCCAGGTGATCGGCGCCAAGCACCCGGCCGCCTTCGGCCGTCGCGCCCCTGAGGTGCTCGCGGAGAACTGGGAGGTGCCGGGGCACGGCGACGTGGTGCGGCAGGTGATGTTCTCCGGCGAGGGCTACCTGGACCGGGAGACCGTCCTGCCGGTGCAGCGCCAGGGCCCGGAGGGGCCCGTAGAGCTGGTGCACTTCGCCCGCGCCTACACCGCGGTGCGCGACGCCGACGGCCGGATCCTCGGCGTGCTCAGCATGATCACCGAGAGCACCGCGGTGGCGCGGGCGCTGGCCCAGGTGGCGGAGGTGGCCGCGCGGCTCTCCTCCGCCCTGAGCGTGGACGACGTCGCCCGCGAGGCGCTGCGCCATGCCGTCGACGTCGTCGGCGCCGACCACGCCCGGGTGGCGCTGGTGGAGGGCTCAGCGCTGCGGATCGCCCGCCGCAGCCGGGTGGACGAGCACGACGTCAGCCTGGAGCGGCTGCCGCCGCTGTGGTCGCGGATCCGGACCGACGCCACGCTTCCCTCGGCCCGCGTGACCAGCACCGGGGAAGCCCTGTGGCTGCAGGGCGACCTGTCCGGGTTCAGTGACCTGGTGGACGAGCCGGGCGTCCACGGCCGGCTGCGCTCGGTCGCGTCGGTGCCCGTCCGGTCCGGCACGGTCCAGGGCGCGCTCTCCCTCGGCTGGGAGCAGGAGCGTGCGTTCTCCGCCGCCGAGCGCGACGCGCTGAGCACGGTGGGCACCCTGGTCGCGCAGGCGATGGCCCGCGCGGTGCGCTTCGACGAGCAGCGCGGAAACGCCGAGACCCTGCAGCGCAGCATGCTGCCGGCCGACCTGCCCCACGTCCCCGGCGTCTCCATCGGGGCCCGCTACGAGCCCAGCGCCCCGGGCACCAGCGCCGGCGGCGACTTCTACGACGCCTTCACCCTGCCCGACGGTCGGGTCGTCCTGGCCATCGGCGACGTCGTCGGGCACGGGGTGCTCGCCGCGGCGGTGATGGGACAGGCCCGCGCCGGACTGCGGGTGCTCGCCCTCAGCGACCCGGACCCGGTGCGGGTGCTGGCCGGGCTGGACCCGTTCGTGGCGAGCCTGGGCCCCGAGGTGTTCGTCACCGCATGCGTCGGTGTGCTGGATCCGCGAACCGGCGCCCTGGAGCTGGCCACCGCCGGCCACCTCGCGCCGTTGGTGCGGCGTCACTTCTTCTCCGACGGGTCGTCGGAGAGCGGTGGTGACTACGTCGTGGTACCGGCCGGGCCGCCGCTCGGGCTGTCCGGAGAGCGCGGCCTGGCACACGTCCGGCTCGGCGAGGGCGACGTGCTGCTGCTGTTCACCGACGGCCTGGTCGAGGTGGGCGGGCAGGACCTCGGGGTCGGCCTGGACGACCTGCGCCGGCTCGCTGTCGAGCACGGGTCGGTCACCGACCCGCGGCGGCTGTGCTCCCTGCTGCTGGACCACCTCGGCACCGGCGACGACGACATCGCCGTGATGGCGGTGGCGATGGACGCCGGCGAGCGTCGCACCGCGTCGCTGGCGGTGCCGGCCGAGGCGAGCGCGCCGGGGGAGGCCCGCCGCTGGGCCACCCGCACCCTCACCGACTGGGGCCTGGACGACGACAGCCTGCAGATCGCGTTGCTGGCGCTCAACGAGCTCACCACCAACGCGTTGCTGCACGCCCGCTCGGGCAGCCGGGTGGAGCTCGACCTCGACGACGCGCGCCTGCTGGTGCTGGTCACCGACGCGGGCCTGACCACCGCGCTCGCGCCGCAGTCCGCCGAGCCCAACGAGCTGCGCGGCCGCGGGCTCGCCCTGGTGGAGGCCATCACCACGGCGTGGGGCAGCGAGCGGACCAGCCGGGGGACCACGGTCTGGTTCGAGATCGCGCGCCCGTGAGCTCCTCGTCCGACGTCGCGGGTCTGCCGGTGGTGCCCGGTGTCGTCTCCGACGCCGCCGCGGTGCGCGGTCTGCGGGACGAGGCCGCCCGCTGGCAGCTGGCCCGCGGCATCAGCCAGTGGCGGGTGGGGGACGTGCCGCTGGAGCGGTACGAGACCCAGCTGGCCGCGGGGGAGTGGCACGTGGTGCGGTCCTCGGACCCGGCTGCCGCCGTCGCCGGCCTCCGGCTGCTCTGGGAGGACCCGGCCCCGTGGGGCGAGCGGCCGCCGGACGCCGCCTACGTCCACCACCTCGTCGTGTCCCGCGCCCTGGCCGGGCGCGGCGTCGGGCGCGCGCTGCTGGACTGGGCGGCTGCGGAGGCTCGCTCGTGCGGGCGGACGTTCCTTCGGCTGGACTGCATGGCGGCCAACGAGGGGCTGCGCGCCCACTACCGGTCGCTGGGGTTCGCGGAGGTCGGGCAGCACGTGTTCGAGGACCCGGCGTGGTACCCGGTGACGCTGTTCGAGCGTGCGGTCGGATCGTCGGGCGCCTCGTCCGAGGGGTGAGGCCCTTTCCGGCGGCTGGCGGTCGGGCTCGGGGTGAAAAGCGGCTGGTGACGGGCGGAGCCGGGCGGGGGTCCTGGTCCGCGGCCGGGCGGCGGTCAGAGCCGGCAGAGTGTGACAGTAGAGCTGCGACACGCCGAGAAACGCTGCACTGCCGTCACATTCTTCGAGGTCGAGCCCACGCGGAGGGCTGCTGCGCGACACGCCGGCGAGTCGCACTAACAACCTTCCACTCGAGCCGTCTCTCGACCGCCGGCCGGCTGCGGAACGCTGCACGCGCGGGCGTCCGCCGTCACCAGCGCCCTTGACCTTGCCTATGCCGGCCGAAGTCCCCGACCAGACCTGGGCAGATGGGGTCGCGGGCCTGCGCAGCCCCCTCACCCCATCCGCGCGGCGACCTCCGCCGGGAACCCACCCGTCGCGATCGGGCCCCACGACTCCGGGGTGATCCGTAGCAGGGACTTGCCCTGACGCTGCATGGCGGCGCGGTACTCGTCCCAGTCCGGGTGCTCGCCGGCGATGGAGCGGTAGTAGTCCACGAGCGGCTCGAGCGCCTCGGGCAGGTGCAGGACCTCGCAGCGGCCGTCGACCTGCACCCACGGGCCGTCCCAGTCGTCGCTGAGCACCAGCACGGAGACCTTCGGGTCGCGCTCGGCGTTGCGGGTCTTGGCCCGCTGCGGGTAGGTCGAGACCACGATCCGGCCCTCGGCGTCGACGCCGCAGGAGACCGGGGAGGCCTGCGGTCGGCCGTCCTGCCTCGTGGTGATGACCAGGGCGTGGTGGCGAGGGCGGAGGAACTCCAGCAGGGCCTCGCGCTCCACCGTCGTGTTCGTCGCGATCTTCGGCACGGCCCCGACCCTACGGCCAGAGGTGCCACGGTGCGCAGCGCGGTCCCACGTGTGCTCGGCGCGGTACCCCCCGGGGTACCATTGCTCACGTCCCCCCCTCCCCGGAGACCTCACCATGTGCCAGCGCACCACCTGCCGTACCTGCCGCAAGGCCACCTACTCCGGCTGCGGCCGGCACGTGGAGCAGGTCCTTGCCGGCGTCCCGGCGTCGCAGCGCTGCGACTGCGCCTCGCGCGCTGCCGCGCAGCCGGCCGGTGACCGTCGCGGCGTCTTCTCGATCTTCCGCCGTCGCGGCTGAGGGCGCCTTCCTCGCGGAGCGGGCGCGGCCGGCCGTGGTAGGCAGGGCGGGTGACGCTCCCCGGGGTGACCGACGAGCCGGCCCGCCGCCGCGCGCTGCGACGGATGAAGGGCGTGGCCGCCGGCCTGCTCGTGCTCGCGGCCGTGCTCTACCTGATCGCCCGCGCCTGGGAGCAGTCGGCGTCGGCGCCGGCCGTCGCGGGCTACCTGCGCAGCGCCGCCGAGGCGGCCATGGTGGGCGGGCTGGCCGACTGGTTCGCCGTCACGGCGCTCTTCCGGCACCCGCTCGGGCTGCCGGTGCCGCACACCGCCATCATCCCCAACCGCAAGGACCAGATCGGCGCGAGCCTGGGCGCCTTCGTCGGCCAGCACTTCCTCTCGCCCGAGGTGGTCACCCAGCGGCTGGACAGCGCCAAGGTCGCCTCGCGCCTGGGTGGCTGGCTGGCGGTGCCGGAGAACGCCGAGCGGGTCACCGCGGAGGCGGCCGGGGCGCTGCGCGCCGGCATCGACGTGCTGCGCGACGAGGACGTCGCCCCGGTCGTCGAGCAGGCGGTCACCCGGCGCCTGGCTGACCTGCACCTCGGCCCGCCGCTGGGGCGGGTGCTCGGCCAGGTGGTCGCCGACCAGGCGCATGCCGGGCTGGTGGACACCCTGGCGCTCAACGTGCACCGCTGGCTGGTGGCGCACGAGGACGTCGTGCTGAACCTGGTGCTGGCCCAGGCTCCGGACTGGTCGCCGCGGTTCGTCGACGAGCGCGTGGCCGCGCGGCTGCACCGGGAGCTGGTGCGGATCAGCGGCGACGTCGCCCGCGAGCGCGACCACTCCGTGCGCGTGGCCATCGACCGCTGGCTGGTGCGCCTCGCCGACGACCTGCGCCGCGACCTCACCACCAACGAGCGCCTGGACGCCTTCGTGGCCCGGTTGACCACCCAGAGCGAGAGCCGGGCGGTGCTCGGCGACCTGGTGGGCGCGCTGCGCCGCTCGCTGCTGGAGCTGGTCGACGACCCCACCAGCGAGCTGCGGGTGCGCTCGCGCGAGCTGGTGGCGGGCTGGGGTGCCCGGCTGGCCACGGACCCGAAGGCGGCGGCCAAGGTGGACGAGCGGATCGCCCGGCTGGCGGTGCACGTCGTCAGCTCCTACCGCGACGAGATCACCCGGCTGATCACCGACACGGTGGACCGGTGGGACGCCGACGAGACCTCCCGCCGGCTCGAGCTGCAGGTGGGCCGCGACCTGCAGTTCATCCGGGTCAACGGCACCGTGGTCGGTGCGCTGGTCGGGCTGATCATCCACGCGGTGACGACGCTGCTGCCCTAGCGTGGCGTTGCGGGGCAGCTCTGCCACTCCGTCGGGCACGGCTACGCGGCGGGCGGCGCAGGTACCCGACCATCGCCCGGATCGTCGTGGCCGTGGCCGGGTCGCTGCCGTTCGGCAAGGGTGGGCGAGGAGGTCGAGCGGCGCCGGCCGCCGACTACTCCCGCGGGAGTGGGAGCGGCGGAACGGGCACCTGCTCGGGCTGGACGAGCTCGATCTGGGTGCGCGTCTGCTGGTGACGCGGTAGCCCTACAGCTCGCGCCGCCACGTGGCCATGTGCAGCACGTACCCCTTGCGCTCGCGGCGGATCAGCGGCTCGTCGGTCAGGGCGAAGCCGGCGGCAGCCGCCGTCGCCTGGCTGGCCTCGTTGTCCGTGGCGATCCGCAGCCGCGCGCTCCGATGGCCGGCGGCGCGGGCCACCGGCAGCATGCCGACGATCGACCGGGCCGCCAGCGACTGCCCTCGGTGCGCCGCGCCGACCGCGTAGGCGAGCTCGCAGACGCCGGGCTCGTCGGTGCCGAAGAGCAGCACCTCGCCGAGCGGCTGCCCGCCGTCCTTCGTGACGGCCAGCTGCAGCAGCCCGTGCTGGCGGCCCGCCTCTGCCGCCTCCACGTAGGCCTTGGCGGCGTCCGCGTCGAACGGGTGGGCCAGGGGAGTCCACCGGTCCATCTCGGCGGTGTCGAAGAGCTGGACCATCACGGGCACGTCGTCGAGAGTCCACGGCCGCAGCACCAGTCCGTCGTGGTGGACGATGCCGCCGGCCCACGGATCGGTCACGGTGGTGGGTCCCCTTCCTTTGACGGTGGACAGAGCGTGTGATCCGTGACGCAGCCTGGCCGAACGTCGGATGCAGCCTGCACCTGAGAAGAGGGCAGCCTTGTGGGCCGGTCTTGCGATGGTCGGACAAGGCAGGGCCAGCGTTGCATGCTGCTTGCCTCGAGCACTCACGGCGTCTGGGCAGCTGACTCGTCGAGTGCGGTGCGCAGGATGCGCAGCAGCAGCCACCCAGTGGGTGCAGGCGTTGCATCAGCGAAGGCGAACGCAGTGAGGGGCCGTAGCCGACGTGTCCCTCCTGGAGAAGGCAGGTGTCACCGGGGTGGTGGTTCTCGCCTGATCCAGGGTCGTGCGGGGTCGATCCAGGCGGGTGGGCGCCATTCGACGACGCCGGGCTCGGTCGTTCGGCGTAGGTCCCAGCCGCCTTCGTGGACGAGCCAGTGCTCGTGGCCGCACAGGGGTGCGCTGTTGGCCAGGCTGGTGGGGCCGTCGTCGGCCCAGTGGTCGAGGTGGTGGGCGGTGGTCTGCGACGGTGGTGCGGTGCAGCCGATGCCGCAGCAGCCGCCGAACTCGACAGCGAGGGCGCGGTAGATGGTGGCGGTGGCCAGGCGGACCTCCCTTCCCAGGTCCAGGGGCTGGCCTCTGCTGCCCAGGACGACGGGCACGAGTTTCGCGTCGCAGGCCAGGCGTCGAAGCGTGGCCGGGGCGAGGCGGTCGCCGTGCTCGGTGAGCCCGGGCAGGTAGGAGGTGGGCTGACCCGTCTGCGGGTCGATGAGCCCGGCGTCGGCGGTGCGCCGTTGCAGGGTCTGCATGGGCACGGTGATGAGGGCTTGGACGGGTTCGCCGTGCCGCAGCGGCAGGTCGTCGTGGTCGGTCGCGAGCCGGACGAGGGTGGCGAGGCCGTCCGCCCGTCGCTGCGGGAGCGTCCGACGCGCTGACCGAGGAAGCGCTGACTCCTCGTCGTTCTCGCTGTCGGTGCGCATCACCGCGTCCAACGCGGTCATCAGCAGCGAGGCGGACTCCTTGGTGATGCGTCCGCTGATCCGGTACATGGCGCCGTCGGTGGCGATGTCGGGGGTGATGGCGACCTCACGCAGGGAGTGGGCGAGCTTCTCGTCCTGGTCGAGCTTCTTCCCCCGCTCGGGGTCGAGCACGTCGGCGATCCTCGCCGCGGCCACGGCAAGATGCTTCCGGCTCAGCCGCGGAGCCCAGTCGAGCAGGAACTCCTCGCCCTGCTCGACCTCCTCGACGGAGACCGACCCAATGCGTTTGATCAGCCGCAGCCCGTCGACGATCGCCAGCGCCTTGGCCTCGCACACCGACCCGTCCGCGATCGACAAGAGCACCTGGTCGCTGCCCTCACGGGCCAGGCGGACCTGCTTGGCCGCGTCGACGTGATCGATCTTGAGCAGCTGGGCCAGCCAGAACGGTGTCGTGCGCGCGTGCACCGCGTCGGCGACGGACCGGTCGTCGGCCTCCTTCACCAGGGACAGCCGCAGCGCGGCGAGCTGGTTCTCCAGCGACACCACCAGCTGCACCGACGGCCCGAGCTGACCGGTCTCCAGTTGCCACACCGGTGCCGCCAGCGCCGCCGCGACCGCCTCTTGCACCGCGGCCAGCGCACGGGTGAGCGCCTGCTGCGGCGGCGGGGCGAGGTCCTCTGACATACCCTGAACCTAGACGACCGCTCTGACAGTTCTCCTTGTGAGAACAGCGGAATGAGAGCCGCCAGGTCACGATCGGGTCACAACGTCGTCGACGAAGCTCTGCGCGGGCCCCTCGCCAACGGTGGAGCGAAGGCCGCGCAAGCCCCTCACCCCTCGATCCGCGTCCCCACCGGCGTCGGCAGCTCGACGGTGCGTCCCACCGTGCACAGCCGGTCGTGCGAGCGCTGGACGGCGTCGGGGAGCAGGGCACGGGCCGCGTCCCCGGCCTCGCCGTCGGGGAAGGTGACCTTGAAGGTGACCTCGATCCCGGTCAGGTGGTTGCCGTTCTCGTCGCGGACCTTGTCCGCCTCCACGTCGAGGGTGAACGAGGTCGGCTCGGCGCGGCGGGTGGTGAGGATGTCGACGTCGATCGCGGTGCAGCCGCCGATGGCGGCGAGCAGCAGCTCGGTCGGGGTGAACGACTCGCCCTCGGTGGCCATGGTCAGCGTGCCGCCACGGGAGTTGTGGGCCACGAAGGTGCCGGCGGCGGTGCGCTCGACGGTGACGGCGCGGTGGGTGTCAGCCATCCTCCGACCGTGCCAGAGAAGTCAGCGCGCGGTCCAGGCGTACTCCACCTCCGGCCGCCCGGTGCGCCCGTAGCGCTGGCGGCGCACCGCCGTCCCGGATTCCGCCAGGTGCTCGAGGTAGCGCCGCGCGGTGACCCGGGAGACGCCGCACTGGGTAGCGACCTGCGCGGCGGACAGCGCCCCGGCCTCGTCCTGCAGGGCGCGGGCGATCGCCTCGAGGGTCTCCGCGGACAGGCCGCTGGGCAGCGTGCCGGTGGAGACCCCGCGCAGCGACGCCAGCGCCCGGTCCACCTCGCCCTGCCCCGCGGCCTGGCCGCCGGCCTGCACCTGGTCGCGGTAGGTGGCGTAGCGCTCGAGCTTGTCGCGCAGCGAGGCGAAGGTGAACGGCTTGAGCAGGTACTGCACCACGCCGACGGACACCGCGGCCCGTACCGAGGCGAGGTCGCGTGCCGAGGTGACCGCGATGACGTCCACCGGGACGCCCCCGGCCCGCAGCGCCCGGCACACCTCCAGCCCGTGCAGGTCGGGCAGGTTGAAGTCCAGCAGCAGCACGTCGACCGGGCGCTCGCGGACCACCCGCAGCGCGTCGCGGCCGCCGTTCACCACGGCGGCGACCTCGAACCCGGGCACCCGGCGCACGTAGGTGGCGTGCGCCTCGGCGACCAGCGGCTCGTCCTCCACCACGAGGACCTGCACGTCCCCGCTCATCGGTGATGCTCCGACCTGTCGTAGGAGCCAGTGGAGGTGAAGGGCAGAACCGCGACCAGACAGGCGCCTCCGACGTCGGTCTCGGCCGCCTCCAGCCGCCCGCCGTGCCTGCGCAGGACCTCCTGCACCAGCGAGAGCCCCAGCCCGCGACCACCGTTGGCACCGCTGGCACCGTTGGCGCCACTGGTCTTGGTGGACCAGCCGCGCTGCAGCGCCTGCTCCAGCTGCTGCGGGGTCAGGCCCGGCCCGGAGTCGCTCACCCGCACGCGCACCCCGACGTCGTCGTGCTCGACCACCACGTGCACGGTGCGCGGGGCAGGCATCTCCAGCGCGGCGTCGACGGCGTTGTCGACCAGATTGCCGACCACGGTGACCAGGTCCCGGGCCGGGACCAGGTCGCCGAGGGCGTGCCCACGCTGCTGCCCGTGCTGCTCGACCACCAGCTCCACACCCCGCTCGTGCGCCTGTGCCGCCTTGCCCAGCAGCAGCGCGGCGAGGACCGGCTCGTCGACGTCGTCCAGCAGCTGGTCGGCCAGGGCCTGGGACAGCTCGAGCTCGGCGGTGGCGAACTCGACCGCCTGCTCGTAGCGCCCGGTCTCCACCAGGGCCACCACGGTGTGCAGCCGGTTGGCCGACTCGTGCGCCTGCGAGCGCAGCGACTCGGCGAACGCGCGGGTGGAGTCCAGCTCGCCGGTCAGCTCCTGCAGCTCGGTGCGGTCGCGCAGGGTGGCCACGGTGCCGAGGAGCCGTCCCTCCCACACCGCGTCGGACTGGTTCACCACCAGGACCCGCCCCGCCGCCGGGTGCAGCTCGTCGTCCATCGCGCGCCCCTGCGCCAGGGACGTCGCGAGCGCCTCGGGCAGGCCCAGGTCGGCGACCGGGCGGCCCAGCAGAGGATCCCGCTCGGTGCCGGCCGGCGTGGCGGGCAGCCCTAGCAGCCGCCGGGCGCCGTCGTTGAGCAGGGCGACCTTCCGGTCCCGGTCCAGCACGAGGACGCCCTCGCGCACCGCGTGCAGCACCGCGTCGTGGTGCTCGAGCATCCGGCCCATCTCCACCGGCGTGAGACCGCGGGTCTGCCGGCGCAGCCGACGGCTCACCAGCACGGCACCGGCCACCGCGACCAGCAGGAGCAGCAGCAGCGCGGCGCCGAGCAGCGGCAGCTGGTGGAGCAGCTGCTGGTGGATGGACGCGGTGGTGATGCCCACCGACACCAGGCCGACGATCCGTCCGCCCTGGTCGCGGATCGGCGCGACCGCGCGCACGGAAGGGCCGAGGGTGCAGGTGTAGGTCTCGGTGAAGGCGCGTCCGTCCAGGGCCGGAGCGATGGTCCCGATGAAGGGCTCGCCGATCCGCGAGGGCACGGGGTGCGACCAGCGGGTCCGGTCCGGTGCCATGAAGACGACGAAGTCGACGCCGGTGTCGTGGCGCACCCGCCCGGCGTAGGGCTGCAGCACCGCCGGCGGGTCCGCCGACGTCGCCGCCGTGGCCACCTGCGGGCTCACCGCGAGGGTGCGGGCGAGCACGAGCACCTCGTCCCGGACGCGGGTGGTGGTGCGCGACTGCGCCTGCAGGGTGGCGGCCAGGGCGGCCGCGAGAAGCACCAGCACGAGCAGCAGCACCTGCAGGGCGAGCAGCTGCCGCGCGAGGCTCCATCGGTCCGGGCGCACGCCGCCAGTGTGCCGGGTGCGTGAACGTAACGAACGAAAGGGTGACCCCTCGGTGTGACGGCAGCCACAGTTCCCGCACCCGGCGGGACCGTCCCGCCGGCGCAGCGAGAAGGCAGGAGCAGGCATGGCCTCCCCGCATACCGCGTCCCTGTCCGGCCCGTCGGCCGGCGGCACCGCCCCGCACCGCGACCGCACCCACTGGCTCTACCTGTCGGTCATCGCGGCCGTCGTGGCCGGCGTCGTTGTCGGCCTGGTCGCGCCGGACGTCGCCAAGCAGCTCAAACCGCTGGGCACCGCGTTCGTCGCGCTGATCAAGATGATGATCAGCCCGATCATCTTCTGCACCATCGTGCTCGGCGTCGGCTCGGTGCGGCAGGCCGCCCGGGTCGGCCGGGTCGGCGGCCTCGCCCTGGCCGATTTCCTGGTGATGTCCACCGTGGCGCTGGCGATCGGCCTGGTGGTGGGCAACCTGCTGCACCCGGGCAGCGGCCTGCACCTGACCGCGGCGGCCAAGGCGGCCGGGGGCAAGGCGGCCGGCGGCGAGAGCTCGGGCACCATCGACGCCCCTGCTGTGCCTGCACCGCCGGCCGCGTTTCCCCTCCGTGAGCCCGGACAGGCCTTGGCGCGGAAGCGGCGCCGTGGCCGGGCGGGGCCGCAGCGAGCAGAGGGAGCAGCATGAAGGCCGTCGTCTACCAGGGTCCCCGCAAGGTCGTCGTCGAGGACCGGCCCGACCCCCGCGTCCAGGACCCCAACGACGCGATCGTGCGCATCACCACCACCAACATCTGCGGTTCGGACCTGCACATGTACGAGGGCCGCACCAGCGTGGAGGAGGGCAAGATCCTCGGCCACGAGAACATGGGCATCGTCGAGGAGGTCGGCCCCGGCGTCACCCGGATCAAGAGGGGTGACCGGGTCTCGGTCCCGTTCAACATCGCCTGCGGCACCTGCCAGAACTGCAACAACGGCTGGACGTCGTTCTGCCTGCGCACCAACCCGACGCCCGGCGTGGACGGCGCCGCCTACGGCTACGCCAACATGGGGCCCTACGAGGGCGGTCAGGCCGAGTACCTGCGCGTGCCCTACGCCGACTTCAATCTGCTCGAGCTGCCGCAGGGCACCGAGCACGAGAACGACTTCACCATGCTCAGCGACATCTTCCCGACCGGCTACCACGGCACCGAGATGGCCGGGGTGGCGCCGGGGGACACCGTGGTCGTCTACGGCGTGGGACCGGTCGGGTGGATGGCCGCGCACTCGAGCTTCCTGCGTGGGGCGAGCCAGGTCTTCGTGGTGGACAAGGAGAAGGACCGGCTCGCCCTGGCCGAGAAGATCGGCGCGACGGCGGTCGACTACTCCAGCACCGACCCGGTGCAGGCCGTCCTGGACGCCACCAAGGGTGTCGGCGCGGACCGCGGCGTGGACGCCGTCGGCTGGCAGGCCCACGACGCGAGCGGCGACGAGCATCCGGAAATGGTGCTGGACAACCTCGTCGCCTCGGTCCGCTCGGCCGGCGGCCTCGGCATCGTCGGGGTCTACGTGCCCTCCGACCCGGGCGCCCCGACCGAAGGGGCCAAGCAGGGGCGCATCGGCTTCGACTGGGGGACCTTGTTCACCAAAGGCATCCAGCTCGGCACCGGCCAGGCGCCGGTCAAGCGCTACAACCGGTACCTGCGCGACCTCATCATCGCCGGCCGCGCGACGCCCGGGATGATCGTGAGCCAGGAGCTGGACCTCCAGCAGGCCCCCGAGGGCTACGAGCGCTTCGACGCCCGCGAGGACGGCTGGACCAAGGTGCTGCTGCACCCCGCCGCCTGAACCTCTGCCGCCTGAACCTCTGCAGCCTGAGCGCTGCTGCCGGCGCCGCCCCCTTCGTCCCGACCCGGGACGGAGGGGGCGTGCACGTGCTCGCCGCTGGGGGGTAGGACCAGAGCGTGGGGACCGTGCGGGTGGGCATCTCGGGATGGTCGTACGCGGGCTGGCGCGGCGACTTCTACCCGCGTGGGCTTGCGCACCGGCGCGAGCTCGAGCACGCCACCTCGCTGCTGTCCACGGTGGAGCTCAACGCCAGCTTCTACCGGCTCCAGAAGCCGACCTCCTACACGGCGTGGTACGCGCAGACGCCGCCCGGCACCCTCTTCGCGGTGAAGGGGTCGCGCTACATCACCCATGTGCGCAAGCTGGCCGACGTCGAGACCGCGCTGGCCAACTTCCTGGCCAGCGGGCTGCTGGCGCTGGGGGAGAAGCTCGGGCCGCTCCTGTGGCAGCTGCCACCGACCCTCGCCGTCGACGCCGAGCGGCTGGACGCGTTCCTGTCCCTGCTGCCGCGCACCAGCGGGCAGGCCGCCCTGCTGGCCCAGCAGCACGACCCGCGGTTCGAGGGGAAGGTCTGGACCACCACCGACCTCGACCGCCCGCTGCGCCATGCCGTCGAGGCTCGGCACCCCTCCTATGCCACGTCGGAGAACGTCGAGCTGCTGCGCCGGCATGGCGTGGCCAACGTGGTCTCGGACAGCGCCGGGCGCTACCCGATGCTGGAGGACGTGAGCAGCGACTTGGTCTACGTGCGCCTGCACGGGGCCGAGGAGCTCTACACCAGCGCCTACGACGGCCCGCTGCTGGACCGGTGGGCGGAGAAGGTCCATGCCTGGGCTTCGGGTCGGGACGCACCGGGAGTTGCCCTGTCCGGCCCACCCGCGCCGTCGCTGCCGGGTGGGCGCGACGTCGTCGTCTACTTCGACAACGACGCCGCGGGGCACGCACCGTGGGACGCCCTGGCGCTGGCCGAGCGGCTGGGGTTGCCCGGTCCGGTTCCGGGGGTTCGGGTGCCGGCGCGGCCGGAGCGATGGAGGGGCGGTGAGGGGGCGCTCGACCAGGTGTGAACTGGAGTGTGCCGGTGCTCGGAGCCCGCCCTCTGGCTGCCTTCGCGATAAGGAAACGGCGAGCTCACCCCGGCGCACTGTCTGTTCCCGTGCTACACAAGCAAAAGGCGCTGGTGATGGCGGAAGCGGGCGCTGGGCGGGGTCTGCTGGACGGCCGGCGGTCCCGAGGTGGGTCGAAGCAGGCGGCAGAGGCACGAGGGGCTTGAGTGGAGAGCTGTTGAGCGACCCGCCGGTGGGTCCCCCACCAACGTTCCAGTCGATCCTCCAAGGGCCCAAAGTGTGACAGCAGAGCTGCGACACGCCGAGAAAACCTGCAACACGGTCGCACTTTGCGTGACTGGCCAGCGTGAGCCGGCCCAGGCGGGGGCCGCCGCCGTCAACAGCGCCTTTCGCCCCCGTGAAGAACCGCCACCGGCCCGACCAGCTCGCCCCCCAGTGGGTCCAGCCTTCCACCAACCTCTACCGCCGCACCTCCTGCGCCGTCCGGCTCTCCAGCGCCCGCTCAGCCGCCGCCAGCACCTCGACCACGTGCACGCCGAGCGTCAGCCCGGCCGGGTGCGCCGGGCCGCCGTCGACCGCCGCGATGAGCTCGTCGACGGCGGTGGCGAAGGCGAGCTCCGCCGGCCCGCCCGGCGGGAGGTGCTCGACCCCGCGCTCGCCCCACACGGTGAGGGTGCTGCGCGCGGCGGCCGGGGGAGCGGTGAGGCTGAGCAGGGCAGTGCTGGTCGGCCCGGACTCGTGGGCGAGCAGCAGCCGCACCGTGTCGCCCTGGCCGGCGAGCGCCTGCACTGAGACGACCTCGCCGAGCAGCGGCACCAGCATCGAGAGCGCGTGCGGGCCGACGTCCCACAGGCCGCCGTGCTGCTGACGCCACTCCGACTCCGCGTAGGGGCTGCCCGGCTGGAAGATGTTGCCGGTCCAGGCGGCCTCCGCACCGCTCCATCCGGGGGCGGCACCCATCTCGTAGAGCCAGGCCCGGCGGGCGGCGTCGAAGAGGGAGGTGAAGAAGACCAAGGACGCGATGCCGGACTCCTCGGCGGCGCGTGCCAGCTGGCGGGCGTCCTCGGGGGACAGGGCAACCGGCTTGTCCAGCAGCAGATGCCTGCCGGCCCGGGCGGCGGTGAGCGCGTGCGCGGCCTGCACCGGCGGGGGCACCGCCAGGGCGAGAGCGTCGACGTCGGCGAGCAGCGCCTCGACGTCGGCGTAGGGCCGGGTGCCGAGCTCGGTCGCGGCTGCGGACTCGCGGCCGGCGTCGCGCCCCCAGACGCCGACCAGCTCGGCCTTCGGGTGCTGCGCAAGGACCTTCCCGTGCACCGTGCGCGCCCAGTAGCCCGTGCCGACCAGTCCGAACCGCACGATCCGCCTCCTCGCTGCCCGCCGTCCCGGCGGGCGAGGGGTCACGCTATCCGACCGCTCCCGGACGGTCGGGCGCGCAGGCGGGTCGTCGGCAGGGGCGGCGCCGGCAGCGCCTCGCCGGCGTAGCCCACCACCGGGCCGAACCTGCGACCGGACGCCCAGTCCTCGCGGGCTTCCGCGATGTCCTCGTGCGTGCGCCCGACGAAGTTCCACCACATGAGCAGATCCTCGCCGAACGGCTCGCCGCCGAGCAGCAGGGCACGGCCGGGTCGGACGGCGTGCAGCCGCAGCGAACGGCGCGCCCGGCCGAGGTAGGCGAGCGAGCCCGGCTGCACGGGCACCCCGTCGACGTCGACCGTCTCGTCCAGGGCCAGCACCGCGTGCTCGAAGCCGGGCTCGAGGGGCACCGTGGCGGTGCCGTGGAGCGAGAGCTCGGCCCCCAGCATCGGGCTGTAGGTGGCCGCCGGGGAGCGGACGCCGTCGAGCTCGCCCATGAGCACCGTCGCCTCGACGGTAGGGGCGGACCAGTGCGGGAGCTTGGCGTGGTGCTCGAAGTGCGCCGGCTGGTGCCGGGAGGCGTCGGGCAGAGCCACCCACAGCTGCACACCGTGCAACCGCCCATCCCGGCGCGGCACCGACGTCTCCGCGTGCGAGATCCCGTGCCCGGCGGTCATCAGGTTCAGCTGCCCGGGCGCGATGACCTGCTCGCTGCCCAGGGAGTCCTGGTGGAGGACCTCGCCCTCCAGCAGCCAGGTGACCGTCTGCAGGCCCACGTGGGGGTGCGGCGGGACGTCCATCCCCTCTTGGTCGAGGGGCACGGGACCGTAGTGGTCGACGAAGCACCACGCCCCGACCGTGCGCAACGAACGGTGCGGCAGGGTGCGCCGGACCCGCAGCTTGCGGGTGCCACCGAGCGGGACCTCGCGGGCGGGGAGGACCTCGGTGACGCCGCCCTCGTCGTCCGGCTGGGGCGCCGGGGCCGGGGTGCTGGCTGGACCCGCCGGGTCGCGCAGCAAGTTGCTCACGCAACCAACGTACGTCGGGGGGACAGGCCTTGCCCAGACCTGATCGGGGCTGTCCCGGGTCAGGAGCCGGTGCGAGCGCCGTCCCCGGCGTGGTCGGTGAGGTCGGCCGGCTCCTCGTCCTCGCCCACCGTGGGTTCGTCCTTGAGCTGGCCGCGCCGGCCGTCGTAGACGTCGCGCACGATGACCTGCACGATGCCGGCCACCGGGATGGCGAGCAGGGCGCCGAGGATGCCCGCGAGCTCCACGCCGACGAGGATCGAGAACAGCACGGCGAGCGGGTTGAGCTTCACGGTCCGGCTGAGGATGACCGGCTGCAGCAGGTGGTTCTCCAGCTGCTGGTAGACCAGGAAGAACACGACGGCCGCGATGCCCGCCGGGACCGAGTGGATGAAGGCGGCCACCACGGCGACCACGGCGCCCATGGTCGCCCCGATGAGCGGGATCAGGTCGGCCACCGCGACGAAGAGCGCGATGAGGCCGGCGAACGGCACCCCGGCCACGCGCAGCACGACGAACGTGAGCACCCCGCAGATCACCGAGATGAGCAGGTTGCCGGACAGGTAGCCGGTCACCGTGCGGGCGCAGTCGCCGCTGACGCGGCGGACCCGGCGGGCACGGTCCTGCGGGAGCAGGTTCAGGGCGCCGTCGATGATCCGGGGGCCTTCGAGCACCATGAGGTAGGCGAGCACGAAGATGGTGACTGCCGCGGCGACGCCGGTGGCCGCGGTCTGCAGCGCATGCAGGGCAGGGGTCCCCAGACCGCTGAGGGCGTCCCGGATCTTCGCCTGGTTCTGGCTCACGTACTGGTCGACGTTGAAGCGGTGCAGCAGGTCGCCGATCGGTCCCTGGCCGGTCTTGACCTGGTCGACGACGCCGTTGGCCGAGGAGGCCAGCTGGTCGCCCTGCTGCACGAACGGGGTGACGAACAGCGTGACCAGCCCGGAGAGGGCGAGCAGCACGCCCAGGAACACCACGAGCGTGGCCAGCCAGCGCCGGCCGCCCACGTGCCGCTCCAGGCGGTCCACCAGGGGGTGCAGCGCCACCGCGAAGAAGGCGGCGATCAGAGTCCAGATGAGCACCCGGGACACCGTCTGCACCAGGCGCAGGGCGATGTAGGTGAGCAGGACCAGGCCGATCGTGGCGAGGATGGTCCGCACGGGGACCCGTTCGCGACGGTCGCCCACGCGCAGGCTGGTGGCACTCATGGCCACCGTGGTCCCCGCTACCGGCCCCGCCCAACCTCATCGGGCGCTCCGTCCCTGGCCGACCGTCGCGCCCACGGCCCGGACAAAGCGCCTACTTCTTGTGCAGCGCCGAAGGCTTGTGCACCGCTTCGCCGCCGCTCTTCTCGCTCTTCACCAGGTATTGCGGGTCGTCCTTCGACGCGCGCACGGTGCGCCCGGCGGCCTCGGTGTCCGAGGTGATCTTCTTCTCCACCACGCCCTCGGCCTTGCCGCCGTGGCTGTTCCACTCGACGTGCTCGCCCTTGCGCAGCTCGTCCCTGCTGCTCATGCCGGCTCCCCGCCTCGCCCTCGTCCGTCTGACCCGGGAGGGTTGCCCGCTGCGCGGCCGCCGACACCCGGCTCGGTTCTGGCGGCTCGGCTCAGGCGGCGGGGACGAGGTCGCGCAGCAGGGAGAAGGAGCGCATCCGGTCGGCGTTGTCGTGCAGGATCGTCGTGGCCATCAGCTCGTCGGCCCCGGTGCGCTCGAGCAGGTCCGCCAGCCGGTCGCGGACGGTGGCCGGGCTGCCGACGGCCTGGCCGGCCTGCCGCGCAGCCACCATGCCGCGCTCGGCCGCGGTCCACGGGTGCGCCGCGGCCGCCTCCGGGGTGGGCAGCGGTCCGGGGTGGCCGCTGCGCAGGCGCAGGAAGGACAGCGCGGAGGGCAGCGCCAGCCGCTCGGCCTCGGCGTCGGAGTCCGCGACCACCACCTGCACCGCGATCATCGCGTAGGGCTCGGCGAGCGTCTCCGACGGACGGAAGGAATGCCGGTAGAGATCGAGCGCCGGCACGGTGTTCTGCGCGGAGAAGTGGTGGGCGAACGCGAACGGGAGCCCGAGCAGCCCAGCCACCTGCGCGCTGTAGCCGCTGGAGCCGAGCAGCCACAGCGGCGGCTCGTGCCCGACGGCCGGGACGGCGGTGATCGAGCGGTAGGGGTGGTCCTGGGGCCACTCGCCGCGGAAGAACGCTCGCAGCTCGGCCAGCTGCTGGGGGAAGTCGTCGGCGGACAGGCCCTCGGCCCCGCGACGCAGGGCGTGCGCGGTGACCGGGTCGGTGCCCGGGGCGCGGCCGATGCCCAGGTCGATGCGGCCCGGGTGCAGGGCCTCCAGGGTGCCGAACTGCTCGGCGACCACCAGCGGCTGATGGTTGGGCAGCATCACCCCACCGGACCCGACGCGGATCCGCTCGGTCCCGGCGGCCACCGCGCCGATGACCACCGGCGGGGCGGAGCTGGCGATGCCCGGCATCGAGTGGTGCTCGGCCAGCCAGAACCGGGTGAAGCCCAGCCCCTCGACGTGGCGGGCCAGCTCGATGCTGCCGCGCAGGGCGTCGGTGGCCGAGCGGCCCTCGCCGATCGGGCTGAGGTCGAGCACGGACAGGTGCACGCTGCGCAGGGTGGTCACGGCTCGTGACAACCGCGGTGCGGGGTCAAGGCTTCCCGGTCGGCCGGCCCCGGCCGGCCAGGCGAAGGTCAGCGGCGGCCGGCCGGCTCCTGGACGCCGCGGGTGGACGGGATGCGGGTGCGGGTGCGCGGCGACACCGGCGTGGAGCCGGGGCGGCGCCGGTAGATGACGTAGGGGCGCCACAGGTAGGCGATGGGCGCGGACCAGACGTGCACCAGCCGGGTGAACGGCCACAGCGCGAGGAAGGCGAACGCGGCCAGGGCGTGCAGCTGGTAGACCAGCGGCGCATGTGCCATGAGCGCCGGCTCAGGGTGCAGCTGGAAGATGCCGCGGAACCAGACCGACACCGTCTCGCGGTAGTCGTAGCCGCCGCCGAGCAGGTTGCGCCCCACCGTCTCGGCCATGCCCAGACCGATGACCACGGTGAGCACGGCGAACATCACCTTGTCCATCGTGGTGGTCGTCCGCTTCACCCGGTCGCTGACGACGAAGCGGCGGGCCAGCAGCAGCGCCAGGCCGGCGCAGACCATGACGCCGGCGATGGTCCCGGCGCTGACCGAGACCACGTGGTAGACGGACTCGTCCACCCCGACGGCCTCGGTCCAGGACTTGGGGATCACCAGGCCGAGCACGTGCCCGCCGATCGCGGCGAACGCGCCCAGGTGGAACAGCGGCGAGCCGAGCTTGAGCAGCCGCGACTCGAGCAGCTGCGTGGTGCGGGTGGTCCAGCCGAACTGGTCGTGCCGCCAGCGCCAGGCGTGGCCGAGCACGAACACGGTGAGCGCCACGTAGGGCACGCCCGCCCACCAGAACTCCGCGCGGGTGCTCATGCCCGAACCTCTCTGTCGTCGCTCTCGACCGAACCGTGCTCGCCCAGTGCCGTCACCAGGCCGTTCCCCATCACCGACATCGGGCCGTAGGGCTCCAGGCCGACGTCCTCGGCCGGCGGCCCCTCCTGGGCCAGCCGCTCCACCTCGGCTCGCTCGGCCTCGGTGAGCGCGCCCAGCACCGCCGACACCGCGTCCAGCACCCGCGCGTACGGCGAGCCGGCGTCGCGCAGCGCTGCGCGTATCACCTCCACGCCCTGCCGGTGCTGGCGCAGCGGCGCCTCCCCGGTGCCGACGCCGCCGCGGGCGGCGAACTCCAGCACCACCGGCAGGAAATCCGGCAGCTCCTCGTCGCCGAGGGTCAGCCCGGCCGCGCGGTAGCGCTGCTTGAGGGTGAGCAGCGCCATCCCGCGCTTGCGGGTGTCGCCGTGCAGGTAGTACGTCAGGTAGAGGCTGGACCTGCGGCGCAGGTCGAGCACCTCCACGTAGTGCTTCTGCGCCGCCGCCCGGCTCACCATGGAGAACCAGTCCATGAAGTCCGACAGGCAGTCGGAGGCCGCCGAGCGGGGGAGCGCGGCCACCGCTGCCACCAGCTCGCCGCGGGCGTCGAGCAGCTCGTCGTCGGGGTAGGTGAGCAGCAGCGAGGCCAGCTGCAGCACGTCGCCTCTGGCCGGGATCTCCTCGACGTCGGAACGGCGCGACCGGCGCAGCAGGCCGTAGCCCAGCGCGCTCATGACTGCACCTGCCCGCGCTCGCGAACGAACAGGTTCAAGCCCAGGCGCCCGTCCGAGCGGCGGCCGAGCACCCCCGGCTTGCCTGCGCTGACCGCCTCGCCGTCGCGCCGCTGCACCAGGTGGAACCCGTCCGCGGCCGCGTCCATGCCGGGGCCACCGGGGCGGTCCAGGCTGCAGCCGCTGGTGTTCGCCGTGGCCTCCAGGGCCTCGGCGTCCTCCTTGTGCGCGGGCGGGATGACGTAGCGCTCCTCGTACTTGGCGATGGCCAGCAGCCGGTACATCGCCTCGACCTCCGGGCCGGTCATGCCGACCGCGTCGAGCAGGTCCTGGGCGACCGTGCCGTCCAGGCTGCGGGCGCGCATGTAGCCGCGCATCGCCGAGAGCTTCATCAGCACCCCGGCCACCACCTCGACGTCGCCGGCGCTGAACAGGCTGGCCAGGTACTCCATCGGGATGCGCAGGTCGCGGATCGCATGGAAGACCTCGTCCGGGTCGGCGTCGTCCTTGCCGGCGCTGCCGACGGCGTCGAGCACCGGGGAGAGCGGCGGCACGTACCAGACCATCGGCAGCGTGCGGTACTCCGGGTGCAGCGGCAGGGCGATCCGGTACTTGGCGATGAGCGCCCAGATCGGGCTGCGCTGCGCCGCGCGGATCCAGTCGTCCGGGATGCCGGCGGCGCGGGCTGCCTCGACGACGGCCGGGTCGTCGGGGTCGAGGAACACCCCGCGCTGGGCGTCGAGCAGGTCCTTGTCGTCCTCCACCGAGGCCGCGGCGAGCACGGCGTCGGCGTCGTAGAGCACCAGACCGAGGTAGCGGAGCCGGCCGACGCAGGTCTCCGAGCACACGGTGGGCTGGCCGGCCTCGATCCGCGGAAAGCACAGGGTGCACTTCTCGGCCTTGCCGGTGAGGTGGTTGACGTAGACCTTCTTGTAGGGGCACGCCGAGACGCACATGCGCCAGCCGCGGCAGCGGTCCTGGTCCACCAGGACGATGCCGTCCTCCTCGCGCTTGTACATCGCGCCGGAGGGGCAGGCCGAGACGCACGCCGGGTTGAGGCAGTGCTCGCAGATCCGCGGCAGGTGGAACATGAAGGTCTTCTCGAACTCGAACTTGACCTTCTCCCGCGCCTCGCTGCTCAGCGCGGCCAGGTTCGGGTCGCCGCCGCCGTGCTCGGGCGCACCGCCGAGGTCGTCCTCCCAGTTGGCGCCCCAGGTGATGGCCATGTCCTTGCCGGTGAGGGCGCTCTTGGGGCGGGCGACCGGCACCTCGTTGCCCGCCGGAGCGGTGAGCAGGGTGTCGTAGTCGTACGTGGCCGGCTCGTAGTAGTCGTCCAGCGAGGGCAGGTCCGGGTTGGCGAACAGGTTCACCAGCCGCTTCACCCGGCCGCCGGCCTTGAGCCGCAGCCGGCCTCGCTTGTCCAGCTCCCAGCCGCCCTTCCAGCGCTCCTGGTCCTCGTAGCGCTTGGGGTAGCCGATGCCGGGCTTGGTCTCGACGTTGTTGAACCAGACGTACTCGGTCCCCTCGCGGTTGGTCCACGTCTGCTTGCACGTGACCGAGCACGTGTGGCAGCCGATGCACTTGTCGAGGTTCATGACCATCGCGACCTGCGCCATGACTCGCATCAGTACTGCACCTCCTGGTTGCGGCGGCGCAGCACGGTGACCTCGTCGCGCTGGTTGCCGGTGGGGCCGTAGTAGTTGAAGCCGTAGGTGAACTGGGCGTATCCGCCGAGCAGGTGGCTCGGCTTGAGCAGCAGCCGGGTCAGGCTGTTGTGGATGCCGCCGCGCTTGCCGCTGACCTCGGTCTTCGGCACGTCGATGTTGCGGTCCTTGGCGTGGTACATGAACACGGTGCCCTTGGGCATCCGGTGGCTGACGATGGCCCGCGCGACGACGACGCCGTTGCGGTTGTAGGCCTCGATCCACTCGTTGTCCTTGACCCCCAGGGTGTCGGCGTCCTGGGTGCTCATCCAGATCGTCGGGCCGCCACGGGAGAGCGCGAGCATGTGCGCGTTGTCCTGGTACTCCGAGTGGATCGACCACTTCGAGTGCGGGGTGAGGTACCGCACGGTGACCTCGGCCTTGCCGCTGCCGGCGTCGCCGAGGGTCTCGTCGCCGAAGTGGCGGTGCATGTTCAGCGGCGGCCGGTAGACCGGCAGCTGCTCGCCGAGCTCGGTCATCCAGTCGTGATCGAGGAAGAAGTGCTGGCGACCGGTGAGGGTGTGCCAGGGCTTGTCGCGCTCCACGTTGATGACGAAGGCGCTGTAGCGACGGCCGCCGGCCTCGGAACCCGACCACTCGTAGGAGGTGATGACCGGCTGCGGCCGGCTCTGGGTGTCGGCGTAGGAGATCTGCTTGCCGCCGTGCTCCTCGGCCAGGTCGGCCAGCTCGGTGCCGGTGCGCCGCTCCAGCGCCTTGAAGCCCTCGACGGCGAGCCGGCCGTTGGTGGTGCCGGAGAAGGCGAGGATCGCCTCGCACATCTTGGCCGCGGTGTCGACGAGCGGACGGCCCGCCCCGGCCCCCGATGTCGCGACGCCGTTCTGGTGCTTGAGGTACTCGACCTCGCGGTCCGGGTGCACCGTGACGCCCTTGGTGGTGGCGCCCAGGGTGTCCATGAGCGGGCCGACGGTGCGCATCTTGTCCGCCACCGCGGCGAAGTCGCGCTCGACCACGACCAGCTTGGGCATCGTGCGCCCGGGGACCGGCTCGCACTCGCCGCGAGCCCAGTCGCGCACCACCCCGTGCGGCTGCGCCAGCTCGTCCGGGGTGTCGTGCGCCAGCGGCACCGCGAGGACGTCCGTCCGGGTGCCCAGGTGCGTGGCCGCCAGCTCGCTGAACCGGTCCGCGATGGCCAGGAACGTGTCGTGGTCCGATCGTGTCTGCCAGGGCGGGTTGATGGCCGGGGTGAAGGCGTGCACGAACGGGTGCATGTCCGTGGTGGAGATGTCGTGCTTCTCGTACCAGGTGGCCGCCGGCAGGACGACGTCGGCGAACAGGCCCGTGGACGTCATCCGGAAGTCCATGGTGACCAGCAGGTCGAGCTTGCCCTCGGGGGCCTTCTCACGCCAGGTCAGGTCGCGCGGGCGCAGGTTCGCCGGCGTCTCGGCGGAGCGGACGGCTGCGTCGGTGCCGAGCAGGTGGCGCAGGAAGTACTCGTTGCCCTTGCCCGAGGAGCCGAGCAGGTTGGCTCGCCAGACGGTGAGCACGCGCGGGAAGTTGGCCGGGTCGTCCGGGTCCTCCGCGGCGAAACCGAGCCGTCCTTCGCGCAGCTCGGCGACCACGTGCTCGGCCACTGGGCGTCCGGCGGCCTTCGCCTCGTCGGCGATGTCCAGCGGGTTGCGGTCGAACGTCGGGTGGCTGGGCAGCCAGCCCATCCGCGCGGCCTGCGCGTTGCAGTCGGCGAAGGACATGCCGGCGAAGCGCCGCTCGCCCAGCGGGCTGGCGAGCTCGTCGGCGCCGAAGCCCTCGTAGCGCCACTGGTCCGTGGCGAGGTACCAGAACGAGGTGCCGGCCATGTGCCGCATCGGCCGGTTCCAGTCGAAGGCGAAGGACATGTGCTGCTGGCCGGTGAGCGGGCGGGCCTTCTCCTGCCCGACGTAGTGCGCCCAGCCGCCGCCGTTGACCCCCTGGCAGCCGGTGAGCGTGACCAGCGCGATGAAGGCGCGGTAGATGGTGTCGGAGTGGAACCAGTGGTTCGTGCCGGCACCCATCGCGATCATCGAGCGCCCGTGCGATCGCTCGGCGTTGCGGGCGAACTCGCGGCCGATCCGGGCCGAGAGCTCGGCCGGGACACTGGTGACCTCCTCGGCCCAGGCCGGGGTGTAGGGGTGCGCGGCGTCGTCGTAGCCGGTGGGCCAGCTGCCCGGCAGCCCGGGGCGCGCCACGCCGTACTGCGCCATGAGCAGGTCGAACACGGTGGTGACCAGGTGCTCGCCGACACGTCGCACCGGCACGCCGCGGCGGATGCTGCTGCCGCCCTCGGTACCGCCCTCGTCGAAGCGGGGCAGGTCGACCTCGACGCTGTGCTGCACCCCGCCGGTCGGCAGGCCGCCGTCGTCGAGCAGCGACAGCGCCGGGACGACGTCGCCGAGGTCGAGGTTCCAGCGGCCCTTGCCGGCCTCGTTCCACCGATGGCCCAACGTGCCGTTGGGCGCCACCAGCGAGCCGTCGCGGCTGTCCACCAGCAGCGTCTTGAACTCGGCGTCGTCGGCCCCTGCCGCCGACAGCACGTCGGAGAACTCGGCGGGGTCGAGGTCGGCGGCGGTGAGGAACTTGCCCGGCACGTGCGCGTCGCCGCGGCGGGTGAGGGTGACCAGGAACGGCAGGTCGGTGTACTTGCGGACGTAGTCCTGGAAGTAGGGGACCTGGCGGTCGCGGAAGAACTCGGTGAGCACGACGTGGCCCATGGCCATCGCGAGCGCGGCGTCGGTGCCCGGGTGCGGTGCCATCCAGTCGTCGGCGAACTTCACGTTGTCCGCGTAGTCGGGGCTGACCGCCACGACCTTGGTGCCGTTGTAGCGGGACTCGGTGAGGAAGTGCGCGTCCGGGGTGCGGGTGACCGGGATGTTGGAGCCCCACATCACCAGGTACTTGGAGTTCCACCAGTCGGCCGACTCCGGGACGTCGGTCTGGTCGCCCCACACCTGCGGGCTGGCCACCGGAAGGTCGGCGTACCAGTCGTAGAAGGACAGCAGGGTGCCGCCGATGAGCGAGTGGTAGCGGGTGCCTGCGGCGAAGCTGGCCATGCTCATGGCCGGGATCGGGGAGAAGCCGACCACGCGGTCCGGGCCGTACTTCTGGATGGTGTGGACCTGCGCGGCGGCGATGATCTCGGTGGCCTCGGCCCAGCTGGCCCGGACCAGGCCGCCCTTGCCGCGGGCCCGCTTGTAGGTGCGCGCGAGCTCGGGGTCGTCGACGATCGAGGCCCACGCGGCCACCGGGTCGCCGAGCCGGGCGCGGGCTTCGCGGTAGGCCTCGAGCAGCACGCCGCGCACGTAGGGGTAGCGGACCCGGGCGGGGGAGTAGGTGTACCAGGAGAAGCTGGCACCGCGGGGGCAGCCGCGCGGCTCGTACTCGGGGCTGTCCGGGCCGATCGAGGGGTAGTCGGTGGCCTGGTGCTCCCAGGTGATGAGGCCGTCCTTGACGAACACCTGCCAGGAGCACGAGCCGGTGCAGTTGACCCCGTGCGTGGAGCGGACGACCTTGTCGTGGCTCCAGCGGTCCCGGTAGAAGCGGTCCCACGCCGAGGGGTCCACCTGGTGCAGGGTGCGGCCGGAGTCGCCCACGGTCTCGCCGGTGAAGAAGCGACGGGCGGCCAGCAGGGGAGCGGTGCCGGGGACGGTGTCGGTGCGCGGGGTCTGCGCGGGGGTTCGGGCCGGTCGGGGCTCGTCGCTCACAGCTGCTCCTGAAGGTGGTGTCGCGGCGCGTACCGCTGCCGCAACCCTCACCCACGCTGCGTCACCGCTGCCGGGCCCTAGGTCCCCCTGGGTGGGGGCCGCTGGTCCCGACTTGTGCGCGCTGCACCAGCAGGCCGTCGGATTCGGGACCAAAGGCCCGGCCGAAGCGGGACCTCGGTCCGCCGGTAGTGACCCTCCCGCCACCTAGCGTCGTTCCGGTGGCCGGCCGGGGACCTGGCCCAGAGGAAGAACCACTGATCCTGCCCAACAGCACGTCGGACGCGAGGGCTCATGACAAGCGGCACGACAGGCGGTCCGACCCAAGGACACCGCGACGAGAAGGAGCGCCTTTCCCGCACGGCACCCGCCCTGGCCGACGGCGAGGGCCTGCTCGAGCTGCCACGGCCGCTGTGCCTGCGGCTGCTCGCCGGCCACGACGTCGGGCGGCTGGTCTTCTCCGCCGCCGGGCTGCCCGCCGTCGTCCCGATCGCCTACCTCCTCGACGACGAGTCGATCGTCGTGCGCACGAGGGAGGACTCCCGGGTGGCCCGCCATGCGATGGACACCGTGGTCGCCTTCGAGGTCGACGAGCTCGAACCGAGCGTGCGCAGCGGCTGGAGCGTCGTGGTCACCGGCCGGACCAGCCGGGTCGGCGACCCCGGCGAGCTGGCTCGGCTGCAGCCGCGGTT
>JBQCHF010000008.1:0-7105 GCA_051954955.1 Motilibacteraceae bacterium
CGCGGCAGGGGGGAGGCCTCGTGACCACCCCCCCGCCCAGCGGCCAGGCCCCCCCGGGCGCGCGCCGGCCCGCGGCGCGCCCCCGTCCCGGGACGGGCTCGGGGCGGCCCCGGGACGGGGCCGAGCCGCGGTCGGCCTCGACCGTGCACGCGCTGCTCCCCGCCCGCTGGAACGTGCCCCGGCACCTGCACCCGGGCGCCTGGTGGGTCTGGGCCCTGGGGCTGGCCACCGCCGCCAGCCGCACCACCGACCCGCTGCTGCTCGGGCTCGCGCTCGCGGTGGCCGCCTACGTCGTCTCGGCCCGCCGGACCGACGCCCCGTGGGCGCGCTCGTTCCGTTCCTTCCTCGTGGTCGGCGCCGTGGTCGTCGTCGCCCGCGTCGTCTTCGCGGTGCTGCTCGGCTCGCCGGTCGAGGGGCCGACGGTGGTCCTCGACCTGCCGCAGGTGCCGCTGCCCAGCGCCTTCGCCGGCATCCGGCTGGGCGGCCCGGTGTCGCTGGAGGGCCTGGCGGCAGCGTTCTACGAGGGGCTCCGCCTGGCCACGCTCTTGGCCTGCGTCGGCGCCGCCAACGCGCTGGCCAGCCCCAGCCGGCTGCTGCGCAGCGTGCCCGGCGCGCTGTACGAGGCCGGCGTGGCGCTGGTGGTGGCGATGACCTTCGCCCCGCAGCTGGTGGAGAGCGTGGGCCGGGTCCGCGCGGCCCGCCGGCTGCGCGGGCGGCCGGACCGCGGCCTCTCGGGGCTGCGCGGGGTCGCGATGCCGGTGCTCGAGGGCGCGCTGGAACGTTCGCTGGAGCTGGCCGCGGCGATGGACTCGCGCGGCTACGGCCGGCGCGCCGACGTGCCCGCTGCCGCCCGGCGCACCACCGCCGCCCTGGTGCTGGCCGGGCTGCTCGGCGTCTGCGCCGGGCTCTACGGACTGCTCGACGGCGGCACCCCGGGCGTCCTGGGGCTCCCGGTGCTGGCCGCCGGCTGCGCCGCCGCGGCCGGCGGCCTGGTCCTGGGCGGGCGCCGGACCCCGCGCTCGCGCTACCGGCCGGACCGCTGGGCCGCCCAGGAGCTGCTGGTGGCCGGTGCCGGGGTGGCGGCCGCTGCCGGCATGGTCGCCGCGTCGGTGGCGGGCGTCGCCGGGCTGACGCCGGCCACCAACCCCCTGGAGGTGCCCGGCCTGCCGGTGCTCCCCACCGCGGCCCTGCTGGTCGCCCTGCTGCCGGCCTGGCTGGCCCCGCCCCCGGTGCGGTCGACCCCCACGCCCGGACGGGCGCGGACGGCGAGGGACGATGGCAGCGGCAGGGACCAGGTCGGGGCGGGACCGGAAGGGAGGCCGGCGCGGTGATCCGGTTCGAGGACGTCACCGTCCGCTACCCCGGCGCCGCCCGCCCGGTGCTGCGCGGGGTCGACCTGCACGTGCCCGAGGGCGAGCTGTGCCTGGTGGTCGGGCAGACCGGCACCGGCAAGTCCACCCTGCTGCGCTGCGTCAACGGTCTGGTGCCGCACTTCACCGGCGGCACCCTGGCCGGGCGGGTCACGGTGGCCGGCCGCGACACCCGCACCCATCCCCCGCGCGAGCTGGCCGACGTCGTCGGCGTGGTCGGGCAGGACCCGCTGGCCGGCTTCGTGACCGACGTCGTCGAGGACGAGCTGGCCTACGGCATGGAGAGTCTCGGCCTCCCCGGCGACGTCATGCGCCGGCGGGTCGAGGAGACCCTGGACCTGCTGGGCCTGGCCGACCTGCGCGACCGGCCGCTGCGGGCGCTCTCCGGTGGGCAGCAGCAGCGGGTCGCCATCGGCTCCGTGCTCACCACGCACCCGCGGGTGCTGGTTCTGGACGAGCCGACCTCCGCGCTGGACCCGACGGCGGCCGAGGAGGTGCTCGCCGCGCTGCAGCGCCTCGTGCACGACCTCGGCATCACCGTGTTGCTGGCCGAGCACCGGCTCGAGCGAGTGGTGCAGTACGCCGACCGCGTGGTGCTGGTGCCCGGCGACGGCCGCGCGCTGGAGGTCGGCGACCCGGCCGACGTCATGGCCGCCTCCCCCGTCGCGCCCCCGGTGGTGCAGCTGGGCCGGCTGGCCGGCTGGTCGCCGCTGCCGCTGTCGGTGCGCGACGCGCGCCGGATGGCCGGGCCGCTGCGCGAGCGGCTGGCGCTCACCGCCCCGGACCGTGCCGCCGCGCGGGCCGGCCAGCTGGTCGGCTCCGCGCACGACCTGGTGGTCCGCTACGGCGAGCACGTGGCGCTGCGCGGGGCATCCCTCGACGTCCGCGGCGGCGAGGTCGTCGCGCTCATGGGGCGCAACGGCGCGGGCAAGTCCACGCTGCTGGGCGCTCTGGTGGGGCTGCGCCGGCCGGCCGGCGGCTCGGTGCGCGTCGGCGACCTCGACCCGCTCGGTGCCCCGGCCCGGCAGGTGGTGCGCCGGGTCGGGCTGGTGCCGCAGCAGCCCGGCGATCTGCTCTACTCCGACACCGTGTCGGAGGAGTGCGCCGCGGCCGACGAGGACGCCGGCGCGCCCATCGGCACGGCCCGCGCCGTCTTCGAGCAGCTCGCGCCCGGCGTGCCGGACGAGCTGCACCCGCGCGACCTGTCCGAGGGGCAGCGGCTGGCGCTGGCCCTCGCCGTGGTGCTGGCCGCGCGCCCGCCCCTGCTGCTGCTGGACGAGCCGACCCGCGGGCTGGACTACACCGCCAAGGCACGGCTGGTGGAGATCCTGCGCGAGCTGGCCGCGGCCGGGCACGGCATCGTGCTGGCCACCCACGACGTCGAGCTGGTGGCCGAGCTGGCCACCCGCACCGTGGTGGTGGCCGAGGGAGAGGTGGTCGCCGACGGCCCGACCCCCGACGTCGTGGTCGCCTCCCCCGCGTTCGCCCCGCAGGTGGCCAAGGTCCTCGCCCCGGCGCCCTGGCTGACGGTGGGCGAGGTGGCGCTGGCGCTGGGGGCGGCGTCGTGAGCGCTGTGCACCTCGACGCCGTCGTGCCCGCGCTGCGGCTGCGCCCGCGCAGCACCCTGGCGCTCGCGCTGACCAGCCTGGTCGGGCTGGCCTCGTTCTGCTGGCCGCTGCTGGTGGACGCCCAGTCCGCGCTGGGGCACGACCGGGACGCGCCGTGGCTGTTCGTGCTGCTGCTGCCGCTGCTGCTGGCCGTCGTGCTCGCCGAGCTGGCCGAGGGCGGCATGGACGCGAAAGCCGTCGCGCTGCTTGGAGTCCTGGCCGCGGTGGGCGCCGCGCTGCGACCGCTCGGCGCGGGCACCGCGGGGCTGGAGCCGGTGTTCTTCCTGCTGATCCCGGCCGGGCGGGTGCTGGGCCGCGGCTTCGGGTTCGTGCTGGGCGCGCTCACCCTGTTCGCCAGCGCCCTGCTCACCGGCGGAGTCGGGCCGTGGCTGCCGTTCCAGATGCTCGGGGCCGCCTGGATGGGGTTCCTGGCCGGCTGCCTTCCGCCAGCCCGGGGCCGGCGCGAGGTCCTCCTGCTGGCCGGCTACGCGCTGCTGGCCGGGCTCGGCTACGGCCTGCTGCTCAACATGTCGTTCTGGCCGTTCGCCACCTACTACGCCCCGGGCATCTCGTTCGTGCCGGGCGCGCCGCTGGCCGACAACCTCGGCCGCTTCCTCGCCTTCGACCTGGCCACCTCCCTCGGCTGGGACCTGATGCGAGGGGTGCTGCTCGCGGTGATGGTGCTGGTGGCCGGTCGGCCGGTGCTGCTGGCCCTGCGTCGGGCCACCCGGCGGGCGGCGTTCGAGGCGCCGGTGGTGTTCGAGGAGCCGGTCCCCGACCTCGCGAGCCGCTGATGGAGGTCGTGCTCCTGGGCACCGGCGGCGCCGACGGCTGGCCCAACCCGTTCTGCACCTGCTCCTCGTGCGAGGCGCTGCGAGGTGAAGGGATCGTGCGCGGCCAGACAGCCGCGCTGGTCGACGACGTCCTGCTGCTGGACTGCGGGCCGGAGGTGCCGCGCGCGGCCGCCCGCGCCGGCCGGACGCTGGCCGGCGTCCGGCACGTGCTGCTGACCCACTCCCACCCCGACCACACCGGGCCGGCGGCGCTGCTGTGGCGGCACTGGGCGCACCGGCGCGAGCCCCTCGACGTCGTCGGGCCGCAAGCCGCGCTGGACGCGTGCCGGGACTGGATCGGGCCGGAGGACCCGGTGCGGCTGGTCCCGGTCGCGGCCGGCGACCGGCTCGCGCTCGGCCCCTACGACGTGCGGGTGCTCCAGGCCGCCCACGGCGACGAGTGGTCCGGCGACGCGGTGCTCTACGACGTCGCGTCGGAGAGCGGGCGGCTGCTCTACGGCACCGACACCGGCCCGCTCCCGGAGCCCACCGTGACGGCCTGCACCGGCGCGGCCTACGACCTGGTGCTGCTGGAGGAGACCTTCGGCGACGTGACCGACCATGGCACCGGGCACCTCGACCTCACCACCTTCCCCCGCGCCCTGGCCGCGCTGCGCGAGGTGGGGGCGGTGGTGCCGCGCACCGACGTCGTCGCCGTCCACCTGTGCCACCACAACCCGCCGACCGCCGAGCTGGCTGCCCGGCTGGGGCCGTGGGGGGCCCGGACCGTCCCCGACGGTGCGGTGCTGCGGGTCGGCGAGCCCGCTCCGGCCCCGTCCCCGCTGCCGCGGCGCACCCTCGTGCTGGGCGGGGCCCGCTCGGGCAAGTCCACCCACGCCGAGGCGCTGCTGGCGGCCGAGCCGGCGGTCCGCTACGCCGCCACCGGCGGGGTGCGCGACGGCGACGCGGAGTGGGCGGCGCGGGTGGCCGCCCACCGGGCCCGGCGGCCGGCGGGGTGGCGGACGGTCGAGACGACCGACCTGCTGCCGCTGCTGGCCGAGCCCGGCCCCCTGCTGGTGGACTGCCTCTCGCTGTGGCTCACCGCCGTGCTGGACGAGGCCGCCGCCTGGGACGGCGACCCGGCGGCGCTGGACGAGGCCCGCGGCAGGGTCGAGGAGCTGGTGGCGGCGTGGCGGTCGGCGCCCGGGCCCGTCGTCGCGGTGTCCAACGAGGTGGGCAGCGGCGTGGTGCCGGCCACGGCGTCCGGCAGGATGTTCCGCGACGAGCTGGGCCGGCTGAACGCCCGGATCGCGGCGGCCAGCGACGACGTCGTGCTCCTCGTCGCCGGCCTGCCCACCACGCTGCGTCCCGCACGAGTTCCCGCCGTCCCGGAGGACCGATGACCGAGCAGTCCGACACGCCGTCGGAGGAGCTTGTTCCTGAGCCGGCACGATTGAACCTGGACGAGGTCGCCGCTGCGGTGCAGCGGCCCGACGAGCATGCGCGGGCCGAGGCACTGTCCCGGCAGGCCGTCCTCACCAAGCCGACCGGTGCCCTCGGCCGGCTGGAGGACCTCTCGGTCTGGCTGGCCGGGGCGCAGGGCGTCTGCCCGCCGCGGCCGCTCGAGCGCGTCCGCGTGGTCGTGTTCGCCGGCGACCACGGCGTCGCCCGGTCCGGCGTCTCGGCCTATCCCCCCGAGGTCACCGCCCAGATGGTCGGCAACTTCCTCGCCGGGGGCGCGGCGGTGAACGTCCTCGCCCGCAGCGTGGGTGCCAGCGTGCGGGTGGTTGACATGGCGGTCGACTCCGACACCCCGTCGGAGGTGAGCCGGGACAAGGTGCGCCGCGGGTCCGGGCGGATCGACGTCGAGGACGCGATGACCCTCGAGGAGGCCGAGGCCGCCTTCCGCGCCGGGATCAGGATCGCCGACGAGGAGGTCGACGCCGGCGCGGACCTGCTCATCCCGGGCGACATGGGCATCGGCAACACCACGCCGGCGGCCGTGCTGGTCGGGCTGCTGACCCGCTCCGACGCGGTGTCGGTGATGGGTCGCGGCACCGGCATCGACGACCGCGCCTGGATGCGCAAGTGCGCCGCGGTGCGCGACGCCATGCGCCGCGGGCGGCCGCACCTGGGTGACCCGGTCCGGCTGATGGCCGCCGTGAGCGGGGCGGACCTGGCGGCCATGACCGGATTCCTGGTGCAGGCCGCGGCGCGCCGGACGCCGGTCGTGCTGGACGGCGTCGTCTCCGGTGCGGCCGCGCTGCTGGCCCAGCGGATCTCCTTCCGCAGCGTCGACTGGTGGCTGGCCGGGCACCGCTCCACCGAGCCCGCGCACGCCAAGGCCCTGGAGCGCCTCGCGCTCGAGCCGTTGCTGGACTACCAGCTGCGGCTGGGCGAGGGCACCGGCGCGCTGCTCGCGGTGCCGCTGCTGCGCGCCGCGCAGGCGACGCTGGCCGAGATGGCCACCTTCGAGCAGGCCGGCGTGTCCGACCGCGAGGGCTGAGCCGTCGGCACGCTCTCGGACGGGTTGCGGCTGTCGGTCGGCACGCTCACGGTGCTGCGGGTGCCGCCGCCGCGCCGGGTGGACGCGGCGGTGGCGCGGGTCGCGATGCTGGCCGGCCCTGCCGTCGGGCTGGTGCTGGCCGCGCTGGCCGGCGTCGTCGCGGTGGGCGCCGACGCTGCAGGGCTGGCGCCGCTCCCGGTGGCCGCGCTCGCCCTGGCCGCGCTCGCGCTGCTCACCCGCGGGCTGCACCTGGACGGGCTGGCCGACCTCGCCGACGGCCTGGGCAGCGCCCGCCCGGCCGAGGGTGCGCTGGAGGTGATGAAGCGCTCGGACGTCGGCCCGTTCGGCGTCGTCACGCTCGTGCTCGCCCTGCTGCTGCAGGCGGCCGCGCTGGCCCAGGCCTGGGGCGTGTCCCGCCCCGACGGCCTGGCGGCGCTCGCCGTCGCCGTGGTCACCGGCCGGACGGCGATCACGCTGGCCTGCCGCCCGGGGGTCCCGACGGCGCGCCCCGGAGGACTGGGCGCCACCGTCGCCGGCACCGTGCCCGCGGCCGGTGCGCTGCTCATGCCGCTCGTCGTCGCCGGCCTGGCCGCCCTCGCGCGGCCCGCGCTGGCGCTCGCCGTCGCCGTCGGCGTGCTCGCCGCCCTGCTGCTCGAGCGCCGCGCCGTGCATCGCCTCGGCGGCATCACCGGCGACGTCCTCGGCGCCCTGTGCGAGGTCGCCGCCACCGCCGCCCTCCTCACCGCCGCGGCAACGACCACCCTCTTCCCGTGATCATGCAATTCTCGTGATCATGCAATTCCGGTGATCACTGGAAGATCATCTCTATTGCATGATCATGAGAATTGC
>JBQCHF010000009.1:0-35038 GCA_051954955.1 Motilibacteraceae bacterium
GGAGCTGCTGGAGCTGGTCTGCCGCCCGGTGCCGGGCGACGACGGCAGCCCGAGCGGGCTGGTGCTGCTGGAGGGGCCTCCGCCGCCGGCGCCGCTCCCGGCCGCTCCCGCCCACCACCAGCCCGTCCATCATCAGGTCGCCCTGCTCTACGACCACTCCACCGGCCTGGCCCGCCGCGAGCTGGTGGTCGACGAGCTCGAGCACGCTCTGCTGCGCGCGGCCCGCCGCGGCCGGCACGTGGGGCTGGTGCTGGTCGACGTCGACGTCGCCCACGTGGAGAGCCGGGTGGGTCGTCCCGCGGTGGAGGAGGTCGTCGCGTCGGTCGGCCGGCGGGTGCGGCAGGTGCTGCGCGCGGAGGACGTGGCCGGGCGGATCGCCGCCGACGAGGTGGTGGCGGTGCTCGAGGACGTCGTCGAGCAGTCGGTGGTGGTCGACCTGGCCGGGCGGCTGCAGGAGTCGCTGCGCGCGCCGGTGCTGGTGCACGACGTCGAGGTGGCCGTCCCGTGCAGCCTGGGCGTGGCGGTCTCGCGCCCGCGCAGCACCGCCGAGAGCCTGCTGCGCGACGCCGACGTCGCCCGCTACCGGGCGCGGCGGCACGGCGGCAACCGGGCCGAGGTCTACGACGCCGAGACCCGCCAGGTGGCGGTGCGCCGGCACCGCCTCGCCGGCGAGCTGCGCGCCGCCGTGCCCGGGGTGGACCTGGTGCTGCACCAGCAGCCCGTCGTGGAGCTGACCAGCTGGCGGCAGGTGGGCACCGAGCTGCTGCTGCGCTGGCGCACCCCGGACGGCGCGGTGCGCCGGGCCGTGGACTTCGTCGACGTGCTGGACGGCACCGACCTCGCCGTGCCGGTGGGGGCGTGGGTGCTCGACGAGGCGTGCCGGCTGCTGCACTCGCTCTCCGACTCCGACGAGCCGTCGGAGATCCGCGCGGACGATGCGTTCGTGTCGGTGAACCTGGCCGGGCGCCAGCTCGACCGGGACGGCGTGACCGAGCTGGTGCGCGCCACCCTGGAGCGGCACCAGGTCGACCCTGCCCGGCTCGTCCTCGAGGTGACCGAGCACGACGCGCTCGGCCGTGGGCTGGCCGCCGGCGAGGAGATCCGCGCACTGCAGGGCCTGGGCTGCCGCCTCGCCCTGGACGACGTCGGAACCGGCGATGCCGCCCTCACCGCGCTGGTCCGGCTCGGCGCCGACTTCCTCAAGCTGGACAGGAGCATCGTGGCCGCCCTGCCCTCCGACGAGGCCGCCCAGGCGGTGGCGGCGGCCGTCGTCGGGCTGGCCGGCCGGACCGGTGCCCCGGTGCTGGCCGAGGGGATCGAGACCGAGGAGCAGCTGGCCGCCGCGGTGGCCGCCGGTTGCCGGCTGGGCCAGGGCTACCTGCTCGGCCGCCCGCACGAGGTGGGGTGAGCCTCCGCTGCCGGCTGCCTGCCCGCTCCACAAGATCATCCGCATTGGGTCAGGGGCACCCTATGCCAAACCTATTGGGTCAGGGTGCCCCAGACCCGATCCAGTCGATCATGGTCCGGGACGGGGGGACACGATATACCCGCTCAGTCCTCGCCGCCCTCGCCCCGCCAGGTGGCCAGCCGGCCGCCGCGGGAGACCGCGCGCAGCCGCGCCTCGGTGGGCCGGCGGACGCCGTCGGCGGCGACGACCAGCAGCTCGTCGCCGTGGCGCAGCTGGGTGGTCGCCTCGGGGACCAGCGGGCGCCCGTCGCGGACGATAAGGCTGATCACGGCGCCGCGGGGCAGGCGCAGCTCGAACACCGCGACGCCGTGCAGCAGCGAGCCGGTCGGCACCTTCACCTGCAGCAGGTCCGCGCCCAGGGTGGACAGCGGCGAGGAGTCGACGTCGAGCTCGCGGGCCTCGAACGGGCGGACCAGCCCCAGCCGCCGGGCCACCCAGGGGAGGGTCGGCCCCTGCAGCAGGGTCAGCAGCACCACGAGCACGAAGACCACGTTGAACAGGAGCTGGCTGCGCCCGACGCCGTCGACCACCGGGATGGTGGCCAGCACGATCGGCACCGCGCCGCGCAGCCCGGCCCAGGACATGAACGCCATGTCCCGCAAGGGCGTGCGGAAGCCGACCAGGGACACCAGCACCGACACCGGCCGGGCCACCAGCAGCAGCACCGCGCCGACGACGAGGGCGGGCAGGATCGCCGGCAGCAGCTGGTGCGGGGTGGCCAGCAGCCCGAGCATGACGAACAGCCCGATCTGCGCCATCCAGGCCACGCCCTCGGCGAAGCCGCGGGTGGCCGGCCGGTGCGGCAGGTGGCTGTTGCCCAGCACCAGCGCGGCCAAGTAGGTGGCCAGGAAGCCCGAGGCGTGCAGGACCGCCCCGGCGCCGTAGGCGCCCACGGCCAGCGCCATGACCGCGATCGGGTAGAGGCCGGAGGCGGGCAGGGCTACCCGGCGCAGCACCTCGACGCCGAGCCGGCCGACGGCCAGCCCCACGGCCGCGCCCAGGGCCAGCTCGTAGACCAGGTCCCCGGCCAGGTGCAGCACGGGCACGCCCTCGCCGTGCGTCTCCGCCTCGGCGAACGCGACCACGAGGATGACGATGGGGGCGTCGTTGAAGCCGCTCTCGGCCTCCAGCAGGCCGGTGATCCGCGGCGGCAGCGGGACCCGGCGCAGCACCGAGAACACCGCGGCGGCGTCGGTGGAGCTGACGATCGCGGCCACCAGCAGGGCCAGCCCCAGGTCGTGCCCGAGGGCGAGCCAGGCCCCGGCCGCGGTGACCAGCACCGACACGATGCTGCCGGCGGTGGCGAGCACCGCGGCGGCCGGGACGGACGGGCGGATGGCCCGCCACGACGTCGTCAGGCCACCTTCGGCGAGGATGAGGACCAGGGCGGCATAACCCAGCAGCCGGGCCAGCTGGGCGTCGTCGAAGGAGACGCCCAGGCCGTCCTCGCCCATGAGCACGCCGATGCCGACGTAGATCAGCAGCGACGGCAGTCCGCTGCGCACCGACAGGCGCACCGCCACCACCGCCACGAGGAGCACGACGGCGGACACGAGCAGCACGACGTTCAGCTGCTCGACGGTCATGCCGCAGTCTTTCAGACGGCGCTGCTGCCGGGTAACGTCGTTCCTACGCCCTGTCGGACCTCCGTGACCTGCCTGGTTCGGGCAGGCGCAGGGTGGCGCCCGGCGTCACGACGACGTCCACCCGTTCGTCGTGCGGCTGCGCCGGCACCCGGTCCAGCAGCTCGCCGTCCCACAGCAGCAGCACCCGCAGCGCACCCGGCCGTGCGCGGGCCAGCGCGCGGTCGTAGCTGCCCCCGCCGCGGCCCAACCGCAGCCCGTCCCCTCCCGCGGCCAGTCCCGGCACGACCAGGACGTCGGCCTCCGTGACCGCGGCGGGGCCCAGCCGTGGTCCGGCCGGTTCGAGCAGCCCGCGCGGGCCGGGCTGCAGCGTGGGCGCGCCGTCGTCGCCGAGCGTCAGCGCGGCCCAGTCCAGGTCGCCGTCCGGCAGCAGCACCGGCAGCAGGACGCGCAGCCGGCGGGCGGCCAGCCCGGCCAGCAGGGCCGAGGTCGGCGGCTCGCCGCCGACCGAGACGTAGGCCGTGACTGTGCCGCCCGCGCCCATCGCGGCGACCTCGGGCAGCGCGAGCACCCGGTCAGCCAGCGCCTGCGCCGCCGGGGAGCGCCCAGCGGCCGGCCGGGCGGTGCGGGCCGCCAGCAGCTCCCGGCGCAGCCGGTCCTTGTCGCGACCCGCGCCGAGTGCCTCAACCGCGCCACCGTCCGCGCGGGTGCGCCCGGGGTGGCGTCCCGGGCTGTGTGCAGGTCCCCCGGCTGCCGATGCAGACATGCGACCATCCTCTCTACTCGGGACAGGGACGGCGCGTGAGCAGCCGACCACCGCGGGTCGCGCAGCGGGTGGACCGGCGAGATCGACAGCATCGTCAGCTTCGACGGCGGCAGGAGGTGATGGGGGTGAGCCTGCGCGCACGGCTGTGGATCGTGCTCGGCGCCCTCGTCGTGGTCCCGCTGCTCGCCGCCGGCGCGGTCGGCACGCTGCTGGTCTCGCACCTGAGCGGGCGCACCAGCGAGGAGCACGTGCAAGCCCGCGCCGCCCTGGCTGCCGACGCGCTCACCCAGCGCTGCGCCACGCTCGGGGTGGCCGCGCGTGCCCTTGCTGCCGAGGCCACGCTCGGCGCCCCGGCCGCGGCCGCGAAGGCCGCGATCTCCCCGCGCACCGTCGACGCCGTGGCGCTGCTGGGCAGCGACGGTGCCGTCCTGGCCTCCGCCGGCTCGCTGCCGGCGCCGCCGTCCCAGCTGCCCGCCTGCACCGACGCCCGCGCCGCCGCCACCGGTCCGGCCGCCTCCGTGCTGGCCCAGCGGGTCGCCGTCCGGTCCCCCCGGCCCGGGGGGCCCGCCGCCGCCGTGGCCACGTTGCGGCTGGACACCCCGCTGCTGGACACCTTGCGCAGCCTGCTCACGCTCAAGGGCGACCAGGAGCGCCAGCCCGCCCTCACCCTCGTCGACGCGCAGGGGAAGGTGGTGGCCAGCAACGCCGCCCCGGCGGTGCAGTCCGCCCTGGCCGCCGCCGCCGTGCAAGGCCGCCAGGGGGAGGTGGCCGGACGGATCGTCTCGGTGCTGCCGCCGGCGGAGGGGGTGCCGGTCTACGTCGTCGCCTCGGAGCTGCCCAAGGACCTGAGCAGCATGGAGCAGGTGCTGGCCGCCGCGGTGGTGCTCGTCGGGGCGCTCGCGCTGGTGCTCGGCTGGCACCTGGCCCGTCAGCTCACCGGCCCGCTCGACGAGCTCACCGCCGCGGCCGAGCGGGTGGCCGGCGGCGACCTCGCCCAGGTCATCCCGGTGCGGCGCGACGACGAGACCGGCCGGCTGGCCACCGCCTTCAACGGGATGACCGTCGCGCTGGACCGCACCATCGGCGAGCTGTCCCGCAGCCGCGACGCGCTGCGCGAGAGCCTGGGCCGGCTCGGCGGAGTCCTCGGCAGCACCCACGACCTCGACGCGCTCCTGCAGGTGGTCCTCGACGCCGCCGTGGCGGCCACCGGCGCGCAGGGCGGGGCGGCCTGGTCCGGCGACGGCGGCCCGCTGCGGCTGGCCGCCACCAGCGGTCCCGAGCGGGACTGGCCCGAGCAGGTCGTCGACGGCTTCGACGTGCGCGGGCGCGCCCTGGCCCGCGCCGGAGTGGAGGCCGACCGGTCGGCTGGCAGCGACGGCGATGCCGTCGGCGCCGCGCGGCTGGCGGTGGCGCTGCGCCGAGGCCCGCGGGTGGTCGGGCTGCTCGAGCTCGAGGCCGCGCCCGGCCGCACGCTGGACCGCTCCGCCGCCGACGCCCTGGGCGCGCTGGCCGGGCAGGCCAGCGTGGCCGTGGACAACGTGCTGCTGCACCGCGAGGCGCAGCGGCTGTCCACCACCGACCCGCTCACCGGGCTGTGGAACTTCCGCTACCTGTCCATGTCCCTGGCCCGCGAGATCGAGCGCGCCACCCGGTTCCGCCGCCCGCTCAGCGTGCTCATGCTCGACCTGGACCACTTCAAGGCGGTCAACGACACCCACGGCCACCCGCGCGGCGACGCGGTGCTGCGCGAGCTGGCCGCGCGGCTCACCGAGCAGATCCGCGAGGTCGACGTCCTGGCCCGCTACGGCGGCGAGGAGTTCGTGCTGGTGCTCCCGGAGACCACGCTGGAGGGCGCCGCGGTGCTGGCCGACCGCATCTGCACCGCCGTGCGCCGCGAGCCCTTCGGCGAGGAGGGCGAGGTGCCGCTGCGCCTCACCGTCTCGGTGGGGGTGGCCGGCTTCCCGGACCACGCCGCCTCGGCCGCCACCCTGGTGCGGGTCGCCGACGACGCGCTCTACGTGGCCAAGGAGGCCGGGCGCGACCGCTTCCACGTGGCCGGCACGGTGGCCGGGCGGGTCTGAGGCGGGTCGGCGGCACCCTCGCCGGCACTGTCGTCGGCACTGTCGTCCGCACTGTCGTCGGCCGCCCAGGGCGACCCGCGCCACGCAGCGGAGCCACCGTTAGGGTGCGTGCATGGCGCCTCGTGACACTGGACCCGGTGGAGCTCGACCTCGCGTGACCAAGGCCGTCATCCCGGCGGCGGGGCTGGGCACCCGGTTCCTGCCGGCCACCAAGGCCACGCCCAAGGAGATGCTGCCGGTCGTCGACACCCCGGCCATCCAGTACGTCGTGGAGGAGGCGGTCTCGGCCGGCCTCGACGACGTGCTCATGGTGACCGGGCGCAACAAGCGCCCGCTCGAGGACCACTTCGACCGCAACGTCGAGCTCGAGGAGACCCTCGAGACCAAGGGCGACGACACCAAGCTGGCGCGGGTGCAGGAGAGCACCGACCTCGCCACCATCCACTACGTCCGCCAGGGCGAGCCCAAGGGCCTGGGCCATGCGGTGCTGTGCGCGGCCCAGCACGTGGGCCGCGAGCCGTTCGCGGTGCTGCTCGGCGACGACCTCATCGACAAGCGCGACCCGCTGCTGGCGCAGATGCTCGCCGTGCAGGAGGCCCGCGGCGGCAGCGTGGTCGCCCTGCTCGAGGTGCCCGCCGAGCAGATCTCGCTCTACGGCTGCGCGGCGGTCCAGCCCACCGACGAGGCCGACGTCGTCGGCGTGCAGGACCTGGTGGAGAAGCCGGCCACCGCCGACGCCCCCAGCAACCTGGCCATCATCGGCCGCTACGTGCTCGACCCGGCCGTCTTCGACGTGCTGCGCGACACCCCGCCGGGGCGCGGCGGCGAGATCCAGCTCACCGACGCGCTCAAGACCCTCGCCGGGATGCCGGCCGAGCAGGGCGGCGGGGTGTGGGGCGTGGTGTTCCGCGGCCGCCGCTACGACACCGGCGACCGGCTCGACTACCTCAAGGCGGTCGTCCGGCTGGCCGCCGAGCGCGACGACCTCGGGCCGGAGTTCCGCGGCTGGCTCGAGGAGTTCGTGGACGGCGGGATGACCAACGAGGTCGTGACGAACGAGGCCGTGACGAACGAGGGCGCGCAGGGGTGAGCGAAGGGGTGAGCGCCGGCGCGAGCGAGGGGCAGCCGGGCAAGCGGGCGCTGGTCCGGGTGGAGGAGCACCTCGCCCGGGTGCTGCACGGCATCGGTCCGCTCGCCCCGCTCGACCTCACCCTGGGCGACGCCCACGGCTGCATCCTGGCCGAGGACGTCGTCTCCGGGGTCGACCTGCCCGCCTTCGACAACTCCTCCATGGACGGCTACGCCGTGCGGCTGGCCGACGTCGAGGGCGCCAGCGAGGAGAACCCCGCAGTCATCCCGGTGGTCGGCGACATCGCCGCCGGCAGCGCCTCGCCCTACCGGGTCCAGCCCGGCTTCACCGCCCGGATCATGACCGGCGCCCCGTTCCCGCCCGGCGCCGAGGCGGTCGTGCCGATCGAATGGACCGACGGCGGCATCTCCTCGGTGCGCATCACCCGCACCCCCGACGAGGGGGCCTACGTCCGCCGCCGCGGCGAGGACGTCAAGCGCGGCGAGCCGATCCTCTCCGCCGGTACCCGGCTGGGCCCCAACCAGATCGGGCTGCTGGCCGCGGTCGGGCGCTCCCGGGTGGTGGTGCGCCCGCGCCCGCGGGTGGTCGTCATGTCCACCGGCAGCGAGCTGGTGAACCCCGGCGAGCCGGTGGGCGAGGGGCAGATCACCGACTCCAACAGCTGGATGCTCACCGCCGCCGCCCGCGAGGCCGGCGCGCTGGCCTTCAACGTCGGCATCGTCACCGACGACCCGCGCACCCTGCTCGGCGCCATCGAGGACCAGCTCATCCGCGCCGACCTGGTGGTCACCACCGGTGGGGTGAGCATGGGCGCCTACGACGTCGTCAAGGACGTGCTCAGCCGGCTGGGCACCGTGCAGTTCGACAAGGTCGCCATGCAGCCGGGCATGCCGCAGGGCTTCGGCACCGTCGGGCCGGACGCCACCCCGATCATCACGCTGCCCGGCAACCCGGTGAGCGCCTACGTCTCCTTCGAGGTGTTCGTGCGCCCGGTGCTGCGCCGGATGCTCGGCGTCGAGCCGCTGCACCGGCCCACCGTGCGGGCCGTGTGCCAGGAGGCGTTCACGTCCCCGGCCGGCAAGCGGCAGTTCGCCCGCGGCCACCTCGACGTCGAGGACGGGCGCTACGTCGTCCGCCCGGTCGGGGGCTCGGGCTCGCACCTGGTCGGCGACCTGGCCCAGGCCAACGCGCTCATCGTGGTGCCCGAGGAGGTCACCGAGGTGCCGGTGGGCGGCACGGTGAACGTCATGGTGCTCGAGCGGCGGGCGTCGTGATGGCGGGGGGACGGCGTGGCTGAGGGGGAGCGGCTCACCCACGTCGACGCCTCCGGCGCGGCCCGGATGGTCGACGTCTCGGCCAAGGACGTGACCGTCCGCGAGGCCACCGCCAGCGGCCGGGTGCTGGTGTCCGCCCGGGTGGTGGAGCTGCTGCGGGGCGAGGGCGTGCCCAAGGGCGACGCGCTCGCGGTGGCGCGCATCGCCGGCATCCAGGCGGCCAAGCGCACCCCCGACCTGGTGCCGCTGTGCCACCCGATCGCCATCCACGGGGTGCAGGTCGAGCTCGAGGTCCTCGACGACGCCGTCGCGATCGCGGCGACCGTGCGCACCGCGGACCGCACCGGCGTGGAGATGGAGGCGCTCACCTGCGTCGCCGTGGCCGGCCTGGCCCTGGTCGACATGGTCAAGGCGGTCGACAAGGGTGCGACCATCACCGACGTGCGCGTGGAGGCCAAGAGCGGAGGCCGGTCCGGCACCTGGGTCCGGGAGGACCGGTGAGCGAGCTGCGCGCCCTGGTCGTCACCGTCTCCAACCGCGCAGCCGCCGGCGTCTACGAGGACCGCGGCGGGCCGGTGCTGGTGGAGGGCCTGGCCCGGATGGGCTTCGCCGTGGACGGCCCGCAGGTGGTGCGCGACGGCGACCCGGTGGAGCAGGCCCTGCGCGTCGCGGTGGACGCCGGCTACGACGTCGTGCTCCCCACCGGCGGCACCGGCCTGACCCCGCTCGACCTCACCCCGGAGATGACCCGCCGGGTCATCGACCGCGAGGTGCCCGGCATCGCCGAGGCGATCCGGCTGCGCTCGATCGACGCCGTCCCCACCGCGGTGCTCTCCCGCGGCGTCGCCGGTCTTGCCGGGACCACCCTGGTGGTCAACCTGCCCGGCTCGCCCGGTGGCTGCCGCGACGGCGTCGCCGTGCTCGAGCCGGTGCTGCGGCACGCGGTGGACCAGGTGCACGGGGGCGACCACCCTGCCGGAGGCGGGGTGGCCGCAGCGCCCGGCGGCGACGGGTGAGCAGCCGGTGCGCGACCCGCGTGGACGCCGTGGCGCGGGGGAGGGACGACCGGTGACTCCGGGCTGGCCGGTGGAGCTGTCCGAGGGGCCGGTCGGGCTGCGGCCGATCCGCCAGCGCGACGCGGCCGCCTGGCGCGAGGTGCGCGGGCGCAACATCTCCTGGCTCACGCCGTGGGAGGCCACGCCGCCCAGCACGGTGGCCGGGCCCGAGGTGACCTACCGCGAGATGGTGCGCCACCTGCGGGCCGAGGCGCGGGCCGGCCGGATGATGCCGTTCGTCATCACCTACGACGGTCGCCTGGCCGGTCAGCTCACCGTCGGCGGGATCACCTGGGGCTCGCTGTGCTCGGCCCACATCGGCTACTGGGTGGACCAGGCGCTGGCCGGGCGCGGCATCGTGCCCACCGCGGTCGCGCTGGCCACCGACCACTGCTTCCGCGGCGTCGGCCTGCACCGCATCGAGATCAACATCCGGCCGGAGAACGCGCCCAGCCTGCGGGTGGTCGAGAAGCTCGGTTTCCGGGACGAGGGCGTGCGCCGGGCCTACCTGCACATCGACGGCGCCTGGCGCGACCACCGCACCTTCGCGCTGTGCGCGGAGGAGGTGCCGCAGGGCCTGCTGGCCCGGTGGCGGGCCAGCCGCGCGCAGCGCTGAAAGGCGCTCGAGCGCGCCGCTTGAGAAACCCTTGAGTCACACCAGCACCAAAGGACACAGCGACACGCGGCGTGCCTCCACGGTGAACGCGATCACGGCACCTACCGTCAAGCCCCGTGGGTAGCGGGCTGATCTACGTCGGAATCCTCGCCATGTGGGCGGTCTATCTCGTGCCGGTGCTGCTGCGCCGCCACGACGCCGTCAACGAGGCGCGCTCGGTCGACCGCTTCTCCAGAGCCATGCGGATCCTGTCTCGCCGGCCCGCGACGCCGGACCGCCGCTACGTCGTCATGCCGCAGCGCCCGCGCGGGGCGACCGGGCCGGTCCTCGACGGCGGGGTGCTGCCGAAGCGCTCTGCTCGCCCCGCGGCCCCGGAGGTCCGCGAGGACGTCCGCACCGCGGCCCGCCGCCGGCTGGTGGCCCGCCGCCGTCGCCTCGCCCTGGTCCTGCTCAGCCTGACCACGCTGTGCCTGCTGCTGGCCGGCTCCGGCGTCGTCGGCTGGTGGGCCCCGGTGCTGACCGGCCTGCTGCTGGCCGCCTTCGCGGTGCACCTGCGGGCCCAGGCCCGCCAGGAGGCCGCGCTGCGCCGGCGCCGCGCGGCCCAGGCGGCCCGCGCCGCCCGCAGCCGGCCGGTGCCCGCGCCCCGGCCCGAGCACCTCGCCCCGGCCGCCCAGGTCGCTGCCCCGGCCGTCGACGTCGAGCCCGTCGCCGTGCCGCACCTGCCGGCCCAGGTCGACGAGCCGGACGAGCTGTGGGCCCGCGAGGAGGCCGAGAAGGCCTGGCGGGCCGCCGCCGAACGGGCCACCCGCGAGGCCGAGCAGGCCGCTCGAGCCCAGGGCTGGGAGCCGATGCCGGTGGTCGTCCCGACCTACGTCACCAAGCCCAAGGCGCGCCCCACCCGGGTCATCGACCTCACCAAGCCCGGCCGCTGGGCCGAGGGCCTGACCGCCGCCGCCGGCGCCGGTGCCTCCGCGAGCGAGCTGCCCCGCGAGCAGGCCGCCCCGTCGGTGCGCCCCGGTCTGGCGCCGGTGCCCCCGGAGCTGCTGGCCGCCCGCGACGAGCCCTTCGACGCCCGGGCGCAGGACGAGGACGTGGCGCCCCGGCGCCGTGCGGTGGGCGACTGAGGGACGGCGCACGGGCGACCGGAGGGCCGCCCGGTGCGTGATAACCTCGTGCCTCGCCTGGGGCTGTAGCGCAGTCCGGTAGCGCACCTCGTTCGCATCGAGGGGGTCAGGGGTTCAAATCCCCTCAGCTCCACCAGGCTTCTCGAAGGCCCCGGTCACCGACCGGGGCCTTCGTCGTCGTCCGGCACCGGTTAGACGGCGCGCTCCAGGTGCGCCCGGATGCCGTCGGCGATCTCGCGCATGCGGGCGGGGGAGAGGTCCAGGTAACGGCCGTCCGGCGGGTTCATCGTCACGAACTGCTGGTCCTCGAAGGCCGTGCCGGCCGGGCAGGGGCAGACGTGCACGTGCAGGTGCGGGTTGCGCTCCGGGCTGCCCAGCGAGGCGACGTACATCCTGATCGCCCCCGTGCTCGCGGCGACCGCGCGGGCCACCTGCTGCACGACGGCCTGCAGGGCCAGCAGTCCTCACCGGCCATCTCCTCGAAGCGCTCCACGTGCTGCGTGGGGCAGACGATGGCGTAGCCCTCCTGCGGCGTGCGCTGGTTGAGGAACGCGACATGGCGCGCGTCCTCGTAGACCACCTGCGGGTCGGGCATCAGCGGCGCGCCCTGCACCAGACGGCACACGAAGCACGCGGACCGGGACAGCTCGTCGTACTCGCGCTCGCTGAGCATGCCGCGACGATATCGACGCCGTGCCGGAAGGGGAGGGCGCGAGCGACGTCCTCGCCGGGGCCCAGACGGAGATGCAGCGACCACCGAGCGAGGCCGCTCGCTCGGCTAGCGTTGGCCCCACCGACCGGACGAGGGGGAGCCATGACGCGGGTGACGGTGAGCCTGGACGCGGACCTCGTCATCGACCTGGTCATGGTGACCGGGGCGATGAGCGCGCAGGACGCGGTGGAACTCGCCGTGCGCGACGCGGTCGCGCGGGGGCGGCGGACCGAGACGATCACCGGCACCTCGGCGGAGGAGCGGCGCGCCGCCGAGCTGCGCGGCCGCCAGGAGCGCGACACCCGCGGCGCGGGCTGAGCCCCCAGCCACATGCGTGAGGGGACCCCGACGACCTCGAACGGGGGCGGTCAGCCGGTGGAGCCGAGCTTGACCTGCGCGGTGCGGGTGGCGCCGTCGCGCAGGTAGGTGACGGTGACGGTCTGCCCCGGGTCGTGCGCGCGCACGGCCACCACCAGGGAGTCGGCGTCGGTGACGGACCGGTCGTCGACCTTGGTGACGACGTCGCCGGGCCGCAGCCCCGCCGCCGCGGCCGGGCTGCCGCTGGACACCTGGCGGACCTGAGCGCCCCGCCCCGGGCTGCCGGTCGTCGACGACGGCGCGTCGGAGACGCTCACGCCCATCTGCGCGTGCACCGCCTTGCCGTCGGCGATGAGCTGGTCGGCCACCTTCTTCGCGTCGTTGGACGGGATCGCGAAGCCGACGCCGATGTTTCCCGACTGCGAGCCCTGGCTGGAGGACTGGTCCACGGTCGCGATGGCCGAGTTGATGCCGACCACGCGCCCGGCGAGGTCCACCAGCGGACCGCCGGAGTTGCCCGGGTTGATCGCCGCGTCGGTCTGGATGGCATCCAGCACCGACTGGGCGTCGGCGCCCGGCTCGCCGGTGGAGACCGGCCGGTGCAGGGTGGAGACGATCCCGTCGGTGACCGACCCGGACAGCCCCAGCGGCGCGCCGACCGCGATCACCGTCTGGCCCACCGACAGCGCGTCGGAGTCGGCGAACGAGGCGGCCTTCAGCCCGGAGACGCCGTCGAGCTTGATGACGGCCAGGTCGCTGCTGGCGTCGTGGCCGACGATGGTCGCGCTCACGGTCCTGCCGTCCTCGAGCGTGGCGTGCACCGAGCCGCCGTTCTCCGCCGCAGCGACCACGTGGTTGTTGGTGAGCACGTAGCCGTCCGGCCGGATGACGACGCCGGAGCCGGTGTCGCTGACCGCCTGCTGCCCGCCGAAGCCGCCGGATTGCGTGCCGCTCACCTCCACGGTCACGACGCTGGGCAGGATCGCCGCGGCGGCCGCCTGGACCGAGCCGTCGGTCGCCGGGGCGGGGGCGGCGCTGCTGCCGGCCGTGCCGTGCGAGCCGGTGGCCAACGTGGTCGTCGTGGAGGACCCGCCACCGCTGGCAGCCAGGGTGATGCCGGCACCGGCCCCGCCACCGACCAGGCCCGCGGCCAGGGCGGCGGCGGCCACCATCCCGACGCTTCGGCGGCGGGGCTTCTCGGGGCCGGCCGGGCGGGAGAGCATCACGGTCGGTGAGCCGCTCGGGCCCGCCCCGGCCGGCGCCGCGCCCCAGGCGGGCTCCGACGTCGGCGGCGGCGCCCACGGGTCCTGGCGGGCCGGCGGCGCCTCGCTCCCGAGCGTGCTCCACCAGGCGCCGCCCCCTGCGGTGCGGTCGTCCCCGTCGCCTGCGCCGTACGGCGTCCCGCTCATGGTCGCGGGCCTCCTCGTCTCGTCGTCGTCCGCGTGCTCGGGCGGCGAGCTGTGCGGCTCCGCGCGCCCTGCCCTCCAGGGTCGCCCCGTTTCCTGAGAGGTTCCTGGACGTCTGCTCCGAGGGCGGTGAGAGGTGCGGGGGCGACCTTCGACCCTGCCCTGCGGCCCGCAAGCGGCCCCACCCTGGAGGAGCGCGGTGGGCGCCGTGCCCCACGTGGACGCTGGTCGGGGAGGTCGTCGTGGCGATCCGTCCCGCACCGCCGTCGCCTCCCTCGCGGGCTGCGCGGGACGAGGCGCGGCGGCTGACCCGCTGGTCCTTCCTCATGCTGCCGACCGCGCTGCTGCTGGCCGTCGTGCTCGTGGTCCCGTCCGTCTGGGTGCTGCACCTGCTCGGGCTGCAGGAGGGCGACCTGCTGCTGATGGCCGGCGGGTGGGCCGGGTGGACCGCGGAGTCCGCGTTCGACCTCGCCCAGGCCGTGCCGCTGCTGGCCGGCATGTGGCTGGCCACCCGGGCGCTGCGGCTCGGGGCGCACTGGCCGGGCTGGCTGGCGCTCGGGCTCAACGCGGCCGGCGTCCTGCTCTGCGTCTACGTCTACGTGGACGCCATCTCGCTCACCTACTGGCCCAGCGGGCACTGAGGCATCCCCGGTTCACCCGCCGAGCGCGGGGCGTCGCATCCTGTCCTGGTGACCTCCACGAGCCGGACGACGACGGACGGCGACGTGACCGTCCCCGTGACGCCGGCTGTGGCGGGCTACCGGGTGGGGGAGGCCGGCTACCGGCGGGTCGTCGTCGCGCTGTTCGCGGCCGGCGTGGCCACCTTCGCGCTGCTCTACAGCACCCAGGCGCTGCTGCCCGAGCTGGCGGCCGCGTTCGGGGTCTCGGCGACCGCGAGCACCCTGTCGCTGTCCCTGAGCACCGCAGGCCTGGCCGCGGCGCTGCTGGTGGCCGGGCCGCTCTCGGAGGTGGTGGGCCGCACCCGGCTGATCCACGCCTCGCTCACCGCGTCGGCGGTGGTCGCGCTGGCCTGCGCGCTGGCGCCCGGCTGGCACGTGCTGCTCGCGCTGCGGCTGCTGCAGGGCGTCACGCTGGCCGGGCTGCCCGCGGTCGCCACCGCCTACCTGCGCGAGGAGCTGCACCCGGACACGCACGCGCGCGCCGCCGGCCTCTACATCGGCGGCACCGCGCTGGGCGGGATGAGCGGCCGGCTGGTCACCGGGCTGGTCGCCGACGCCGCAGGGTGGCGGTGGGCGCTGGCCGCGGCGGCCGTCGTCGGGCTCGCGTGCGTGCTGGTGGTGCGGCTGCTGCTGCCGGCCTCGCGGCACTTCGTGCCGGCCCCCGCGCGGGTGGACGCGCTGGTCGCGATGACCCGGCGGGCGCTGTCCGAGCCCGAGCTGCTGGCGCTCTACGCCGTCGGCGCGCTGGCCATGGGCGCGTTCGTCGCGGTCTACAACGCGACTGGCTTCCGGCTCACCTCCGCGCCCTACGCGCTGAGCCTCGGCGCGGCCGGGCTGGTCTTCCTCGTCTACCCGGTGGGGTCGGTGAGCTCTGCCGTGGCCGGGCGGCTGGCCGACCGGTTCGGCCGCCGCGACGTCGTGCCGGTCGGGTGCGTGGTCTTCGCCGCCGGGGTGCTGCTCACGCTGGCCTCGCCGCTGCCGGTCGTGGTGCTCGGCCTGGCCGTGATGACCGGCGGGTTCTTCGTGGTCCACGGCGTCGCCAGCGGGTGGGTGCCCACGCGGGCGCACGCCGGCGGGGTGGCGGCCGGCCAGGCGGCCTCGCTCTACCTGTTCGCCTACTACGTCGGCTCGTCGGTGTTCGGCAGCGCGGCGGGGCGGGCGTGGTCGGCGGGCGGGTGGCACGCCGTGGTCGTGCTCGCGCTGGTGCTGGTGGGCCTGACCGGGCTGATCGTGCTCTGGCTGCGGAGGACGCCGTCGCTGGACCCGGCCCGCCGATGAGCTCGTGCTGCGGGAGGTCCCCGTGCCGTTCGTGACCGCGCCCGACGGGGTGCGGGTGGCGTACCGGCTGCTCGAGCCGGCGGCGCTGTCCGCGGCCCCGCCGGTGCTGCTGCTGCACGGGTTCGCCGGCAGCGCCGAGGCGAACTGGGTCCGCACCGGGGTCGTCGACGCGCTGCTGGCCGCCGGGCGCCCGGTGGTGCTGGCCGACGCGCGCGGGCACGGCGCCTCGGACAAGCCGCGCGAGGTCGCCTCCTACGCCGGGTCGGTGCTCGTCGACGACGCGGTCGCGGTGCTGGGCTCGTTGCCGGCCGAGACCGTCGACGTCGTCGGCTACTCGATGGGCGCGTTCACGGCCGCGCGCATGGCGCACCGCGCGCTGCGCTCGGTCGTGCTGGCCGGGGTGGGTGACGGCGTGCTGTCCGCCCGCGACCGGGAGAGCCAGGAGGCGGTGGCCGCGGCGATGCTGGCCGAGTCGCCCACGGGCATCCGCGACCGGCTCGGGCGCCGGCTGCGCCGGTATGCCGAGTGGTCCGGCGGCGACCGAGCCGCCCTGGCCGCGGCACAGCGCGGCGCCTCGTTCGCCCAGCCGGCCACGATCCTCGACGCCGGAGTACCCACGCTGGTGCTGGCCGGCGAGCGCGACGACGTCGTCGGCAGCCCGGCCGAGCTGGCCCGCCGGATCCCCGGCGCCCGGCTGCGGCTGGTGCCCGGCACGCACATGACCGCGCCCGCGCAGCCGGCCTTCGCGGCGGCGATCGTGGAGTTCCTCGAGGACGTGGACGCGGGGCGGCTCGCCGCCTGACGCCCGTTCGCGGATCTTGATGCGGATCCACGCTCGGCAGGGTGCAGGGGGTCTCATGATCGGAGTTCCATGGGCGTCCGGTCGTGTGCGCGGCTGCGGTCTTGCCGGGGTGAAAGGCGCTGGTGACGGCGGGAGACCTGCTCGGCGCGGGCTGGTCGGCCGGCGGTTGCACAGCCGCCGCCCCCGCGATGTTGTCGCCGCCCTTACGGAATCTCACGGGGGCCGCGACCAATGACCACGGGCACGTGATCGTTCCGCCCCCACCTGGTGTGGCGCTCGCCAGGCGGGGCCGGCGGCGGGCAGCACGACCCGGGTGGTGCGGCACTCCTCCGTCACCAGCGCCGTTGACCTTGCCCGTGGTGCCGCAGCCGGGTGAACCGCCCCCACGATGTTGTCGCCACCCCCGCGGAATCCCGCGGGGGCGGCGACAAAGGACCACGGGCCCGTGATCATTCCGGACGGGGCCGCCCTGGCAGTGGCGGGATCACGGCACCTTCGGCGTCGCCCGCTCCAGGATCGCGCCGGTGTCGACGCCGGGGGGAAGGGTGCCCAGCGCCGTGCCCCAGTCGCCGGCCAGGCGGCTGGCACAGAAGGCGTCGGCGATGGCGGGGTGGCCGTGGCGGACCAGCAGGCAGCCCTGCAGGACCAGGGCCATGCGCTCCACCAGGCGGCGGGCCTGGGCCTGCGCGGATGCCGGGTCCAGGGCGGCGAGGTCCTTGTCCAGGGCGTCGACGGCGGCGTCGAGGCGGGGGTCTGCGCCGCGGGCCAGCGCCACCTCGGCGCGGAAGGCGTCCACCGTCTGGGGTTCGCGGGTCATCGCCCGCAGGGCGTCCAGGGCGGCGACGTTGCCCGAGCCCTCCCAGATGGAGAGCAGGGGCGCCTCGCGGTAGAGCTTGGGCATCCCGGACTCCTCGACGTACCCGTTGCCGCCCAGGCATTCCAGCGCCTCCGCGGCGTGGACCGGGCCGCGCTTGCACACCCAGTACTTGGAGACGGCGAGGGCCAGCCGGCGGAACGACGCCTCGGCGTCATCGCCGCGGGCCACCCGGTCGGTGGCGCCGGCCAGGCGCAGCGCCACCGTGGTGGCCGCCTCGGTCTCCACCGCCAGGTCGGCCAGCACGACGCGCATGAGCGGCTGGTCCACCAGCGCCCGGCCGAACGCGGCGCGGTGGGTGGCGTGGTGGACCGCAGCCATCGTGCCCACCCGCATGCCGGCCGTGGTGCCGAGGATGCAGTCCAGCCGGGTCAGGTTGACCATCTCGACGATGGTTCGCACGCCGCGGCCCTCCTCGCCCACCCGCCAGACCGTCGCCCCGTCGTACTCGACCTCGGCAGAAGCGTTGCTGTGGTTGCCGAGCTTGTCCTTCAAGCGCTGCAGGTGCATAGCGTTGCGGGTGCCGTCCGGCAGCATGCGGGGGAGCGCGAAGCAGGTGAGCCCGCCCGGTGCCTGGGCGAGTACCAGGAACAGGTCGCTCATCGGTGCCGAGGTGAACCACTTGTGCCCGGTGAGGCGGTAGCTGCCGTCGGGCTGGGGGACGGCCCGGGAAGTGTTGGCCCGCACGTCGGAGCCGCCCTGCTTCTCGGTCATCGACATGCCCGCGATCAGGCCTGACTTCTCCTGGGCGGGCGCCGACGACGGGTCGTAGGAGCGGGTGGTGAGCCGCGGCTCGTAGACGGCGGCCAGCTCCGGCTGGCGGCGCAGGGCGGGCACGACGGCGTAGGTCATGCTCACCGGGCAGCCGTGCCCGGCGTCGGCCGCGGACCACGCGATGAAGCCCGCGGCGCGGGCGACGTGCGCCCCGGGCCGGTCGTCCGCCCACGGCGCGGCGTGCAACCCGTTCTCGACCGCGGTGCGCATGAGCGAGTGGTACGACGGGTCGTAGGAGACGTCGTCGACACGGTGGCCGTAGCGGTCGTGGGTGCGCAGCACCGGCGGGTGCTCCTCGGCGAGCCGGCCCCACTCCTGGCCCTGCTCGCCCCCGGCCAGCCGCCCGAGCCCGTGCAGCCAGTCCTCGGCCCAGCCGGCGCCCTCGCGGTGCAGCCCCTCCAGCAGGGCGGGAGCGTCGGCGGTGTCGTGGCCGACCAGCGGCGGCACCTGGTTGAGCACCTCATGGGTGGCGGACACGTCGACCTCCGGGGTCCTCGGGCAGAGCTCCTACAGCTCGTAGGGCGAAGGCGCGCAGGGCGTCGACCGACGGACGCGGTGCGGACCTGCGGCCGAGCGGCACGACAACGGCCTCCGCGATCGCCCCGACCAGCGCGGCCGCCACGACGTCGACGTCCTGGGCGGGCAGCTCGCCGGCCTCGACCCCGTCGCGCAGCACCCGGGCGAGCAGGTCGCGGTGGGCGCGGCGGTAGCGGAACCGCTCGGCGTCGACCGCCTCCTCCATCGGCTCGGCCAGCAGGGCGTGGGCCAGGCGCGGCGCCTTCAGCGCGCGGCCGGCGAAGACGTCGACGACGTCCGCCACCCGCTGCCCGGCAGGTCCGGGACCGTCGACGACGGCGCGCACCGCCTCGAGCTCCCGGCCCGCCGCCCGGCCGAAGACCTCCGCGCACAGGGCGGCCTTGTTGGGGAAGTGGGAGTAGACGGTGCCGGTGGCCACCTCGGCCTTGCGCGCCACGCCGGCGACCGTGCAGGCGGCCCACCCGCCCTGGCCCACCAGGTCCAGCGCCGACGTGGCGATCCGGTCGCGCACGGAGTCCAACCGCTCCTGCGTGAGCGTGCTGCGGCGGTAGGGCACTTAAGAAGTGAACCCGCGTTCAGACCTTCCGGTCAAGAGGAGGTCATGCGAGGGAATACGATCACCCCGCCACGACTTGGTCACCGGCGTGCCGGACCCGGCACAGGCTGTAACCCGGATGCGAGAGGGAGGTGCGCGGTGCCCGTCCTGCTGACGCAGCGGCGCCACGTCGACCTCCTGCGCACCTCCAGCGACCTGTGTTGCTGACGACCTGCCCCCGCTCGTCGTCACCTCACACGTCATCCCACTGGAGTCCTTCGTGCTTTCTCGCTTGCGCAGAACACCCTTCTCGGCCCAGGTGCTCGCCGGCCTCGTGCTCGGCGTCGTCCTCGGCCTCGTCGCCCGGGAGATGGGGCCGGTCCAGGACGGCAGCCCGAACTGGCTGACCAGCACCCTGCAGACCGTCGGCGGCGCGTTCGTCACGCTGCTCAAGACGCTGGTCGTGCCGCTCGTGCTCACCGCGGTCATCGCCTCGATCGCCAACCTGCGCGGCGTCTCCAACGCCGCGCGGCTCGCCGGCCGGACCCTGCTGTGGTTCGGCATCACCGCCCTCATCGCGGTGTCCATCGGCATCGGGCTCGGCCTGCTGCTGCAGCCGGGGCGGCACACCTCCGTCGACCAGTCCGCCGCCAAGGCACCGGCCGCCGTCGGCGACTGGTGGGCCTTCCTCACCGGGCTGATCCCCTCGAACATCCTCGGCCTGCAAGCACACACCTCGACCGGGCCGGACGGCACCTCCACGACGCTCTCGTTCAACGTGCTGCAGATCGTCGTCATCGCGATCGCGCTGGGCATCGCCGCGCTCAAGGCCGGCGACAAGGCCGCCCCGTTCCTGTCCTTCAACGCCTCCGCACTCGCCCTGGTGCAGACCGTGCTGTGGTGGGTCATCCGCCTGGCGCCGATCGGCACCGTGGGTCTGCTCGGCAACGCCGTCGCCAGCTACGGCTTCGACGCGATCGGCTCGCTCGGGGTCTTCGTCGGCGCGGTCTACATCGGTCTGGCCCTGGTCATCGGCGTCGTCTACCCGGTGCTGCTGCGGGCGCACGGGCTCTCGGTCCGCCGCTGGTTCGCCACCGCCTGGCCGGCGATCCAGCTCGGCTTCGTCTCGCGCAGCTCCGTGGGCACCATGCCGGTGACCGAGCAGGTCGCCGAGCGGCTCGGTGTGCCGCGCGCCTACGCCAGCTTCGCCGTGCCGCTGGGCTCGACCACCAAGATGGACGGTTGCGCCGCGATCTACCCCGCCCTGGCCTCGATCTTCGTGGCCGAGTTCTTCGGGGTGCAGCTGCGTCCGGTCGACTACGTCCTGATCGTGCTGGTGTCCGTGCTCGGCTCGGCCGCCACCGCCGGGACCACCGGCGCCACCGTGATGCTCACGCTCACCCTGTCCACGCTGGGGCTTCCGCTGGCCGGCGTCGGTCTGCTGCTGGCCGTCGACCCGATCCTGGACATGGGCCGCACCGCCGTGAACGTGACCGGACAGGCCCTGGTGCCGACCATCGTCGCCCGCCGCGAGGGCATCCTCGACGAGGCCCAGTTCCACGCCGGCCGCGAGGTCGAGGTCGCTGCCGACCAGCCGGTGGACGTCCGCGTGCCGGTGGCCGCCGGGGTCTGACCCGAGGCCCGCTGACAACCCCGATTGGTGGGGCGCCGCCCCGGCGGTGACGCGGGGGGGGGCCCCCCGGGGCCCGGGCCGGGGGGGGGGGGCGGGGGGGGGGGGGGGGCGGCGGGGGGCTCCCCCGCCCCCCGCCCCCACCCCGGTTGGGGCCCCACCCGCCTTTACTCCCGGCGGGTCGGCCACCAATGGTCACGTGAACGTGATCGTTGGCGCCGGGGCGGGCAGTGTCCGGCCTCAGATCCAGCTGGGCAGCAGCATCCGGGCGGCCCAGTCGCTGTAGGGGATGACGACCGCGGAGAGCACCGGGTACATCCAGGCGAAGTTGACCGCGGCCAGGGCCACCACCGCGCCGGCGGCGGCGCCGCCCCAGCGGCGGCGGGTGAGCGAGGCCCCGGGCGGGCCGGCCACCAGCGACAGCGCCAGCACCAGGGCGAGGACCAGGTAGGGCACGAACGCGACGGCGTAGAACGAGAAGATCGTGCGGGACTGGAAGTCGAACCAGGGCACCCAGCCGGCGACGACGCCGGCCAGCACGGCACCGGCCCGCCAGTCGCGGGTGCCGGCCCACAGCAGCAGGAGCAGCAGCAGGGCCAGCGTGCCGCCCCACCAGACCACCGGGTTGCCGATGGCGGTGATCGCCTGCGAGCACTTGTCCACCTGGCACCCGCGGTCGCCCTGCACCGGCTGCTCGTAGAAGAACGACACCGGCCGGGCCAGCACCGGCCAGCCCCACGGGTTGGACTTGTAGGGGTGGAAGGCGTGCAGCGTGGTGTTGAAGTGCAGCATCTCCGCGTGGTAGTGCCAGAGGCTGCGCAGCGCGTCCGGGAAGAGCGAGCCGAGCCCGCTGGCCGGCCGGGTGGCCGCCCAGCCCCGGTCGTAGGCGTGGGCCGCGTCCGAGCGGAACCAGCCGGTCCAGGACACCAGATAGACCGCCAGCGACACCACGACCAGCGAGACGAACGCCGGCAGCGCGTCGCGCAGCAGGGTGCCCAGCCAGGGCCGGCGCACCCCGGCGGCCCGCCGGGCGCCGAGGTCCCACAGCACCGTCATGAGGCCGAACACGGCCAGGAAGAACACGCCGTTCCACTTGGTGGCGCAGGCAAGACCGAGCATCAGTCCGGCCATCAGCCGCCACGGGCGCAGCCCGAGCCCGGGTCCGAACCGGGCCAGCCGGTCCGGCTCGCCCTCGGCCGACCTCTCGACGATGCCGGCCAGCCGGGCCCGGCTGCGGTCGCGGTCCACCACCAGGGCGGCGAAGGCGAACAGCGCGAAGGCGCTCAGCGTGAGGTCGAGCAGCGCGGTCCGGCTCTCGACGTAGTGCTGGCCGTCCACCGCCAGCAGCAGTCCGGCCGCACAGCCCAGCGCGGTGGACCGGAACATCCGCCGCGCCACCCGGGCCAGCACCAGCACCGAGAGGGTGCCCAGCAGGGCGATCGGCGCCCGCCAGCCGAAGGAGTTGTCGCCGAAGAGCCAGATGCCGGCGGCGATGACCCATTTGCCGACGGGCGGGTGCACGACGAACTCGGGCACGTGCTCGGCGATCTTGTACTCGACGCCGTAGTGCAGCATCGAGTTGCCTTCGGTGGCGTAGTAGATCTCGTCGAAGATCTTGTTGGCCGGCACGCCCAGCCGCCAGAAGCGCAGCACTCCGGCGAGCACCGCCACCAGCAGCGGTCCCAGCCAGCCCCACACGCCGTCCGCGGGCATCGGGGTGAGCAGCCGGGCGCGGGCTCCGGCGGCGGCGCGGGTGGCGCGGCGGGCCAGCGCGGGCGCCCCCGCGGTGCGGGCGAGCGGGCCGGCGGCGGGGGAGGTGGCTGCCACCGCTGCATCGTAGGGTCGCGCCGTGAGGAGGCGACCGTGACCGACCGGGACGGCGCAGGGACCAGCACCGGCGTGCTGGTCCTGGCCGGCACCCCCATCGGCGATCCCGACGACGCCCCGCCCCGCCTGCGCCGGGAGCTGGCCGGCGCCGACGTCGTCGCCGCTGAGGACACCCGGCGGATGCGGCGGCTGTGCGCCGCGCTCGACGTCGAGCCGCGCGGGCGGGTGGTCAGCTACTACGAGCAGAACGAGCGCGCGCGCACCGAGGAGCTGCTCGCGGACCTGCGCGCCGGGCGCCGGGTGGTGCTCGTCACCGACGCCGGCATGCCCAGCGTCTCCGACCCCGGCTACCGGCTGGTGGCCGCCGCGGTGGCCGAGGGCCTGCCGGTGACCGTGGTCCCGGGCCCCAGCGCCGTGCTCGCCGCGCTGGCGGTCTCGGGGCTGCCGGTGGACAGGTTCTGCTTCGAGGGCTTCCTGCCCCGCAAGGCCGGCGAGCGGGCGGCGCGGCTGCGCGCGGTGGCCGAGGAGCAGCGCACGCTGGTCTTCTTCGAGGCCCCGCACCGGCTGGCCGAGTCGCTGGCGGACATGGCTGAGGCGCTGGGGGCGGACCGGCCGGGCGCCGTGTGCCGGGAGCTGACCAAGACCTACGAGGAGGTCCGCCGCGGACCGCTGGCCGAGCTGGCGGCCTGGGCCGCCGACGGGGTGCGCGGTGAGATCACCGTGGTCGTCCAGGGGGCCCCCGAGCGGCCCGCGCAGCGGCCCGACGACGCCGAGCTGGCCCGCCGGGTGGCTGCCCGCGAGGCCGCGGGGGAGCGGCGCAAGGAGGCGATCGCCGCGGTGGCCCAGCAGGCGGCGCTGCCCAAGCGCGAGGTCTTCGACGCGGTGGTGGCCGCGAAGGGCGCGGCACCGGGCGGGGGCTGAAACCCGTGGGAGGGCGGCACGGTCGTCCCCGTACCCTGGTGCCATGTCCCGCCACATCCTCACCGCTGTCGCCTGGCCGTATGCCAACGGCCCGCGCCACATCGGTCACGTGTCCGGCTTCGGCGTCCCCTCCGACGTGTTCAGCCGGTACATGCGCATGGCGGGCCACGACGTCCTCATGGTCAGCGGCACCGACGAGCACGGCACGCCGATCCAGGTCCAGGCGGACAAGGAGGGTGTGAGCGCACGCGAGCTGGCCGACCGCTACAACCGGGTCATCGTCGAGGACCTGCACGGCCTGGGCCTGTCCTACGACCTGTTCACCCGCACCACCACGCGGAACCACTACGCGGTGGCGCAGGAGATCTTCAAGACGCTGCACCGCAACGGCTACGTGGTGCCCAAGGTGACCAAGGGCGCCATCTCCCCGTCCACCGGCCGCACCCTGCCCGACCGCTACATCGAGGGCACCTGCCCGATCTGCGGCTACGACGGCGCGCGCGGAGACCAGTGCGACAACTGCGGCAACCAGCTCGACCCCACCGACCTGATCCACCCGAAGTCGCGGATCAACGGCGAGACGCCGGAGTTCGTCGAGACCGAGCACTTCTTCCTCGACCTGCCGGCGTTCGCCGACGCGCTCGGGTCGTGGCTGCAGGACCGCACGGACTGGCGCCCCAACGTGCTCAAGTTCTCCCAGAACCTGCTGGCAGACCTGCAGCCGCGGGCCATCACCCGCGACCTCGACTGGGGCGTGCCGGTGCCGCTCGAGGGCTGGGAGGACCAGCCCACCAAGCGGCTCTACGTCTGGTTCGACGCCGTCATCGGCTACCTCTCGGCGTCCATCGAGTGGGCCCGCCGGATCGGCGACCCGGACGCCTGGCGGGCCTGGTGGTGCGACCCGGAGGCGGCGTCGTACTACTTCATGGGCAAGGACAACATCGTCTTCCACTCGGTCATCTGGCCGGCCCTGCTGCTCGGCTACGACGGCCTCGGCGCGCGCGGCGGCGAGCCCGGGTCGCTCGGCCGGCTGGAGCTGCCGACCGAGGTCGTCTCCAGCGAGTTCCTCACCATGGAGGGGCGCAAGTTCTCCTCCTCGCGCCAGGTCGTCATCTACGTCCGCGACTTCCTGCAGCGCTACGACGCCGACGCCCTGCGCTACTTCATCGCCGTGGCCGGTCCGGAGACCCAGGACACCGACTTCACCTGGTCGGAGTTCCTGCGCCGCAACAACGACGAGCTCGTGGCCGGCTGGGGCAACCTGGTCAACCGGTCGGTGAGCATGGCGGCCAAGAACGTCGGCCACGTCCCGTCCGCGCACGGCCTCACCGACGCCGACCATGCGCTGCTGGAGACGGTGCGCGCCGGGTTCGGTTCGGTGGGCGACCTGCTGTCCACCAGCCGGCAGAAGGCCGCCGTCCACGAGGCGATGCGGGTGGTCGGCGAGGCGAACAAGTACATCTCCGACCAGGCCCCGTGGAAGCTCAAGAACGAGGACCCGCAGCGGATGGAGACGGTGCTGCACGTGGCGCTGCAGGCCGTGAGCGACTGCAACACCCTGCTCACCCCGTTCCTGCCGCACAGCGCCCAGAAGGTGCACGAGCAGCTGGGCGGGCAGGGCCGGTGGGTGCCGATGCCGGAGGTCCGTGAGGTGTCCGAGGAGGGCAACGCCGACTACCCCGTCCTGATGGGCGACTACACCGGCACCCCGTCGTGGGCGCCGCGCCCGATCGTGCCCGGCACGCCGCTGTCCCCGCCGACGCCGGTGTTCCGCAAGCTGGACGCCTCGATCGTCGAGGAGGAGCTCGGCCGCCTGGAGGCGGAGTGAGCTCCTCCGACGCCCCGTCGGAGACGGTTCGGGCACGGCGGCCGGACCCCGTGCGTCCGCCGGCGCCGGACCGGCTGCCGCTGCCCGTCACCGACAGCCACTGCCACCTCGACGTCGCCGACGACCCCGAGGGCGCCGAGCCGCTCGGGCCGGCCGCAGCCCTCGCGGCGGCCGCTGCCGTCAACGTGACCCGGGTCGTGCAGGTGGGCTGCGACGTCGCCGGCTCGCGATGGGCGACCAAGATCGCGCAGCGGGAGCCGAGCGTGCTCGCCGCGGTGGCCTTGCACCCGAACGAGGCGCCGCTGCTGGCCGAGAAGAGGCAGCTGTCCGACGCGCTGTCGGAGATCGAGTCTCTGCTGGTGAACCAGCGGGTCCGCGCAGTCGGCGAGACAGGGCTCGATTTCTTCCGCACCGGCCCGGAGGGGCGGGCGGCGCAGGAGGAGTCCTTCCGCGCGCACATCGCCATGGCGAAGGCGCACGGGCGGGCGCTGGTCATCCACGACCGTGACGCTCACGACGACGTGCTGCGGGGGCTGGAGGACGAGGGCGCGCCAGAGCGGACCGTGTTCCACTGCTTCAGCGGCGATGCGCGGATGGCGCAGCACTGCGTGGAGCGCGGGTGGTTCCTGTCCTTCGCCGGCACGGTCACCTTCAAGAACGCGCAGGGGCTGCGCGACGCGCTGGCGGTGACGCCGCTGGAGAACGTGCTGGTCGAGACCGACGCCCCCTACCTCACCCCCACCCCGCACCGGGGCCGGCCCAACGCCAGCTACCTGGTCCCGCTCACGGTGCGGTCCATGGCGCAGACCCTGTGCGTGGCGGTGGAGGACGTGTGCCGGGCCGTCCAGTCCAACGCGGAGCGGGCCTTCGGCTCCTGGTGACGCTTCCCCGTGACGCTTCCCGGTGACGCTCCCCTGGTGGCCCCTGGGAAGTCGGTGCGACACCTGCCCGGCAGAGGACCACGACACCCGGCTGTGCAAGGGTTCGTGCGAAGGTCCCTGGCCGTTACCGGAGGTATCCGCAGCGGCAAAGACCTACCGATCGTCGGACGACGCCTCGTAGGAGACGATCGGCGGACGTTGTGACGAGACTCTCCTGCACCGCGCGCGGACCGGGTGAGGGAGTGGGCGCTGTCCGTGCGAACTCGCAGGTCAGAGCAGGAGAGGCAGCGCAGGCCGGGGCGGTGGGAGCTGTCGGGCGTGCCGGCCACCGTCCACAGTCGGCCCAGCTCTGTATTGACGGCCCCTCGGCTGCGTCGTTAGCGTCCCGCCTCGAGTCGAGCGGTCCCACCCGAGCCCTGCGCCGGCGGGCCGCGCGACAGTGACCGCCGGGGTGGGGAAGCCCCGGCAGCACGAGCTCGGGGCGCTAGATGTGCGATGGGCCGCTGCGGTCCCACCGTGCTCGAGCGCCCCTGCCTGCGCTGCCTCCCCCTGCCCGGGACCGCCGAGGTCGGGAGCCACGTGCGCCGCTCGCCTGCAGCCCTGGTGCTCAAGTCGGCCGTCCTGGCCATCGTCGTCGCCGGCACGATCGGATTCGTGCAGGCGGACAAGACCGTCACCCTGCGGGTGGACGGGCAGGACCGGCAGGTGCGCAGCTTCTCCAGGACCGTGGGCGACGTCCTCGCCGCGCAGGGCGTCTCCGTGACCGACCACGACGTCGTGGCGCCCGCGCCCGGCACCAAGCTCCGCGACGGGCAGCTCGTCACCGTCCGCTACGGCCGCCTGCTGCGCCTCGACGTCGACGGCAGCACCCGGGAGGTGTGGGTGACCGCCCGCACCGTGGACGAGGCCCTGGCCCAGCTCGGGCTGCGCGCCGGCGGCAGCTTCGTGTCGGTCTCCCGATCGGCGTCCATCGGACGCTCCGGGCTCGCGCTGGCGCTGCGCACCCCCAAGACGGTCTCCGTGCTGGCGGACGGGAAGCGCCAGCAGCTGGTCACGACCGTCCCCACGGTGGAGGCGCTCCTGGCCGAGGCCGGCGTCACGGTCGGGCCCAAGGACCGCGTGTCCCAGCCGATGGACGGCCTGGTCACCGACGGCCTGGTCGTCGCCGTCAACCGGGTGGCGGCCAAGACCTCCACGCGCACGGTCGCGGTGCCGTTCAAGACCGTGACCAAGGACGACTCCAGCCTCTACAAGGGCCGCTCGCGGGTGAGCGCCCCGGGCGAGCCGGGCGTGCGCACCCTCACCTACGCCGACACCTACGTGGACGGCAAGCTCACCGCGCACAAGCTGGTGAGCGACGAGGTGACCACCGCACCGGTCGACCGGGTGGTGCTGCGCGGCACCAAGGCGCTGCCGCCGCCCCCGCCGCCCACCGTCTCCCGCTCCTACAGCCGGTCCGGCGGCTCCGGCGGCGGCCTGAACTGGGCTGCGCTGGCGCGCTGCGAGTCCGGCGGCAACCCCCGTGCGGTCAACGCCGCCGGCTACTACGGCCTCTACCAGTTCTCGCTGGGCACCTGGCACGGCCTCGGCGGCTCGGGCAACCCGATCGACGCGTCGTCCTCCGAGCAGACCTACCGCGCCCAGCTGCTCTACGCCCGCAGCGGGGCCGGCTCCTGGCCCACCTGCGGTCGCCTGCTCTACTCGTGACCGACACCTCCTCCAGCGAGGGTGACAGCGGGCTGCTCGGCGCGGCCGACGTGCGCGAGCTGGCCGCCGCGCTCGGCGTCCGCCCGACCAAGCAGCTCGGCCAGAACTTCGTCATCGACGCCAACACCGTGCGGCGGATCGTGCGGGCCGCCGAGGTCGGCCCGGATGACGTCGTGGTGGAGGTCGGGCCCGGCCTCGGGTCGCTCACGCTGGCGCTGCTGCCGCAGGTGAGCCGCGTGGTGGCCGTCGAGGTGGACCCGGTGCTCGCCGCCGCGCTGCCGGCCACCGTCGCCGCCCACGCCCCGCGCCTGGCCGGGCGCCTGGAGGTGGTGCACGCCGACGCGCTGCGGGTGGAGGAGCTGCCCGGCCCGGCGCCCACCGCGCTGGTGGCCAACCTGCCCTACAACGTGGCGGTGCCGGTGCTGCTCACCATGCTGGCCCGGTTCCCGTCCATCCGCTCCGGGCTGGTCATGGTGCAGTCCGAGGTGGCCGACCGGCTCGCCGCCGCCCCCGGGTCGCGCACCTACGGGGTCCCCTCGGTGAAGGCGGCCTGGTACGCCGACGTCCGCCGGGCCGGTGCTATCGGCCGCACCGTCTTCTGGCCGGCCCCCAACGTGGACAGCGGCCTGGTGCGGTTGGTGCGCCGGGAGCCCCCGCCCACCACCGCCTCGCAACAGGAGGTCTTCGCGGTGGTCGACGCCGCGTTCGCGCAGCGGCGCAAGACGCTGCGGGCGGCGCTGTCCGGCTGGGCCGGCAGCGGCACGGGCGCCGAGCAGGCGCTGCGGGCGGCCGGCGTCGACCCCTCGGCCCGCGGCGAGGAGCTCACCGTGGAGCAGTTCGCCGCGGTCGCCGCCCAGCGGCCCGCACCGGCGGCCACCCCCTAGGGTGGCCCGCATGGCACGCCCGCAGCAGGTCACCGTGCGTGCTCCGGCCAAGGTCAACCTGCAGCTCGCGGTCGGGGCGCCGCGCCCGGACGGCTTCCACGACCTCGCCACCGTCTTCCAGGCGGTCTCGGTCTACGACGACGTCGTGGCCACCCGCGCGCCGGACGCCAGCGTGGAGGTCTCCGGCGACGACGCCCACGCGGTGCCGGTCGACGCCGACAACCTGGCCCTGCGCGCCGCGCTGCTGCTGGCCGAGCGGGCCGGCATCGCGCCCGAGGTGCACCTGTCCATCCGCAAGGGCATCCCGGTGGCCGGCGGCATGGCCGGCGGCTCGGCCGACGCCGCGGCCGCGCTGGTGGCCTGCGACGCGCTGTGGGGCACCGCGCTGGACCGCGACGAGCTGCTCGAGCTGGCCGCCGAGCTCGGCAGCGACGTGCCGTTCGCGGTCATGGGCGGCACCGCGGTGGGCCTGGGCCGCGGCGAGCAGCTCACCCCCGCGCTGGCCCGCGGCCAGTTCGACTGGGTCTTCGCCGTGGCCGACGGCGGCCTGTCCACCCCGTCCGTCTACGCCGAGGTCGACCGCCTCCGCTCCGGCCATGTGCTGCCCGAGCCGCGTCCGGCCGAGGCCGTCATGTCCGCCCTGCGCGCTGGCGACGCCGTGGCCCTGGGCAAGGCGCTGCAGAACGACCTGCAGGCCGCCGCCTGCAGCCTGCGCCCCCAGCTGCGCCAGACCCTGGAGGTCGGCGAGGAGTACGGCGCGCTGGGCTCGCTGGTGTCCGGCAGCGGCCCGACCTGCGCGTTCCTGGTCCGCGACGTCGAGCACGGGCTGGACCTGGCCGTCGCGCTCACCGCCAGCGGGGTGTGCCGGGCGGTCAAGCGGGCGCACGGACCGGTGCATGGGGCCCGGGTGGTCGAGGGGGCCGCGCGCTAGTGGCCCGCAACCTGGTCAACCTGGAGGACGTCAGCAAGGCGCACGGCACCCGCACCCTGCTCGACCACGTCTCCCTCGGCGTCGCCGAGGGGGAGCGGATCGGCGTGGTCGGCCGCAACGGCGGGGGCAAGACGACGCTGCTGGAGGTGCTGTCCCAGCGCGAGCCGGCCGACTCCGGCCGGGTGGTGCATGCCGGCGACCTGCGCCTGGGCCTGCTCGCCCAGCACGACGACCTCGACCCGGCCTCCTCCGTGCGCCAGGTCGTCGTCGGGCAGGGCCCGGCGCACGAGTGGGCTGCCGACCCGCGCATCCGTGACGTCCTCACCGGGCTGTTCGGCGGCCTGGACCTGCCCGGGCTCACCCACGGGCTCGACTCGCCCGTAGCCCCGCTGTCCGGCGGCGAGCGACGCCGGGTGGCCCTCGCCCGGCTGCTGGTCGGCGAGCACGACCTGCTGGTGCTGGACGAGCCCACCAACCACCTCGACGTCGAGGGCATCGCCTGGCTGGCCGGGCACCTGCGCGCCCGCCGCGGAGGCCTGGTGGTGGTCACCCACGACCGCTGGTTCCTCGACGAGGTGTGCGACACCACCTGGGAGGTCGCCGACGGGCGGGTGCACGCCTACGAGGGCGGCTACTCCGCCTACGTGCTGGCCCGGGCCGAGCGCGACCGGATCGCCGCGGCCGACGAGGCCCGGCGGCAGAACCTGCTGCGCAAGGAGCTGGCCTGGCTGCGCCGCGGCCCGCCCGCTCGCACCTCCAAGCCGCGCTTCCGCATCGACGCCGCCAACGCGCTCATCGCCGACGAGCCGCCGGCACGCGACGCCGTCGAGCTGATGCGCTTCGCCAGCGCGCGGCTCGGCAAGACCGTCTACGACGTCGAGCAGGCGACGCTGGAGGTGGCCGGGCGCACCCTGCTGGAGCGGCTGGTCTGGCAGGTCGGGCCGGGTGACCGGTTCGGACTGGTCGGGGTCAACGGCGCGGGCAAGACCTCGCTGCTGCGGATGCTGGTGGGGGAGCTGCCGCCGGCGTCGGGCGAGGTGAAGCGGGGCGTCACCGTGCGCCCGGCGTACCTGTCCCAGCAGGTGGCCGAGCTCGACCCGACGCTGCGGGTGCTCGAGGCCGTGGAGGAGGTCCGCCGGGTCGTCGACCTCGGCAACGGGCGTCAGCTCACCGCCTCGCAGCTGTGCGAGCGGTTCGGGTTCACCGGCAACCGGCAGTGGACGCCGGTGGGCGACCTGTCCGGCGGCGAGCGGCGGCGGTTGCAGCTGCTGCGCCTGCTCATGGACGAGCCCAACGTGCTGCTGCTGGACGAGCCGACCAACGACCTTGACGTCGAGACGCTCACCGCGCTGGAGGACCTGCTCGACGGCTGGCCCGGCTCGCTGCTGGTGGTCAGCCACGACCGCTACTTCCTCGAGCGCACCTGCGACCGGGTCGTCGCGCTGCTCGGCGACGGCCGGCTGCGCGAGCTGGTCGGCGGGGTGGAGGAGTACCTCGAGCTGCGCCGGGCCGGCACCGCTCCGGCTGCTGCCCGCGCGGCTGCTCCCGCCGAGGTCCCGGCGGCGGACGGGCCGAGCCAGGCGCAGGTGCGGCAGGCGCGCAAGGACCTGGCCCGGATCGAGCGCCGGCTCGAGCGGATCGGCGCCGAGGAGGAGCAGCTGCACGCCCGGATGGCCGAGGTCGCCGCGGACTACGCGGCGGTGGCCGAGCTGGACGAGCGGCTGCGGGCGCTGGGCGGCGAGCGGGTGGCGCTGGAGGAGGAGTGGCTCGAGGTGGCGGAGCTCGCCGGTGCCTGACGGCGCCGGGGCGCTGCTGGACGTCGAGCTGGAGTGGGGCCCCTCCGGCGCCCGGCTGCTCGCCGGGCGCTGCGACGTCCTCGTGGTGCTCGACGTGCTCTCGTTCACGACCTCGCTCACCGTGGCCGCCGCGCGCGGGGTGACCGTCTGGCCCTACGGCAGCGACCTGCGCGGCCGGGGAGCGGACGGGGCGGAGGCGCTGGCCGTCGCCGTCGGGGCGCAGCTCGCGCACGGGCGGTCCGCCTCCGACGGCCCCACGCTGTCCCCGGCCTCTCTGCTCGAGCTGCCCGCGGGCTCCCGCCTGGTGCTGCCCTCGCCCAACGGCTCGGCGATCGCGCACGCGGCGGTGGTGGACGGGACCGCCGTGGTGGGCGCGAGCCTGCGCAACGCCGCCGCGGTGGCGCGCTGGCTGGTCGCCCGCCCCGGTCGGCGCGTGGGTCTGGTGCCGGCCGGCGAGCGGCACGGCGACGGCACCCTGCGCCCCTGCTACGAGGACCTGCTCGGCGCCGGCACGCTCCTGGCCCGGCTGGCGGCGCTGGGCGCGCTCGGGGTGGTCTCGCCGCTGGCCGCAGCCGCCCGCGCCGCTGCGACGGAACCGCTGCCGCTGACCTTCTGTCCGAGCGGGGTGGAGCTGGTCGAGCGCGGCTTCGCCCGGGACGTCGAGCTGGCTGAGCAGGTGGACGTCGACGACGTCGTGCCGGTGCTGGTGGACGGCCGCTTCGTGCCCCAGCGGGGCTAGCGACCGGCTACTCGCGCGGTGCCTCGAAGGGCAGCACGAGGGCGCGCAGCAGGTCGCCGAGCTCCTGACGGCGGTGGGACGGCAGCGCGGCGAGGATGCCCTCCTCCTGGCGCAGCAGGTCGGTGAGAGCGGCGTCGACGACGTGGGCGCCGTCCGTCGTGAGGTGCACCCGCACGCCCCGCCCATCGGTGGGGTCGGGCCGGCGCTCGACCAGCCCGCGGGCGGCCAGCCGGTCCACGCGGTTGGTCATCGTCCCCGAGCTCACCAGGGTCTGGGCCACCAGCTGGCCGGGCGAGAGCGCGTAGGGCTCGCCGGCCCGGCGCAGCGAGGCCAGCACGTCGAACTCCCACGGCTCGAGCCCGTGGGCGGCGAACGCGGTGCGCCGGGCCAGGTCGAGGTGGCGGGCCAGCCGGCTGACCCGGCTGAGCACCTCCAGCGGGCCGACGTCGAGGTCCGGTCGCTCCCGCGACCACGCCTCGACGAGCCGGTCGACCTCGTCGCGCTCCACACCCCGATGCTAGCCGTCATGTCTCTTGACATCGAGAGACCTGTCGCGGGAGGGTGAACTTATCTCGATATCGAGATACCTCGGAACCGTGAGGAGGCGTCGTGGCAGAGGTGCGCTGGGATCCCGAGGTCTACCTGCGCTTCGCCGACCATCGCGAGCGCCCCTTCCACGAGCTGCTGGCCAGGGTGGACGTCGCGCTCGCCGGCCGGACACCGGGGCGGGTGCTGGACCTCGGCTGCGGGCCCGGCACTCTCACCCGCACCCTGCTCGACCGGTGGCCCGGTGCGCGGGTGCAGGGGGTGGACAGCTCCCCGGAGATGGTGGAGGCCGCGCGGTCGCTGGCTGCCGACGCCGGCCGGGACCGCTTCGACGTCGAGCTCGGCGACCTGCGCACCTGGGAGCCCGCGGGCGGTGAGCGGTTCGACGTCGTGGTGAGCAACGCGACGCTGCAGTGGGTGCCCGGCCATCTGGAGCTGCTGCCCCGCCTGGTCGCGATGCTGGCGGCCGGCGGGGTGCTCGCGATCCAGGTGCCGGGCAACTTCGACTCCCCGTCGCACGTGCTGCTGGCCCAGCTGCGGTCCGAGCCCCGCTGGAGGGACAAGCTCGGAGCCGCCGCCGAGCGGGCCGCTTCCAGCGCCGATCCTGCCGACTACCTGGGCGTGTTGGCCGGGCTCGGCTGCCAGGTCGACGCGTGGGAGACGACGTACGCCCAGGTCCTGCCGGCCGAGCACGCCGTGCTGCGCTGGATGGAGGGCACCGGGCTGCGGCCGGTGCTCACCGCGCTCGACGCCGGCGACCCGAGCGGTGCGGACCGGCGGGCCTTCCTGGCCGAGTACGCCGACCTGCTGCGCGGGGCCTACCCGCAGCAGCCCTGGGGGACGGTGCTGCCGTTCCGGCGGGTCTTCGCGGTCGCCCGCACCACCGCCTAGTCATCCTTCCGACGACCCGTAGGAGATTCTCGTGATCGCCGCACTCCACCACGTCCAGCTCGCCTGTCCCGCCGGCTCGGAGGACGATCTGCGGGCCTTCTACGCCGGGGTGCTCGGCATGACCGAGGTGCCCAAGCCGGCCGAGCTCGCCAAGCGCGGCGGCTGCTGGTTCCGCTCCGGCGGTGCCGAGCTGCACCTGGGGGTCGAGCAGGACTTCCGCCCGGCCCGCAAGGCGCACCCGGGTCTGGTCGTGCAGGACCTCGACGCGGTGGCATTGTCGGTGCAGGCCGCGCGGGTCGAGGTCGTGTGGGACGAGAACCTGCCCGGGCACCGTCGCTGCTACGTGTCCGACCCGGTGGGGAACCGGCTCGAGCTGCTGGAGCCGCTGGCGGAGTAGCCGAGCGCGGCGACCAGCTCGGCGTGCAGGGCGGCGTTCGAGTACAGGCCGCCGCCGCGGTCCGCGGCCCGGCCCCCGGTGGGGTCGGTGAAGCGACCGCCGGCCTCCTCCACCAGGAGGATCCATGGCGCGTGGTCCCAGGCGTAGTAGCGCTCGGCGAGGAAGGCATCGACCTCGCCGCGGACCAGCTCGACCAGTGGCAGCGGGCTGGCGGGTGGCTCCACGCTGGTAGGAAGGCGATTTCTTGCTCCTTGTTCGAGAGCTGTCAGTGCGGCCTCGTCGACGCTCGCGGTGGAGCTGACCCGCAGCCTGCGGGGTGCGTCGTCCGCGGTGGGCCAAGCGGACTCGAACGCGCCGCCGCCCCGGGTCGCCCACCAACGCAGGCCCAGTGCGGGTGCGGTGACGACGGCGACCTGAAGCTCGTCGCCGTGCTGCAGGGCGACCTGGATGCGCCAGTTCGGATTGCCTCACGCGAAGAAACCGGTGCGGTCGATGGGGTCGAGGATCCAGGTGCGGGGCGAGTCGCCGGCTCGGCCGAGCTCCTCGCCGAGGAGGGCGTCGGCGGGGCGGGCCCGCGTCAGGGATGCGCGCAGGAGACGCTCGACGCCGCGGTCGGCTTCGGTGACGGGGGAGCCGTCGGGTTTCTCCGTCGCCAGCACGCCCTTCTCTAAGTGGGAGAGGGCGAGCTCGGCGGCTGCGTCCGAGACGTCGAGCGCGAGCCGCAGGTCGTCGTCGGCGGGCATGGCGGGGGACGGTAGCAGGGGAGGGAACGGAGGGTGTTGACGAAGGACGTTTTCCGCCGAGCTAAGGCATGGCGCCCGGCCGCCGGAGTGTTGGGGTGAGGGTGACCCTGGGTCCTTCTATGTGAACGAGGGTCACCCTCACTCCAACCCGAGTCTTCGAGAAGTCGTTGCTACAGCCTGCTTTTCCTGTGGACAGCGCTGTGCTTCGAACTGTTGTCCTGCATCTCTGCTTGAGTGCAGTACTCGCTCAGCCTCCGACGAGCTCTTTGAGTGGGTGGGGATCTGTGTCGACTGCCTGCTGGAGCAGTCGGTAGAAGAGCATTCCTCGCGCCTTGGATCTGCGC
>JBQCHF010000010.1:0-18088 GCA_051954955.1 Motilibacteraceae bacterium
CTGAACGAGAACCTGGTCCGGATGTTCTTCGGGATCTACATGATCACTGTGGCCGATCCGCAGATCCTCTGGAACGACGGCTTCTACCCGCTGGTCGACGTCACGATCCCGGACGGCTCGTACTGGAAGCCGAAACATCCCGCGGCACTGAACGCGCGCAACCACGGCATCGGGCGGGTCTTCGACCTGTTCGGCGGCCTGCTCGGCCAGACCAACCCGGCGCTGCTCAACGCGGCCGGGTTCTCCTCGTCCCCGCACTTCATGTACTCGGGCCGGTACCGGGACGGCGAGCGCGCGGGGGAGTGGTTCCAGCTCTACTCGATCGGCTTCGGCGGCATCCCCGGCCGCCCGCTGGGCGACGGCCCGGACGGGCACTCGCTGTGGCCCTCGTTCACCAACGTGCCCAACGAGTTCCTCGAGGCCTACTTCCCGCTGATCATCGAGCGGTACGAGACGGTGGCCGACTCCGGCGGCCCCGGCTTCTACCGCGGCGGCAACGGCGTCGACATCGCCTACCGCTTCCTGGAGCCGGGCACCATCTCCATCCACGACGACCGTTGGTTCACCAAGCCGTGGGGCGTGAACGGCGGCCTGCCGGGAGGACGGTCGACCAAGTGGATCGACCGGGTCGATGGCAGCCGGGAGATCGTCCCGAGCAAGTGCGACAACGTGCACGTGGACAAGGGCGACGTCCTGCACTACGTCACCTGGGGCGGCGGTGGCTGGGGCGACCCCTACGACCGCGACCCGGAGCTGGTGGCCAAGGAGGTCCGCCAGGGCCTGGTGACCCGCGAGGGCGCGCGGCGCTACGGCGTGGTGCTGGACGAGTCCGGCGCGGTGGACTCCGACGCGACGTCGGAGCTGCGTGAGCGGCTGCGGTCCGAGCGCGGCCAGACCGAGGTCTTCGTCCGTGGCGGCGAGATCGAGGAGCTGCGCGAGCGCTGCGAAGAGGAGACCGGCCTGCCGGCTCCGCAGCAGCCGGTGTTCCGCGTCCGCGCGGCTGTCTGACCCGCTGCCCGGAGGAGAGGAAGCGATGACCGCACCCGGCCAGGGCGAGCACCCCGAGGACCTGGTGGCCGACTACGCCGCCCACGGGTTCTCCGCCCGGCTGGGTGCGGGAGACAAGCTCGCGGTCCTCGTCGTCGACGTGGTCCGCGCCTATCTCGCCCCCGGCAGCCCCCTGTACGCCGGGGTCGAGGGGTCCGTGGCCGCCGCCGCGCAGGTCGTGGCGGCGGCCCGGGCCGCCGGGGTCCCGGTCGTGTTCACCTGCGTGCGGTACGCCAAGGGCATGGCCGACGCCGGTATCTGGTGGCGCAAGATCCCGGCCCTGCAGGTCCTGGAGGAGGGCAGCGACCTGGCCGACTTCCCCGAGGAGCCGGCCCCGGCGCCTGGCGAGGTCGTGATCGAGAAGAAGTTCGCCAGCGGCTTCATGGGGACCTCGCTGGACACCACGCTGCGCTCGATGGGTGTCGACACCCTGCTCGTGCTGGGGGTCTCCACCAGCGGCTGCGTGCGCGCCTCCGTCGTCGACGCCGTCTCGCTGGGCTTCCGTCCGATCGTGGTGCGCGACGGCGTCGGCGACCGGGACCCGCGCCCGCACGAGGCGGCGCTGTTCGACATCGACGGCAAGTACGGCGACGTCGTCGGGCTGGACGAGGCGCTGGCCCTGCTGTCTCGTTGAGCTCGGGACCCCGGTCCGTGGTGCCGTCGCTCAGAACTACTCAGCGTCGGAACGCGGCACCGCCGCACGCTCGTTGTCACCGCGAAGTGCAGCACTGGTGACGGTGCCGTGTTCGCCGGGCCATCCCTGGGCAGGGGTGGAGGGCGAGCCGACGAGACGCGAAGGGACCTTCGATGAGCCAGCAGTTCCGCGGCGGGGGACTGGGCAGCGCAGGCTACGGTGCGCTGGCCCGGGAGACCGTGGCCAGCTACGAGTCCTACGTCGACGCCCAGCGTGCGGTCGACTTCCTCTCCGACGAGCACTTCCCGGTGCAGAAGGTGCGCATCGTGGGCTCGGAGCTGCGGATGATCGAGCAGGTGCTGGGCCGGATGGACTGGGGCCGGGCGTTCCTGCGCGGGGCCCTCACCGGCGCCTGGTTCGGCCTGCTGGTGGGCCTGCTGCTGAGCCTGTTCACGACCACCGACAGCGGCACCAGCGGCAGCGCCCTGGTGCTCTACGCCGTGATGTACGGCGCCGTCTTCGGGATGATCTTCGGGCTGGTCAGCTACGCCCTCACCGGCGGCAAGCGCGACTTCGTCTCGCGCAGCCAGATCGTGCCCCAGCACTTCGAGGTGCAGGTCGAGCGTGAGCAGGCCGAGCAGGCCAGCCAGGTGCTCTCGCGGCTCACCGGCTGACGCTGCCGAGCCACCCCCGGCCGGAACGATCACGTCCGCGTGATCCTTCCATGCTTACCGCGACAGATCTGCCGCGGTGAGCATGGAACTGGCGCGGTGAGTGGCGTCCGGCCGCGCCCTGCTCATCCGTCCGGGTCGAAGATGTCCTCGATCCGCTCGCCGAACAGCCGGGCGATGCGGAAGGCCAGCGGGAGGCTGGGGTCGTAGCGCCCGGTCTCCAGCGCGTTGACCGTCTGCCGGGAGACGTCGAGCTGGTCGGCGAGCGTCCCTTGGCTCCAGCCACGGTCGAGCCGCAGCTCGCGCAGCCTGGACTTCATCAGCAGCCGCGGGTGTCGTGCACCAGCAGCGCGCTGACCACCCACGTGATCATCCCGGCGGCGTAGATGATCCACGGGGTCGACTCGGCAGGCAGTCCGGCGGCCACCAGCAGCCCGAGCGTGACCGACGTGACGACCATGACGCCGAACGAGAGCGCGAGCTTTCCCAGCAGCAGCATCCGCTGGTACTCGTCGGCGCGCTGCACGTAGCGCCACACCGCCCAGACCATCCACACCGCAGGCACCACGGGCAGGACCGCCCAGAGGTAGCGCCAGGGGCTGCCGCCGTCGAGGCCGCCGAAGGCGACCACCAGCACGAGGACCACGGCGTAGCCGAGCAGGCCGGCGGTGAACTCACGGGCGTAGGCCCGGGAGCGGGCCCGGTCGCCGGCGCTCACGTCCTTGTCAAGGGAGCTTGTCATGGCTGGGATGCTGCTCCCGTCCGCGACCGCTGTCAAGGGCGCTTGACAAGTGATCCTCGGAGGAGCCGTAGAGTCCCGTCCATGGCTCCCGGTGACGTCGTCGCGGCGGTCGAGGCCCACCTCGCCGCGGCCCTCGGTGATGCGTCTGGCCGGGCGTCGGTCACCTTCCTCGGTACTGAGCCCCTCGACGTCCTCCGCTTCGGCCCCGCAACCGGCCCGGAGGGCGAGCCGCTGGTGCGCTACGCCACCCTGGGCATGAGCCGGTATCCGATGCACGACCCCGCCGACCTCGCGCCGGACCCGGTCCGGGGGCCTCGGGCCGAGCTGCTGCTCACCGTTCGCGAGCCGGTCGATGACGTGCTGCGCACGCTCGCGGTCCTGGCCGCCGCGCCAGCGGTGGAAGGGCTGGTGGTGCAGCCTGGCGCGTCGGTGGACCTGCAGCAGCCGCTGTGGCCGGGGGCCGCCGTCAGCGCTGTGCTGGTCGGCGAGCCGGCCGGGCTGGTGCCGGACCTGGTGCTCGCGGAGCCGGCGGACCCGGTGCGCTTCTTCCCGCTGCTGCCGATGACCGCGCACGAGGCGGCGTGGAAGCGGGTGCACGGCGCCGCCGCGCTGGAGGAGCGCTGGCTGGCGCACGGCACCGATCTGCGCGACCCGCGGCGCGGTGGCGTGCCGCTGGAAGACTGAGGGAGGGGTTGTGAGCGACGAGTCCCCGCGCGAGCGGATGGCCCGGCGGATGCGCCAGCAGGGCGAGGCGTGCGCGCAGCTGGGCAGCCCGCTCTACGCCCTGCTGCTGCACCACGCCGCCGACGACCTGCTCGCCGGCGGCCCCACCGCCGGCGTCCTCGCCGGCCACGAGGACGACCCCGGCCCGTCGGCGCTGGCCCTGCGGCTGCTGGGCAGCGTCCACCGACTGGTGCTGGAGCGAAAGGCGCCGCGGCTGGCGATGCACTACCCCTCGGTCGGCGGCACGGCCGGCTTCGACGGCGTGTGGGAGGCGTTCCGCGAGGTGCTCATGCAGCAGGCGGAGGCCGTCCGCGCCGGGCTGCGCCACGCGCCGCAGACCAACGAGGTCGGCCGCTCGGCCGCGCTCGTCGGCGGCCTGCGCGTACTGCTGGCCCAGCGCGACCTGCCGGTCCGGCTGTTCGAAATCGGCTCCAGCGCTGGGCTGAACCTGCGGGCGGACCACTTCCGGTTCCTCGCTGACGACGGCTCGTCCTACGGCCCGTCGGAGTCCCCCCTGGTGATGGACGGCGCCTGGACCGGCGATCCTCTCCCGGACGCACCCCCGCTACGGATCGTCGAGCGGCGCGGATCCGACGTCGCCCCGGTCGACGTCTCCACCACCCAGGGCCGGCTGCTGCTCACCTCCTACGTCTGGCCGGACCAGGTGGCCCGGTTCGAACGCCTGCGCGCTGCTCTCGACGTCGCCGCGCAGGTGCCCGCCACGGTCCGGACCGCGACCGCCGCGGAGACCGTCGCCGACCTCGCGCCCGAGCGGGGCACTTGGACGGTGCTCTGGCACAGCGTCATGTGGCAGTACCTGGGCCGGGAGGAGCAGGCGGCCGTCGAGGAGCTGCTCGAGCAGGCCGGCCGCCGGGCCACCGACGAGGCCCCGCTGGCCCACCTCGAGCTCGAGCCCCGCCGACCGGCGCCCGGGGAGGAGCACCGCTTCCTGGTCACCCTGCGCACCTGGCCGGGTGGTGAGGCCCGGGTGCTGGGGGAGGCGGCGCCGCACGGGCTGCCGGTGCGGTGGCGGCTGGGGAGTTCTCTCTGACTCTCTCGGCCGGGATTCCGTGCGTCGATGCGGTCCTCCGCCCGCACGGTCGACGGCGCTGGTGACGGGGGAGCGGGTGGGTGCGCGCTCTGCGTGGGCCGACCGCCGGGCCTGCTGTGCTCCGGGCCGCCCGAGTGGAGGGTTGTTGTGCGACACGCCGGCGTGTCGCGCAAGAGCGCTCCACTCGATCTCCGAGCAGCCCTCCACCTGGCAAAGTGTGGCGCTATTGCAGGGTTTCTCGGCGTGTCGCGTCACTACTGTCACACTCATGACCCCGAAGACCGGCGCCCGGCCGCGAAACGGGCGCCCTGCCCGGCCGCCCCGTCAACAGCGCTTTTCCAGCCTGAGACAGTCCGGACCGCGCGAGGAGATCTCTGGTGAGACATGAGTCGCGAGTCGTCGCCGCCACCTGGCTGTGTCGCCGCGGCGACGCCGTCCTCGCGGTCCGTCCCCGCGGTGCCGACGTCTTCTTCCTGCCCGGCGGCGTGCCCGAGGACGGCGAGACCCTCGCCCAGGCGGCGGCCCGGGAGGTGGGCGAGGAGGTCGGCCTGGAGATCGCGGCGGACGAGCTCGTCGAGGCGGTGCGGGTGGAGACCGAGGCGCACGGCCGGCCGGGGTGGGTGGTCGAGCTGGTCTGCTTCACCGGTCCGGGCGCGGGAGAGCCGGTGCCGGACGGTCAGGAGGTCGTCGAGCTGGCCTGGCTGCCGCCGCGGGACTGGCACCGGTTCGCGCCCGCCGTCCGGCTCGCCCTGCAGACGCTCCGACCGTCAGCTGGCGCCCTGGACTGACAGCGTGACCGACGGCGCGAGGGGCAGGCCGGAGCCCGTGACCTGCAGGGTCGCCGGGCCGGGGCGCACGTCGGCCGGAAGCGTGACCTGGACGTCGATGACGCCGTCGCGGCTGCTGGCGTCGACGTCGCGGGCGAGGGTCCACGCCGACGCCCCCTGCTGCAGACGCACCACCAGACCGGTGAGCGGGGCCTGAGTCTCCACGGGGACGCCGTTCGCCACCACATCGGCGCAGCCGGTGTGGAACCAGGAGCCGGTCAGGTGCACCGGCTGGCCCGGGCTCGCCACCGTGGGCGCCGCCGTGACCACCGGACCGACGCAGCTGGCCGAGGCCGCACCGGACACCACGGTCCCCGACGGGCGCGCCGGCGTGACCGGAGCGGGCAGATCCGCCGTGCGCGGCGCCCCCGCGCACCCGGCCAGCCCGGCGAGGGCGATGACGCCTGCTGCCAGGACTGCCCGCCGACCGCCCATGCGTCCCCCTGCCTCGCGCCTCCCGACGACCCTCCGACGCCGCCCGGGCGCGCCCGGTTCCACCCGGATCGGCGCACCGGACGCCCGGATGGCGGCTGTCGGGGCCTCGCCCTACCGTGAGGCGGCGGCCGCGAGCCAGCGGACCGACCCCAGGACACGTCAGCCGAGGAGCACCCCGCCATGACCCAGGCCCCCACCGCGGACCAGGCGGCGGCCAGCCCGCGCCGGGGGCACAGCAACCCCTACGTGGTGCTGGGGGTGGTGCTCACCGCGAGCTTCATGCAGCTGGTCGACGTCAGCATCGTCAACGTCGCGATCCCCAGCATCCAGCGCGACCTGAGCACCAGCTACTCCGACGTCCAGTTCGTCATCATCGGCTACACCCTCGCCTTCGCCACGCTGCTCATCACCTCCTCCCGCCTGGGCGACCTCTACGACCGGCGGCGGGTCTTCCTGGGCGGCATGGCGCTATTCGCGATCGCCTCGGCGCTGTGCGGCGCGGCCGCCAGCCCGGGCATGCTGATCGCGGCTCGCGTGCTGCAGGGCCTGGGCGGGGCGCTGATGTTCCCGCAGGTGCTGGCGATCATCCAGGTGGTCTTCCCGCCGCAGGAGCGCGGCAAGGCGTTCAGCGTGCTCGGCGCCACCATCGGCATCGCCACGATCACCGGCCCGCTCATCGGTGGCCTGCTGCTCGCCTGGGATCCGGCCGGCCTGCAGTGGCGCTCGATCTTCTACGTCAACATCCCGGTCGCCGCCGTGGCCCTGCTGCTGGGCTTCCGCTACCTGCCCTCCTCGCGCAACGAGCACGCCGTCGGGCTCGACCTCGGCGGCGTCGTGCTGTCCACCGCCGGGCTGCTGGCGATCGTCTACCCGCTCACCGTGGGCCGGGAGAAGGGCTGGCCGGCCTGGACCTGGCTCACCATCGCCGCCGGCGTCGTGCTCATGGTGCTGTTCCTGCTCTACGAGCGGCGCCTCACCAACGCCGGCGGCTCGCCGTTGGTGCCCTCCACCGTGCTCGCCGACCACGCGTTCCGCCCCGGGCTGGGGCTCGGTCTGGTGTTCTTCGCCGGCCTGGCGCCGTTCTTCTTCGCGCTCTCGCTCTATCTGCAGATCGGCTTCGGGTTCAGCGCCCTGCACTCCGGGCTGACCACCGTGCCGTTCGCCATCGGCAGCGGCGTGGCCTCGGCCGCGAGCGACAAGATCTCCAAGCGGCTGGGCCGGACGGTGCTCGTGCTCGGCGCCGGGGTGCTCGTGGTCGCGATGCTGCTGCTCTCGCTGGTGGTGCGCGAGGTCGACACCGCGCTGGCCTCCTGGAAGCTGTGGCCGGTGCTGATCCTCGGCGGGGTCGGCCTCGGGCTGTTCGTCGCCCCGTTCCTCAACCTGGTCCTGGCCGGGGTGCAGCCGCGCAACGCCGGTCCCGCGTCCGGGGTGCTCAGCACCGCCCAGCAGATCGGCGGTTCCATCGGCGTGGCCGTGATCGGCATCGTGCTGTTCGGGCTGCTCGGCACCAACGCCGCGCTGGCGGCTGCGAAGACCGAGCCGGCGCTGCGCGAGTCGCTCACCGCGGCTGGCGTCCCCGCCTCGGCGCAGGACCAGATCGTGGCCGCGTCCGCCCGCTGCTTCGAGGACCGGGCCGGGTCCAGCGACCCCAGCGCAGTGCCGCCCTCCTGCACACCGACCAGCCCACCGAGCCCGCAGGTCTCCGCCGCGCTGGCGTCGTCCGGCGCGACCGCACTGAAGCACGACTTCGCCAAGTCCTTCAGCGAGACGCTCTGGTACCAGGCAGGCCTCTTCCTGGTCTCCCTGCTGCTGGTCCTGCGGCTGCCCAAGCGCCGCCCGGGCGAGGGCGCCCCCAGCGAGCAGCCGGCGGTCGACGTCGCGGTCTAGCGGGAGGGCTGGGCGGCCCACTCGCGCAGCCGGGCCAGCTCGGCGGCGTAGCCGCGGCTCGATCGCGCCGGCGCCGGCAGGGTGCCGACCCGCCCGTCGCGCAGCAGCAGCCGCACGCCGGCCATGCCGCGCCCGGGCTGCACCTCCGCGACGTCGGTGCGGGCGTAACGTCGCTCGCCCACCAGGCCGTGGACGACGACCTCGTCGGCCTGCACGTCCACCCGGTGCCACCACGAGCCGCCCAGCCCGATGCAGGCCATGAGGAACACCGTGCTGGCCAGCCGGTCCGAGCCGAGCGCGGCGAGCACCCCGGCCAGCGCGACGCCGGCGGCCACCAGCGGGACCGCGACGGCCGGGCGGGCGCGGGTGTAGGTGGCGACGACGGAGGGTCGGTCCACGGAGCTCACGAGCGCATCCTGCCAGCCTGAGCAGCAGAGCTCAGTCGGCGAGCACTCCGGCCTCGCGCCGCCCGCGCCAGGCGTCCCGCAGCGACACCGTGCCGCCCATCCGCAGCACCGCGCCCTCGTAGAGCCGGGCGCCGACGACGACCAGGCCCACCACCGCGGCGAGCATGAGCAGCACCGCCAGCGGCAGCTCCCACCAGGCGGCGTCCCCGCCGGCGATGCGCACCGGGTTGACCAGCGCGGAGAACGGCGGCACCACGGCGAGGACCCGCGCGCCGAGCGAGTCGGGGCTGGAGGAGACGTAGAACGTGGCCAGGAAGCTGACCAGCACCAGCATGGTCATCGGCGTGGTGACGCTGTTGAGGTCCTCCTGCCGGCTCACCCGCGCCGCCGCCGCGGCGAACGCGCAGGCGTAGAAGGCGTAGCCGAGCACGAACCAGGCCAGCACCAGGGCGACCGGATAGATCGCGTCCGTGGTCAGGTCGATCGCGCCCGAGGCGTACCCGGCCACCAGCCCGACCACGGCCACCCCCAGCAGCTGCACCAGCCCGAGGGCACCGACCCCCAGCACCTTGCCGGTGAGCAGCGCGCGCGGGCGGACCGTGGCCAGCAGCACCTCGACGACCCGGCTGGACTTCTCCTCCACCACGCCCAGGGCCACCCAGAAGCCGTAGCCGAGCAGCTGGCCGTAGAGCACGAAGGCGCCCACCGTGGCGATGCCGCGGCGGGTGTCGGCCTTGGGGTCCTTGGGCTGCAGGGCGTCCACGGCGGGGGTGGGCAGCTGTGCGAGCGCGGCGATCTGGGCCGTGCTGAGGCCGTCGGCGGCCAGCTGCCGCTGGGTGGCGGCCTGCCGTGCCGCGGTCTGCAGGATGGTGCCCAGCTGCGGGTCGAGCTCCTTATGCACGACGATCCGGTCGCCGGTCACGTAGGCGTCCAGATCGCCGCTGCGCACGGCCTGCTCGGGGTCGGCGGGCGCGTCCTTCACCCGCAGCGTCACGTCGAGCTGGTGCGCGAGCTGCTCGCTCGGCACGGCGAGCGGGGCGGCCGCCGGGGCGAAGGCCACCGCGAACTTCGTCTGGCCCAGGCCGAGCGCGGCCGGCACCACGGCCACCGCCACGACGATGAGCAGGGTGATCCCGGTGGAGATCAGGAAGCTGCGGTCGCGCAGCCGGGAGCGCAGCTCGCGGCCGGCCACCAGCCGGGCGGTGGCGGCGAAGGAGGGCGAGGTGGTCGTGCTCATGCGGCCACCGCCTCACGGAACAGGTCGGTCAGGCTGAGCTGCACCGGGGCGAAGGCGCGCACCACGCCGGCCGCCTGCGCCGCGGCCAGCACCGCCTGGTCGTCGACGTCGGGGGCCAGCTCCAGCAGCAGCCCTCGACCGGTGTCCGTGGCCCGCACCGGCTCCTCGGGCACCACCTGCACACCGCGCAGCGACCGGACCCAGCCGCCGTCGTCAGCACCCGTCCGGCCCGCGGCGCGCGGCTCGACCACCACCCGCAGCCGCCGGCGCCGGGACCCGCGCAGCTCGGCCACCGTGCCGCTGGCCACCATCCGCCCCTCGCGCACGATCCCCACCGCGTCGCACAGCCGCTCGACCAGGTCGAGCTGGTGGCTGCTGAACACCACCGGCACCCCGTCGGCCACCCGTCGGCGCAGCGCGCCGCTGAGGGCGTCGACGCCGACCGGGTCCAGACCGCTGAAGGGCTCGTCGAGGACCAGGACCTCGGGGTCGTGCACCAGCGCCGCGGCCAGCTGCACCCGCTGCTGGTTGCCCAGGCTCAGTGCCTCCACCCGGTCTCCGGCCCGCTCGGCCACGCCGAGCACCTCCAGCCACTCGGTGACCGCCGCGCGGGCCCGCCGCGCGCCCACGCCGTGCAGCCGCGCGAGGTACTCCAGCTGCTCACGCACCTGCATCTTGGGATAGAGGCCGCGCTCCTCCGGCATGTAGCCGATCCGCCGGCGCACCTCGGCGTCCACCGGCCGCCCGCGCCAGCGCACCTGGCCGGCGTCGGGCGCCAGGACGCCGAGCACGATCCGCATCGTCGTCGTCTTGCCGGCCCCGTTGCGGCCCACGAACCCGTAGACCTGGCCCGGCCCCACGGTGAAGCCGAGCCCGGACAGGGCCCGGACCTCCCCGAAGCTCTTGTGCAGTCCGTCCACCTCGAGCACGTGCCCACCCTGGCATCCCTCCTGCACCGGTATCTCCTCCTTGCGGAGGAGGTGTCGCTCCTCACGCCGCGCGGTCGTCCCGCCGGCGCCGCTGGTCGGGCACGATCGGGGCAGCCGCGCGCCCGACGGCGGGCGCCCGGGAAGGGCGATCTCGAGAGAGGACCGCGCATGCAGTTCGGCCGCTACTACGAGGAGTTCGAGGTCGGTGCCGTCTACAAGCACTGGCCGGGCAAGACGGTGACCGAGTACGACGACCACCTGTTCTGCCTGCTCACCATGAACCACCACCCGCTGCACCTGGACGCCAACTACGCCGAGAAGACCACCGACTTCGGCAAGAACGTGGTGGTGGGCAACTACGTCTACTCGCTGCTGTTGGGGATGTCGGTGCCCGACGTCAGCGGCAAGGCGATCGCCAACCTCGAGATCGAGAGCCTGCGGCACGTCGCCCCGACCTTCCACGGCGACACCATCTACGGCGAGACGACGGTGCTGGACAAGACGCCGTCGAGGTCCAAGAGCGACCGCGGGATCGTCCACGTGGAGACCAAGGGCTACAAGCAGGACGGCACCCTGGTCTGCGTCTTCCGGCGCAAGGTCATGGTGCCCACCCGCGAGTACGTCGAGGCCCGCGGCGGCGAGCAGCCCGGCCGGCCGGAGCTGCGCGAGGGGTGAAGCCGGTGCGAGCGGGGCCGGTCGCACCGATGACTTCCGGCCCGCCGGCGCGTCTGAGATGGTGACCGTCCCCCGGACACCGAGGAGCTCCGATGACCCGTAGGACCACCGCCCACCTGTTCTGCTCCGCGAACGGCGTGGTGGAGTCGCCGAACCTGTGGCAGTTCGACGCCTTCGGCCCGGAGGAGGGCCAGATGATGGGCGCCGCCATCAGCGGTGGCACCGACGTCGTCATCGGCCGCCGGCTCTGGGAGGAGTGGTCGCAGTACTGGCCGCAGGCCGGCGACGCCGACCCGTTCGGCCAGTTCATCAACCCGGTGCGCAAGCACGTCGTCAGCAGCACGCTGCGCGGTGACCTCGGGTGGAACAGCACCGCGGTCGACGGCGACCCGGTCGCCTACGTGCGCGCGCTGAAGGAGCAGGGCGAGGGCGACATCCTCGTGGTCGGCGGCATCGAGACCACCCGCAGCCTGTTCCTGGCCGGCGTCGTCGACGCGCTCATGCTCACCATGCACCCGGTGGTCACCCCGGAGGGGCGGCGGCTCTTCGACGAGTCGGTGCCCACGACCCGGCTGCGGCTGGTCGAGGGCACCACGACCGGCGCCGGCAACGCGCTGCTCACCTACGCGCTGCGGGACTGACGCCGGTCCTTCACCGCGGCGTCAGTCCTCCACCAGCGACTCGAGCACCGGCAGCGCGGCCTCGAGCCGGGCCAGGTCGTCGGGGGAGAGGCGGGAGAGCCGGTCGGCCAGCAGCGCCGTCCGGCTCTCGCGCACCTCGTCCAGCCGCCGGGCCCCGGCCCGGCTCAGTGTGAGCACCGTGGCCCGGGCGTCCTCCGGGTCCGAGGCGCGCTCGAGCAGGCCGGCCTCCTGCAGGCTGGCCACCAGCCGGCTCATGGTGGGCGCGGACACCCGCTCGGCCGCGGCCAGGTCGCCCAGCCGGGCCGAGCCGAGCCGCTCGACGGTGGCCAGCGCGGACAGCTGGGACAGGCTCAGCCCGCCGACGGCGTGGTCCTTGAGTCGCCGGGCCAGTCGGCCCACCGCCAGCCGGAGCCGGGGGGCCACGGCGACCGCGCGGGCGGCCTGCCGCCCCGGCCCGGCGGAGGTGCCCGCCGGCCGGCCGCCGCTCACCGGGCGGCCTCGACCTTCGAGGCGGTGGCGGTGCGCACGTCGGCCTCGGCCGGGGCGCTGGTCGCCTCGTCGTCGTGGTGGTACTTGCCACCGCGCAGCAACGAGGCCAGCGCGGCGACCACGGACATGGCCGCGGCGGCGCTGAACACGATCACCAGGCCGTGGTGGAACGGCCCGCTGATCAGCTGCGGGAAGAACTCCTTGCCGGTGAGCACGGAGGCATTCTGCTGCGGGAGCTGGCCCAGCACACCGGTCGGGCCGAGCAGGCTCTCGATCGGGTTGAAGCCCAGGAAGGCGGCGAACAGGCTGCCCACCGGCGGCAGGTTGCCGATCTCGCTGGCCACGTCCGCCGGCACGCCCTGCTGCTGCAGGCCGGAGGTGAGGGTGGACGGCAGCGTGGCGGCCAGGCCGGCGATCATCAGCGAGAAGAAGATGCCGATCGACAGCGACGACCCGGAGTTGAAGAACGTGCCGCGCATGCCGGAGGCGGCGCCGCGCTGACGGGCCGGCACCGAGTTCATGATCGCGGTGGTGTTGGGCGCGGAGAACAGGCCTGAGCCGATGCCGTTGAGCGCGGTGAGCAGCGCGAAGGCCCAGTAGGGGAAGTCGACCGGGATCAGGATCAGGCCGACGAAGGTGACCGCGACCAGCAGCAGGCCGCCGGTGGCGAAGGCGCGCGCGCCGTAGCGGTCGGACAGGTAGCCCGAGAGCGGGCCGGCTACCAGGAAGCCCAGGGTGAGCGGGAGCAGGTAGATGCCGGCCCACAGCGGCGTGGACTCGTAGTCGTAGCCGTGCAGCGGCAGCCAGATCCCCTGCAGCCAGATGATGAGCATGAATTGCATGCCGCCGCGGGCGATCGAGGCCAGCAGCCCGGCGGCGTTGCCCGCGCTGAATGCGCGGATGGTGAACAGGCCCATGTGGAACATCGGCTCGGCGACCTTGGTCTCCACGACCCCGAACACGACGAGCAGTGCGGCGCCGCCGATCAGGCCGGCCAGGACCCACGGGTTGGTCCAGCCCATGCTGTGCCCGCCGTAGGGCTGGATGCCGTAGGTGATCGCGGCGAGCACGGCGCCCAGGCCCACGGCGAACAGGACGTTGCCGGGCCAGTCGATGCGGCCCTGGTGGCGCAGGCTGGTCTCCTTCAGGCTCTTGTAGGCCCAGACGGTGCCGAGGATGCCGAGCGGCACGCTGACCCAGAACACCGCCCGCCAGCTCCACTCGGACAGCAGGCCGCCGGCGATGAGGCCGAGGAACGAGCCGGCGATCGCGGCCACCTGGTTGATGCCCAGCGCCATGCCGCGCTGCTCGACCGGGAAGGCGTCGGTGAGGATGGCGGTGGAGTTGGCGAACAGCATCGCGCCGCCGATGCCCTGGACGACCCGGCCGATGATCAGCCACATGGCGCCGCTGCCGCCCTGGAACGGCTCCAGCGCGAGGGCGACGGAGGCGGCGCTGAACACGACGAAGCCGAGGTTGTAGATCCGCACCCGGCCGTACATGTCGCCGAGCCGGCCCAGGCTCACCACCAGCACGGCGCTGACCAGCAGGAAGCCCATGAGCATCCACAGCAGGTAGCCGACGTTGCCCGGCGCGAGCGGGTCGAGATGGATGCCGCGGAAGATCGCCGGGAGGGAGATGAGGACGATGCTGGAGTTCACCGTCGCCATCAGCACGCCCAGCGTGGTGTTGGACAGGGCGATCCACTTGTAGTGCGGGCTGCGGCGGCGCCGGCCGGGGGATGCGGCGGCGGCTGGTGCTGGTCCGGTGGCGGTGGACACCTGGGCTCCTCGTGCTCGTGCTGGTCCTGCGTTGTTTAGCACAAGCAACTACTTCCCGGCGGGCTTCCCAGTGGGCTCCGATCGACAGGCAAAACCTCGGTCAAGGGTCCCGCAGTCCGTCGCGCGTCACCGATGCGGCAGCACGCCCCAGGCGGACAGGCACTCGAGCAGCCCCTCGCTCAGCCCGTCGCCGTCGGCGAGCTCGTGCAGGCCCGCGCGGTCGACGAACCGGGCGGCCGAGGCGTCGTCGCCGGCCCGCAGCCGGCCGCCCATCAGTGCGCACGCGTAGTCGCGGATGTCGTAGACCCGCCCGTCCGGGGCGTCGCGCTGCACGGTGCCCACCCACGCCCCGACGACGACGTCCAGGCCGGTCTCCTCGAGCACCTCGCGGCGCACCGCCGCGGCGTCGTCCTCACCGGCCTCGACCCGCCCGCCCGGCAGCGACCAGCGCCCGCGGGCCGGCTCGTTGGCGCGCCGGACCAGCAGCAGGCGGCCGTCGTCGTCGTGGACGACCGCGCCGACGCACGGCACCACGGCGCGGCCGGGCGGGACCGGGCCGGCGGGGGCGTGCGGGTCGGGGGGCAGGCCGCCGGGAAGTCCCATCCGGTCACGGTAGGTCCATCGGCGGGAAGCGGGCGCGCGGGCGCAGGTGCCGGCCACTGAGTCTTGACGATCTCCGCTACGGCACGGGACCGTCGGTGTCATGAAGGGCCAGCCGAGCTGTCCCCGGTGCGGCGCGGCGCTGCACGCCCCGGGCCTGTGGTCCAGCGCCTGGCAGTGCGACGCGCACGGCGAGGTCTGCCCGCTGCAGCCGCTGCACCAGCCCAGCGCCGAGGTGCTCGACGCCGTGGTCGGGCGGGCGCGCGTCCCGGTCTGGCTGCCGTGGCCGCTGCCGCACGGGTGGGTGGTCACCGGGGTGGCCGAGGCCGGCGACGAGCGCACCGGTGGCTGCGCGATCGCGGTGGCCTGCAGCGGCCCCAACCCGCTGGGCGGGGGCGGCGACCTGGTGCTGGTGGCCGAGGAGCCAGGGGTCGGCCTGGGCGCCCGCTACGCCGGGCTGGCCGGACCGGACCCGGGCGGGGAGCTCGGTGGCGGCGCGCCGCAGGCGAAGGTGCACGTGGGCGGGCACGACTGCCCGCTGTGGGTCGTCGACGGCGGGGAGGGCCGGGCCGCCTACGCCGGCGAGGCGCTGGGGCAGTGGCTGTGGGCCGTGCTCTGGCCCGACTCCGCCGCGGCCCTGCTGCTCGAGGACCTGCACCTGGCCGACCTGCGCGACGTGCGCTCGGAGGTGCCGCTGGTGCCGCTCGGGGCGCTCAGCCCGAGGCTGCAGGTGCCGCCGCGCCTTCCCTGAGCCCGCCGGCTGCCGGAAGTAGCGTGTGCGCATGGCCAAGGACCCGAGTGCGGACGACGTCCTTCGACCGCTCCAGGACCACCTGCTGCAGGCCGCTGCCTCGCGGTCCAGCCAGCGGGTCGGGGGCGGCGGGCGCGCGCTGAGCCCGTTCGGCGCCGAGCTGCTCGCGGGCGTCCGGCCGCCGACGTCGTCGCGGCGGCCCCGTCGGCAGCAGGAGGTGACCCTGCGGGTGCGCGTCGACCTGGTCGGGGCCAGGCCGCCGATCTGGCGCCGGCTGGAGCTGTCCTCCTCGCTCTACCTGGACGAGCTGCACGAGCTGCTCCAGGCGGCCTTCGACTGGGACGACACCCACCTGCACCGCTTCGCCGTCGGCTCGACCTTCGACCCGGGGGTGGAGGCCTACCTGTGCCCCTTCGACGAGGAGGAGGGCGAGCCCGGCGTGCCCACCCACGAGGTGCGGCTCGACGAGCTGCTGGTGGAGCCCGGCGACCGGCTGGACTACGTCTACGACTTCGGCGACTGCTAGGAGCACGTGCTCAAGCTCGAGGCGGTGCTGGCGCGGGAGCCCGGCCAGCCGTGGGTGCGCTGCACGGCGGGCCGCCGGGAGGCGCCGCCGGAGGACTGCGGCGGCTTCGGGGGCTACGACGAGGCGCTCGCCGAGGGCATGCCGGAGGAGCCCTTCTCGGCCGAGGCGCTCGACGAGGACCTGCAGCTCTGGGAGCCGTCGCCACGGGACCGCAGAGCCCGCTGAGGCCCGCTGGACCCCCACCACCGGCCGCGGCCGACGACGGCGCGCTGCGTACGCTGGGTCGCCGTGCGCATCGACCTCCACACCCACTCCACGGCCAGCGACGGGACCGACGCGCCGGCCGAGCTGGTGCGGGAGGCCCGGGAGGCCGGCCTCGACGTCGTCGCGCTCACCGACCACGACACCTTCGGCGGGTGGGCCGAGGCCGTGGACGCTCTGCCGGCCGGGCTCACGCTGGTGCGCGGGGCGGAGCTCTCCTGCCGGCTCGGGCACATCAGCCTGCACCTGCTCGCCCTGCTGCCCGACCCCGATGACGAGGCACTGGCGCAGGAGATGGCCCTCAGCCGCGACGACCGGGTGCCGCGGGCCCAGGAGATGGTGCGCCGGCTGGCCGAGGACGGCTGGCCGGTCAGCTGGGAGTCGGTGCTCGCACAGACCGCGGGCGAGGGCACGAGCATCGGCCGCCCGCACATCGCCGACGCCCTGGTGGCCGGGGGCGCGGTGCCCGACCGCAGCGCCGCCTTCGCCGACATCCTGCACAGCCGCAGCCGCTACTACGTCCCGCACCACGCCACCGACCCGGTCCGGGCGGTGCGGCTGGTGCGCGCGGCCGGCGGCGTGCCGGTGTTCGCCCACCCGCGGGCGCGCCGGCGCGGGCCGGTCGTCGACGACGGCACCATCGTCGCGATGGCCGAGGCGGGGCTGGCGGCCGTGGAGGTCGACCACCGGGACCAGGACGACGCCGACCGCGCGCACGTGGCCGGGCTCGCCCGCGAGCTCGGCCTGCTGTCCACCGGCTCCAGCGACTTCCACGGCGAGGGCAAGCCGAACCGGCTGGGCGAGAACAGCACCGACCCCGAGGTCTACGAGGCCCTGCTGGCACAGGTGCGCAGCGGCGTCGAGCCGGTCCGCGGCTGATCCGGCCGGGTGAGCTCGATGGCTTTGGACACGCGGCTGTTCGGCGAGGTCTTCGTGACCCTCTTCGTGATCATGGACCCGCCCGGCACCATCCCGATCTTCCTGAGCCTGACCAGCGGCCGCACCCAGAAGGTGCGCAAGCGCACGGCGTGGCAGGCGGCGATGGTGGCGTTCGGCGTCATCGTCGCGTTCGCCTTGTTCGGCCAGCAGATCCTCGACTACCTCGGCATCTCGCTGCCCGCGCTGCAGGGCGCCGGCGGGCTGCTGCTGCTGGTCGCCCTCGAGCTGCTGACCGGCAAGGCGGACGAGCCCGAGCAGGCCCGCGACGTCAACGTGGCGCTGGTGCCGCTGGGCACGCCGCTGCTGGCCGGGCCGGGCGCGATCGTGGCCACCATGGTGTTCGTCCAGCGGGTGCACGGCTGGGGCGACGCCCTCTCGGTGGCCCTGGGGATCATCGCCGTGCACGTCGTGCTGTGGCTGGTCATGCGGTTCAGCGTGAACATCATCCGGGTCATCAAGGACTCCGGTGTCGTGCTGATCACCCGGATCGCCGGCCTGCTGCTCTCGGCCATCGCCGTGCAGATGGTCGCCGACAGCGTGCGGGCCTTTGTCACCGGGACCTCCTAGCGTGGGTGCCGTGGGAGCAGGGACCGGGGGGTTCGAGCAGGGCGAGCTGGCGGGTATGCCGCGCCGCCTGTTCCGCGCGAGCCCGAGCAAGCTGCTGGCGTGGGTGGACTGCCCGCGCCGCTACCGCATGCAGTACCTCGACCGGCCCACACCCCCGACCCGGCCGCAGCGCGCGCACACCTCCCTCGGCGTGGCCGTCCACAACGCGCTGCGCGACTGGTGGGACCTGCCCGGCGAGCACCGCACGCCGGGAGTGGCCGCCCGCGCC
>JBQCHF010000011.1:0-3137 GCA_051954955.1 Motilibacteraceae bacterium
ACCCCCCGCCGGGTAACCTCCGAGCGCACCGCCGCCGACCGCGCCTTCCGCTTCGTCACCACCGGCGCGGGCCTGGTAACGCTGGTCATCCTGTTCCTGATCGGCCTGTTCTTGTTCCTCCAGGCTCTGCCCACGTTCCACCAGAACGGGCTGTCCTTCTTCACCACCCGGAGCTGGAATCCGGACGTGCCGCACCAGACCGGCGTGGCCGCGCTGGTGTTCGGCACACTCGTGGTCGCAGGCCTGGCCATGGTCATGAGCATCCCGGTGTCGCTGCTGACCGCCGTGTATCTGACGGAGTATGTGCCGTACCGCTTGCGCGGCCCACTGGTCACCGTGGTCGACCTGCTGGCCGCCATCCCCAGCCTGATGTACGGCATCTGGGGGTTCTTCGTGCTCCAGCCGCACCTGCTCGGCCTTTCCCAGTGGCTCGCCGATCACCTCGGATTCATCCCCATCTTCGCCACCAGCCCGACCGCGTCACTGGCGGCGTCGCCGTTCATCGCCAGCGTGCTGGTCGCGCTGATGCTGCTGCCGACGGCGACCTCGATCATGCGGGAGGTGTTCGCCCAGACCCCACCGGGTGAGAAGGAGGCCGCGCTGGCCCTGGGCGGCAGCCGGTGGAGGATGGTGCGCACCGTCGTCCTGCCGTTCGGGCGGGGCGGCATCGTGGGCGGCGCCATGCTGGCGCTGGGCCGGGCAATGGGCGAGTCGATCTCGATCGCCATCATCCTGGCCGCAGCGTTCAACATCTCTCCGCGGGTGCTGGAGACCGGCGGCAACACGATCGGAGCCCACATCGCCAACCGGTTCGCGGACGCCGACAAGGCATTCGGGCTGCCCGCCCTGATGGGCGCAGCGCTCGTTCTGTACCTGATGACGCTGGTGGTCAACACCGGCGCTTCGCTGGTCGTCCGCCGATCGCGCTCCGGGCAGGGGGTGGAGATCTAGTGGCCGCCGTCGCCGAGCTGGGCGCATCGCCCGGAGCCGCCGGGACGCAGCGCCGCACGGGTGGCTGGGGACGCCATGACGGCGTCGTACTGGCAGCCTCCGCCGGCGCCTCGTTCGCGCTGGTGTGGCTGGTCATGGGCAGGATCGCCGGGGTCAGCTCACCGGTTGAGCTTGCGGTCTGCTGGTACCTGGCCTTCCTCGGCGTGTACTGGTTCACGGTGCGTGAGCTGGACGGCCCGGTGCTGGCCGGCGAGCGCGTGATGACCGCGGTCGTCACCAGCAGCGCAGTGGCCATGGTGGTGCCGCTGCTGTTGATCCTCGGTAACGTGGTGGTCAAGGGCCTGCCGGGGCTTGGCTTGAACACCATCACGCAGACCCAGGCCGAGGTCGGCCCGATGTCTGCCGCCTCGGTGGGCGGCGCCAAGCATGCCATCATCGGCACGCTGGAGCAGGTCGCGCTGGCGGTGCTGATGTCCGTGCCGCTCGGCTTCATGTGCGCGATCTTCCTGAACGAGGTCGGGGGCCCGCTGCGCCGCCCGGTGCGGATCTTCGTGGACGCCATGAGCGGCGTGCCCACCATCGTGGCGGGCCTGTTCATCTACGCGGTGTGGGTGAGCGGCCACTCGTGGTCGGGGTTCGCCGCCGCAATGGCGATCTCGATCTCGATGCTGCCGATCATCACGCGCACCTCCGAGGAAGTGCTGCGGCTGGTGCCGGACGGTCTTCGCGAGGCGTCGCTGGCCCTCGGCGGCAGCGAGTGGCGGACGGTGTGGAAGGTCGTCCTGCCGACCGCCGCCTCCGGCCTGGTCACGTCGGTCATCCTGGGCGTGGCCCGGGCCATCGGCGAGACCGCCCCCCTGATCATGACCGCGTTCGGGGCGTACGTGGTGAACGCCAACCCGTTCAGCGGCGCGCAGGCGGCGCTGCCTCTCTACATCTACCACCTGATCACCGAGAGCTCGGCCAAGGCCGTGCAGGAGCGCGCGTGGGCGGCATCCCTGGTGCTCATGCTGATGGTGCTGTCGCTGTTCGCGCTGGCGCGTCTGATCGGACGCCGCGCGGGCCGGTCCGCGCCCGTGCCGTCCGTGATCCCTGGGCCGCGCGAGGAAGGAGCCTGATGAGCATCACCGAGCCGCTGCACGCCGTCGACGGCGACTGGACACCGCCCCCGGCGAACGACTTCGTGGCCGAGAACGTGAGCGCCTGGTTCGGCACTCACCTGGTGCTCGAGGACGTCTCCCTGCGCATGCAGGCCAATCAGGTGACGGCCCTGATCGGCCCGTCCGGGTGCGGCAAGTCAACGTTCCTGCGCATCCTCAACCGGATGCACGAGCTGGTGCCGGGCGCGGCGCTGGCCGGATCGGTGTACCTCGACGGGGTGGACGTGTACCAGCCCGGGCAGCGGCCGATGCTGGTGCGCAAGCGGGTCGGCATGGTGTTCCAGAAGCCCAACCCCTTCCCGGCCATGTCGATCTACCAGAACGTGGTCTCAGGCCTGGCGCTGTCCGGCAAGCGCGTGCGCCGGGCGGATGACCTGGTCGAGGAATGCCTGACCCGAGCCGGCTTGTGGACCGAGGTGCGAAACCGCCTGAACGCTCCCGGCGGCGCGCTGTCCGGCGGCCAGCAGCAGCGCCTGTGCATCGCCCGCGCGCTGGCGGTGCGGCCGGAGGTGCTGCTGATGGACGAGCCCTGCTCGGCTCTCGACCCCACGTCCACCCGCCGCATCGAGGAGACGGTGCTGGAGCTGGCGCCGACGGTGACCATCGTCATCGTCACCCACAACATGCAGCAGGCCCAGCGGGTGTCGTCCAGCTGCGCCTTCTTCCTGGCCGGTGAGGCCGAGCCGGGGCGGATCGTGGAGACCGGCCCCACCGAGCAGCTGTTCGAGGACCCGCACGATCCCCGCACCTCCGACTACGTGCACGGGCGGTTCGGGTGAGGCGACGGCTCACCCTGCTGGCGCTGGCCGTCTCGCTGCTCGGCCTGCTCCCGGTCTCCGGCGCGCAGGCCTCGGGGCCGACCATCACCGGCGCCGGCTCCACATGGGTGTCGATCGCGCTCGACCAGTGGCGGGCGGACGCCGCCCGGCTGGGCCTGTCGATCAACTACCAGGCGGTCGGCTCGACGGCTGGGCGCCAGTTCTACATCGTGAACCAGGTCGACTTCGCCGCGTCGGAGATCCCCTT
>JBQCHF010000012.1:0-37336 GCA_051954955.1 Motilibacteraceae bacterium
CTGGAACCGCTGGCCGCGCCCATCGGGACCGCCGAGCTGCCCGACCCGCGCACCCACCAGCAGCGGATGCTGGATGCGCTGATGGAGACCGTCACCGTCGCCGGGCGCATCCTGCCCGGGCAGCAGAACCCCGCCTCAGACGACGAGAACGACGCTGACGACGACGAGCTCGTCGACATCAGCAGCGAGGGCGCCGACCCCCAAACCGGGCAGCCCGCGGGACAGGGCGCCTTCGACCTCGGCCTCGCCCTCGACGGGATCCCCTCGGTGCCGGCCGTGCCCGAGGCGTTCCGCGGCAAGGTCGCTGCCCCCTCCCGTGACCAGCTGCTGATCGCGGTCACGCTCGCCGAGCTGCGGGCCAGCGAAGCCGGCCAGACCACCCCCGGCGCGCACCGGGCCGCACAGATCCTGTCCACCACCTCCGCCGGCTCGCGCATCTCGATCGAGCAGGCCCGGCTCCTGGCCTGCGAAGCCGGGATCATCCCCGTCGTCCTGGACGGCGAGGGCAGACCCATCGACGTCGGACGCGCCAGACGCCTGGCCACCCCCGACCAGCGCAGACTCCTCGCCCTACGGGACAAGGGCTGCGTCGGGCCCGGCTGCGACCGGCCCCCGGACTGGTCCCAAGCCCACCACATCACCTGGTGGAGCCTGGGCGGAGAGACCAACCTCGCCGAGATGCGCCTGCTCTGCCTGTGGCACCACCACCTCGTCCACGACCAGCACTGGGACATCAGAGCCACCCCGGGAGATGTCACAGGCGGCGGCACCGAATGGCGCGCCCCCGCCTGGATCGACCCCACCGGCACCTGGATCCGCACCCGATGAGGCGCCCTACCCGGTGATCGTGAAGTGTTGATGGCGGACGAGCGCCATCAACGCTTCACGATCACCGGGGGAAGCGATCGACGTTCGACCTTTGGCAGGATCGCTGCATGGTGCGCTTCCCGACCCCGCTGACCCGGGGCGACAGGATCGGGGTCACCGCTCCGTCCTCCGGCGTCGAGGGGGCCGGCGCGCAGCGGCTGGACTTCTGCATCGACTGGCTCCGGGCCGCCGGCTTCGACGTCGTCGTCGGGGACTGCCTGAGCGGCGGCGGCATCACGTCCGCCCCCGTCGAGCAGCGGGCCGCCGAGCTCACCGCGATGCTGTGCGACCCCTCGATCCGGTGCGTGCTGCCACCGTGGGGCGGGGAGACGGCCATCGACCTGGTGGACCGGCTCGACTGGGATGCGCTCGCCCAAGCCGAGCCCACCTGGCTGGTCGGCTACTCCGACCTGTCCACGATCCTGCTTCCGCTGACCACCCGGCTCGGCTGGGCGACGCTGCACGGCGACAACCTGGCCGACACCCCCTACGAGGTCCCCGCCGGGCTGGTGAGCTGGCTCGACGTCGTCGGCGGGCCGGGGCCGCACCGTCAGCGCGATTCCGGCCTGATCGCGCAGTGGCAGGGGATGGCGGAGAACCCGCGGGCCACGGAGTGGAAGCTCGTCAGCCAGGGGACGTGGACGCTGCACGGAGCGGACAGCCTGCACGCCTCCGGGCGGCTGATCGGCGGGTGCATCGAGACGGTCTGCAACCTGGCCGGCAGCCCCTACGGCGACGTGCCGGCGTTCGGTCGGGCCCACGCCGAGGACGGGTTGATCGTCTACCTCGAGGCCGCCGAGGACGGCGCCGCCGCCATCTGCCGGAACCTGCACGGCCTGCGTCTCGCCGGTTGGTTCGAGCACGCCCGGGCCGTGCTGATCGGGCGGACGAACGCGCCGGACCATCCGCAGCTCAGCCAGCGCGAGGCGGTGCTCGACGCGCTCGCGCCGCTGCAGGTCCCCATCGTCTTCGACGTCGAGATCGGCCACGTGCCGCCGCACCTGCCCCTGGTGAACGGCGCGCTGGCCACGGTGACGCTCGACGGGGACGTCCGGGAGATCACCCAGCAGCTGCACTGAGCGAGAGAGCTCTTCGGGGGAGGTTCGACGTGGGATCCACGAGTGATCAGAAGACCGGCCGGGCGACGACATGGCCGTGGATCGCCTCGGCCGCGGCGGTCGGAGTGCCCGCGGTGGTGGTGCTGGCCACCTTCGCCGCCTGGCGCTCCGACATTCCGGCCCGGATGGCGTCGCACTGGAGCGGCAGTCCCAACGGCGCCCCGGACGGCTTCAGCAGCACGGGGGCCTCGGCGGCGTGGATCGGCGGCAGCTGCCTGCTCGCCTTCCTGATCGCGGTGCCGACCGCGCTCGCCGGCCGGGCCCGGGCGTCGAGCCGACCGGCGGCACGGGCCGTCGTCACGGCCCTGGCGAGCTTCGCCGGGGTGCTGGCCGGGTCCTGGATCGCGGTCGCCACGGCCAATCTCGCCGTCGACGACACCGCTCAGGCGCACCTCGGCGCCCGAGTGCTCTGGATCCTGACCCTGCTGTGGGGCGTCATCCCCCTGGTGCTGCTGCGAAGGCTCCCAGCCGGAGAGCCCGCCATCCCGCACCGCGCCGACCCCGTGCCTCCCCTGCCGGACCAGCGCACCGACTGGGAGGAGGTGCTCAGCTCGCCGCTGATGACCTCCGTCCTCGCCGTCACACTCGCGGTCCTCGTGGTGCTCGCTGTGGTGGCCGGCCCGTGGCTGTTGGTCGGTGCCGTGCCGCTGGCCCTCGCGCTGGCCGTGTTCGCGCAGATCCGGGTCCGCGTCGACGAACGCGGGCTGCGCCTGGTGTCCGGTCTGCTCCGCCTGCCCATCAAGCGGATCCCGCTCGAGCAGATCACCCGGGCGGCCTCGGAGCAGATCGACCCGCTGCACTGGGGCGGCTGGGGCTACCGGATGCTGCCCGGCCGCTCCGCCCTCGTCCTGCGCACCGGTCCGGGCCTGGTGCTCGACCTGCGCGACGGGCGCCGGTTCGCCGTCACGCTCGACGACCCCGACACCCCGGCCCGCGTGATCTCCGGGCTGCTGGCCCGGCGGTGAGAGGCACGACAGGCCGCGGGTGCGGTCGCCATTCGCCTCGGACAGCGGAGCGCTCTCCTGGTCACGCCGGCTGGATGGGGAGGGTGAGCTCGAGTTCATCCGAGCGCAGGTCCAGCGAGGGCAGCCAGGCGACCAGCCGGTAGGAGCCGGGCGGGACGTCGAGTTCACCGTCGTTGAGGTGCACCGGCAGCTCCATCGACCCGTGCGGGCCGAGGTCCTCCAACCGGTGGCGCAGCGGCGCGTAGGCGAACCAGCCCTGGCGGAGGCTCGTCCCGTCGTCGGCGAGCAGGCCGGCGTGCACGAAGCCGCTGTCCTGCGGGTCCGCCGTCCACGCGTGGTCGGTCTGGTTGGTCAGGGTGACGGTGAGGGTGGCGGGGTCGGCGGCGAGGGCGGCCAGCGCACGCAGGGCGTCCCAGCGCAGCGAAAGGCCCGCACGGCGGGCCGGCCGGCCGGGCCGGGGAACGACCGGGCCAGTGTCGGCGCTGAGGATGCTCCGGCCGTCGGTGCGGATGACCAGCGAGAGCATGGCCCAGCCGCCGTCCCGCGGTGCGGCGAAGGTGCGCTGGGTCCAGCGGTCGTGTCCGGGCCGGACCTCGTGTACCCGCCGCCAGCCCTCGGCCGGCAGCTCCACGCGGAGCTCCGGGGGGATGGTGTCGTCGACGTCGTCGGGCACCGGCAGCTCGGCGAGCGGGACGCCGGGACCCTCCAGCGACACCGGCTCGATGTCGACGCCTGCGAGCGAGACCAGGTCGAGCTCCCCCAAGGCCGTTCCCCCCTCCTGTCGCGACCCGTCCCCACCGAAGCAGACCAGGGGCCGTCTCACGCAGGCTATGACTCGTCGAACTCGTCGAACTCGTCGAACTCCAGGCGCATGCTGCTGCGGTAGGCGGCCGAGGGACCCTCGATGACGGTGCCGGCGTCGGGCGCGCCACCGGGCACACGAACCCGCAGCGCCCGGAAGGCGTAGCCGTCCTGCTGCGCCGGCTCGTGCTCCAGCAGCACCACGTCTCCGCCGGACAGCGAGGCGTAACCCGCCGCCTCGATCGCCGAGAAGTGCGCCCAGCAGCCGCCCGGTGTCTGCTCCGAGTCCAGCACTCCCCAGCCGAGCTCGTCGTGCCACTCACGGACCACGGCCTCGATCACCAGGCTCCCCCTCCTGAGGCCCCGCCCTCGTCGACGACCCCTACGCCTACCCGCTCGCCGTCGGTTCGTCGGCTTCCAGAACCTCCCAGCCGTGCGGGCGCAGGATCAGGCGCAGGTCCGCTGCCTGCCGGTGCGCCCAGGCCACCACCTCGTCCTTGCTGCCGATGACCTCGTGCTGCTCGAGGGCTGCGGCCCACAGGTCGTCTGCCTCGTCGGTGCGGCGCACCCACACGATGCTGAGCTCGGCCGCAAGGTGCAGGCGACGCCGCCGCATCCGCTCCCGGTGGCCCGGCTCGCGGTGCAGCCCGACGTAGTGCTCGACCGGTTCAGCCGTACCGGCCAGCTTCTCCGCCTCCAAGCGAGCAGCTGCGTCACGCAGGTAGGCCTCGAACTCCGCGGCGTCGTCGAAGGCCACCTCGGTGACGTTCCGGCGTTCGTGCCGCTCGGGGTCGAACCGGTAGCGCTGAACGACGTAGCGCGCTATCGACTCGTCGTCTGGGTCCACGCGCGCCACCCGGCCACCATGGCAGCGTGCTCGACGGTCGTCGACTTCGCCGCAGCGGTCGCGCTCGACGGCCTTCCCGGCTCAGCCCGGGTCAGCTCGCGGTGCGACGCCGTCAGCTCGGCGGTTCGACGTCGGGTGCATCGAGCCATCGGACCGCGCCGAGCGTGGCGACGGTGAGAGCGGTGCCCCCCAGCAGGTAGGGCACGTGCAGCCCCCACCGGTGGGCGAGCAGGCCGCCGGCTGCCGCGCCCAGCGGCATGGCCGAGAGCGCGACCACCCGGTAGGCGCTGGTGACGCGCCCCAGCAGCGGGGCCGGGACGGTCGCCTGGCGCAGCGAGATGGTGACGACGTTCCAGGCGGCGTTCGACGTGCCGACCACCGCCATGGCGGCCAACGCCACCGGGAGGCTCGAGGTGAGGCCGGCGGCGAGCAACGCCGCAGCCTGGCCGAGGGCAGCCGCGCCGACGAGCGAGCGCACGCCGACGCGTCGGCGCATGGCCGGGGCGAGGAACGTTCCGACGACCCCGCCGACGGCCAGGGTCATCAGCAGTGCGGTGTAACCGAGGTCGGACAGGTGCAGCACGTCCTTGCTGTAGAGAACCAGCACCGCTTCAGCGGCGCCGATCGTTCCGTTGATGGCGATCAGCAGCAGGCACGCGGTGCGCAGGAAGGTGTTCCGCCACAGCCACTGCAGGCCGTCGGCGATCTCCGTCCGGAGGGCGGCCGTCCGCCCCGTCGTCGCGGCGCGATACCCGCCTGGCAACGAGCACATCAGGACGGCGGCCACGGCGAAGCTGGCCGCGTCCACCGCGGTCGGCAGGGCGCGATCGACCCCGTAGAGCGCGGCACCCAGCGGTGCGCCGAGCAGCGTGGTGTTGACGGTCTGCACGGCGAGCAGGCGAGAGTTGGCCCGGTCCAAGCCGTCGACGGCGACCAGCTGGGGGACCATCGCCGAGGCGGCGTTGTCGAACAGCGTCTCCGCGACACCCAACGCGAACGACACCGCGGCCAGGGTCGCCACCGTGCCACCGCCCGCGAACAGCACCGCGGCCAGCGCGGCGACCACGAGCGCCCGCACGCCGTCGGTGGCCCACATGATCGTGCGGCGGTCGTGCCGGTCGACCAGCGCTCCCCCGGCCAGCCCGAACAGCGGCCAGGGCGCGTACCCGGCGACGAACACGGCAGCAACCGCTCGCGGGTCCGAGGTGAGCCCAGCGGCCAGCAGCGGGAAGGCCACGTACCGCACGCCGTCGCCCAGCGTCGAGACCGCCGACGCGCACCACAGCCTCCTGAACGCGCCGGGGTGGCCGGTCTCCGAGTCCACGCCACCGGTCACGGACGGCTCACCGACACTCGAGGCGGCCCAGGCGCGCCCGGATGTCGTCCAGGGCGCTGGCCAGCGCACCGGTCATGGCGCTCGCCGACGACACCGACCGGGCGTAGGCCGCGGCGGCCGCTGCGGCGCGAGTGGCCGAGCGCACCGTGACCGCATCGGCGCCGGCATCGGCCAGCACGGCCGCCACCGGCCCGTCGGGCCGGTCGACCAGGGCGAGCAGCAGGTGCTCGCAGCCGACGTGGCGGTCCCCCATGTCCGCCGCGATGGTCGCCGCGCGGTCCACCAGCTCGTCCAGGTCCCCGCCGCCGTCGTCATCGCGGGCCGGGTCGCCGACTCCTGCGGACGCGGCAGCCAGTGCCGCCGGCCGGGTGGGTGGCACCCCGAGACTGCGCAGGACGACCACGGCGAGGTTGCCCCCCTCCCGCTCGAGCGCGTCGAGCAGCCGCAGCGCAGCCGCCGGGTGCGCGCCCGCGCCGTCCCCCGCGCCGCCCCGGGCGTCCCGCAGCACCGTCCGTGCCCGGTTGGTCAGGGCCCGCTCGTCCGCCCGCGCACGGCGTGCGGGCCGGGCGCCGCCCGCCTGATCCGGCGGCGCCTGCACAGCCTCGGCCAACGCCTGCTGACAGACCGCCGAGACCGGGACCGCGGACTCCTTGAGCGCCGCGGCCAGCCAGGCCGGCACATACACGTTGATCTTGGGCACCGCGCCTCCCCCGAACCCCCATGTTGGGGTTATACGTAGGGGTTATAGCACCGGGAGGTAGGGGCCGCTGGCTCCTGCCCTCGCCCTGCGGACCAGGGCTCGGAGGCGGTCGACCGAGGCCGACCGCGCCGGCGCACTGCGCCCGCGAGCTGGGCAGCGGTACGCACACCAGCGCCATCAGGGGCCGGCCAGAGGGAGGACCTGGCGCAGGGGCGGGACGCACTCACCCCCGAGCACTGCACCGGCCGGGCTCGACCCGCCTACGCGCCGGGCGCCGTGTCGGTCCCTCCGGCCTCCAGGTAGGTCGTCCGGCTGATGATGTCGCCCTTCCTGGTGGTGCGATCAGGGCCGGACCTCGAGGTGATCTCCTGGTCCTTGACCGCGGTCTCGGTCACCTGGAGCACCGTGCCGTCATCGGCGAGAAGCAGGGTCACCAGATCCACCGGCGTCCCGGCCGGGCTGAACGGGAAGCCCAGCGCCGTGCCGGTCCGTCCCGCCTCGTCCTCGACACCGGCTCGGATCGTGACACCAGGCTGCCGGGCGAGGATCGTGAACAGGGCGGCGCGCTGGGCGGCGGTCAGCGGCGCGACCGTGAGCAGCTGGGCCGCGCCGGTCGCGATCGGGGTCTGGCCCAGCATCGATCGGAGACGGAGCTGGAGCTGCCCGGGATCGCTCGGGAGACCGGCGACCTGACCCCACGTGAGCGCGACACGCTCGCCGACGACGAAGGGGGCCCGGTCGCTCGCCTTCACCACCGCTCCGGCGGGGGAGGTGATCCACCGGCCGCCGTGACGTCCGAACCACACCGTCGTCGGCTGACCCGAGCCAGCGGGCGCGCCCGGCTCGTCGTAGGTGGTCGTGAAGCGCACCTTCCAGTAGGCGTCGTCGACGCCGGGCGCGGCGGCGGCCGTCGACGCGAGGCGGGTGAGGAACTCCGTGGCGGACGCGACCGCCACCGGAGGGTTGCTCCCCGTTCCGATCGTCGGCCCTCCTACCACGAGCGCTGTCGCTGCTGCCGCGGCGACCACCGCGCTGACCCACCGGGCACGCCGGCGGCGCGTCGGGTGGGTCCGCCGGGCCACGAGATCGCCGGTCGCTGCAAGGGATGCGTCGGCGGCGATGGCCACGCGCACTGCGGCAGTCGCGCGTTCCAGGGCGCCCGGCGGCGGACCCGCAGGGCTGGCCGTCAGCTCGTCCCAGCCGGGCAGGCCGGCCAAGTCGTCCAGCACAGAGCGGTCGAGGTCGTTCACGGCATGGCTCCAGGAAGGAAAGATGAAGGGCGGGGCCGGCGCGCGAGCGCGGTCGGCGACGGCTTGTCCTCGTCGAGCTGCTCCCGGATGCGGGCGCGGGCGCGGTGGAGTCGGGAACGCGCGGTCCCGGGCGGGATGCCCAGGGCGGCTCCCGCCTCCGTCGGCGAGAGGCCGTCGAGGGCGACGAGAAGCAGCAGCTCCCGCTCCGTGCTGGGCAGCGACCGGATCGCGGCGGAGAGGGCGGGGGCTCGGCGATGCGCGTCCAGGCGATCGTCGACATCGTCCCAGCCGGGGTCCTCGGCACCCCCGTAGCCGAGGGGGAGGGCGGTCGGACGGCGCAGGTGGGTGACGACGGCGTTGCGAGCGATGCCGAACAGCCAGCCACGCGCGGGGCCGCGACCAGCGTCGTAGGTGCCGCGGCCGGCGTAGGCCGAGAGCCAGACCTCCGAGAGCAGATCCTCTGCTGCGGAGGGCACCCGTCGAGCCAGGTAGGCGTACAGCGCCGGGGAGTGCCGGTGGACGAGGGGCTCGAACGCCGCGGGGTCGGTCGCGGAGCGCGCGAGCAGCAGCTCGTCCGGGTCCACGAGTCCTCCTTCGCGGGCTCGGGCGAGCCCTCACCCGCTACTACGCGGACCGGACGGACAGCGTTCGGGCCGGTGGCTGGGAAGCGACGAGGGCGAGGTGACCCAGCTCCGCCAAGGCGCGCCTTCACCCCGTGGGGATCTGGTCGCTGTGCACAGTGCGCCTATCCCGCCGACCGAGTCGGCCCTCCCGGAACCGGCCGACAGCAGGACAAGCCGCAGCTGCCATCCGCATCGGCCACCCGTCGCAGTCTCGCAGGGGACGCGGGTGCCCTTCCGCCGATCACCCGTCCGCTCTGCTCCACAGCGGGTCGGCTGTCATCTCCAGCAGGTCGGACTCGTTCAGTGCGAGCGGCGCCGGGTGGGCGCTCAGCACCGGCTGCCCATCCGGGGTGAGCGGGTAGGTGCGGGCGCTCACGCACACGACACGGTCCGCGTCGAAGACGATGACGCTGAGCACCTCGAACCCGGGCACGTGGGGCACCCGGTCGCGCGACACGACGTAGGACCGCCCGTCGGGCAGGGTCCGACAGCCGGTCACCTGACACGTGGTAGCGGCGTGCTCGATGGAGACGTCGACGCTGCCGCCCGCCGAGGTGTTGAAGCCGCCTCGGACGAGCGGGGAGCCGTCAGGCGTCCGGTCCCCGGCAGCGAACCCGTGCTGGTCGGTGACCTGCAGGTGGCGTGCCGCCAGCAGATTCCGCAGGAGCTGCTCGGCGTCTGTCACCGGGGCAGCCGACGCGCTCGGGCTCGGACTGCTTGGACCAGGACTGCTCGCGACGACGGCCGGCACCGCCACCGCCGCCGGTGCGATGGCCAGCAGGTGCTGCACGCCAGCGAAGACCAAGCCGGCGCAGGCGAGGCCACAAGCAGCCTGCACGGTGCGGCGCCGACGACGCCGCCGCCGCCCATCGTGGAGTGCTGTCCTAGCCAGCGCTGCGGCCGCGATCGGTGGCTCGTCGGCCAACAGCTGCCCCAGCAGCTCCCGGGCCGGGTCAGTCATCTCGGATCCTCCTGAGTGGTCGGCAGCAACGCCCGCAGGGCCGCGAGGCCGCGGGCGGCCTGGCTCTTCACGGTTCCTTCAGAGCACCCGAGTGCCTGCGCTGTCTCCGCGACCCCCAGGTCCTCCCAGTAGCGAAGGACGACCACGGCGCGCTGACGGGCCGGCATCGCCCGCAGCGCGGTGACCAGCTCGTCGCGCAGCTCGGGGCCCGCGTCGGTCCGGCCGCCACCCTCGGGGACCCGGTCGACGGGGAGGTCGCGATCCTTGCGCCGCCAGTCGATGACGAGGCGGGTCAGCACCGTGCGGCTGTAGGCCTTCAGGTCGGCGACGTCGTGCAGGCGCGGCCAGGCGAGGTAGATGCGGGTTAGCGTTTCCTGGGTGAGTTCCTCGGCTCGGTGCCAGTCACCGGTCAGCAGGAAGGCGGTGCGGCGGAGCGAGGGCGCCTGGGCAGTGGCGAACGCCTCGAACTCGGCGTCCCGCCGTCGTCTCTCACCCACGCCGCCCCCTCCGCCCCAGCCCTTGACCCCCTACACGGATCACGACGGCCGGAGGTTGCCCGCGGGAAGCAGATGCTGCGAGGGAGCCCCGTCGACGACCACCCTCGGAACGCACGAAACCCCCCGCACGAAGGCGAAGAGCCTTCCCACGAGGGGTTACGCAGCACCCAACAGAACAGCAGCGGTGGCGGTGGGATTTGAACCCACGGACGGGTTGCCCCGTCACACGCTTTCGAGGCGTGCTCCTTAGGCCGCTCGGACACACCACCGCGGCGAAGCCTACCCGACGTCGCGGGTGCCCTCGAAGAACGTGCGGAGCAGCTCGGAGCAGGGCTCGGCGAGCACGCCGCTGACCACCTCGGGCCGGCTGTTCAGGCGCCGGTCGCGCACCACGTCCCACAGCGATCCGACCGCACCGGCTTTGGCATCCCAGGCACCGAACACCAGCCGCGGGATGCGGGACAGGACGATCGCCCCGGCGCACATCGTGCACGGCTCGAGGGTGACCACCAGGGTGCAGCCCGCCAGCCGCCAGGAGCCCAGCGCCTGCGCCGCCGCCCGGATCGCCACCACCTCGGCGTGCGCGGTCGGGTCGTGCGCGGCCTCGCGGGCGTTGCGCCCGGCGCCGAGCACCTGCCCGTCCGGCCCGACGACGACGCAGCCGACCGGGACGTCGCCGGTGGCCAGCGCCTGGGCAGCCTCGGCCAGCGCGAGCCGCATCCACGCCTCGTCCTGGTCACGCGCGGGGCCGGTGCTCGCGACCGGGCCGGCTGCCGGGTCGAGCACTAGCGCAGGGCGTCGACGAGGTCGGCGAAGCCGGCGGCCTCGGCGATGGCACCGACGGCCTCACCGGTGGTCGGCGCGTCGTCGCCGGTGAGGGCGAGCAGCTGCTCCGGCGCCACGCCGAGGTCGGCGAGCAGGTCCAGGTCGCCGGCCGCCGGGCTGGGCGCGGTCGCGGCACCGGACTCCTCGTCGTCCTCGTGCCCGGTCGCCTCCGCGAGCCCCTCCTCGCCCTCGTCCAGCTCCTCGGAGATGTCCTCGACGTCCTCCTCGTAGCCCGGCGCCCCGGACGTCACCGCCGACGACGAGGCCACCGGCCGCGGGCCGTCCAGGTCCGCCGCCAGCGCGCCGACCGCCTCGAGCTCCTCCAGCCCGAGGGCCTCGGCGTAGGGGGAGGCCAGCGCGGACTCGAGGTCGCTGACGAAGACCCGGGGATCGTCCTCGCCGTCCACCCGCACGATGGCGAACCAGGAGTCCTCCCGCTCGAGCACCAGCAGGACGGTGCCGTCGTCGACGGCCGCGCCGCGCAGCCGGCCGGCGAGCTCGCCCAGGTCGTCGGTCTCCTCGGCCTCGACGTCGCAGGCCTCCCAGCCGGCGCCGTCGCGCGCCAGGACCGCGGTGAAGTACGCCACGCCCTCTCGTCCCATCCCTCGTGAGACCGGCCGCTCGGCCGGTCGCCAGCTGTCGATCGTGCCCACTGCCGGTACGGAGCCGGCGAGGACCGATGCCCCGCCCGCGCTGCCCGCCCCCCCCTGACCCCCGCTGAGCGGAGAGGCTAGATCGTGCCCTCCACCGCGCGGTCGAACTCCTCACCGAAACCGAGCCGGGCGGCCACCCGGCCGAGGACCTCGTCCGGGTAGGCGTCGAGGTCGTCGGCCAGCATGGACAGCTCCAGCGCCGGCAGCCCCACGTCCTCCAGCACCCCGGTGTCGCCGGCCGGGGCGTCCTCGTCGATCTCGTCCTCGTCGACGTCGAGCGCGTCCAGCACCTGCTCGGCCAGGGCCCACTCGTCCGCCGCCGTCGGGTCCGAGAGCAGCATCCGCACGTCGGCCCCGCGTACCCGCAGGAGGACGAAGAAGTCGTCGGCCACGCTGACCAGCCCCAGGACGCCCGCCTCACCGGGCAGCCGGCGCAGCGCCGCCACCAGCGTGTCGAGCTCCTCGGCCTCGCGCCGGGGCAACGGCACGACCACCCACCGGCCCTCCTCGCGGTAGGCGGCCACCGCGAAGTCGGTCGCCGTGCCCTCGTCGGCCATCGGACCCCTCCCGCTCGCCCGGCCCCGGCGCGGCCCGCGGGGGCGCTGCCGGGTCGGGACACCGTCTGTCGGGCTCATCGTGGCAGGAGGAGCGGCCGGCTGGCACGCGTGCCCGGCGCTATCGGCTAGCGGCCGATGAACGAGCGGATCCACCAGGAGCGTCGCTCGGCCGCGATCCGGGACTTGCGCGGGGTCACCCGCCGGCGCAGCGCCCGCGCCTCCTCCAGCTCCTGCAGCAGGCGCGCCCGCCGCCTGGCCCGCTCCCGCTCCTGCCTGGTGCGGCGCACGGACCTGGCGCCCTCCGGCGGCTTCGCGCCGACCTCGTCGTCTCCGACCACGTGCGCGTGCTTCCCCGCCGGAGCCCTCCGGACACCCGCAGGTGACGGACGGTCACCGGTGCGACCGGTCCCGGGCCGGCGCGGCGGACCAGTAGCGTGCGCCCCATGCGCACGCACGTCGCCGACCACCCGCTCGTGGCCCACAAGCTCACCGCGCTGCGAGACGAGCGCACCGACTCGCCCACCTTCCGCCGGCTGGCCGACGAGCTGGTCACCCTGCTGGCCTACGAGGCCACCCGCGACGTGCGGGTCGAGCCGGCCACCATCACCACCCCGGTCGCCCCCACCACGGGTGTGCGGCTGGCATCGCCCAAGCCGCTGGTGGTGCCGATCCTGCGCGCCGGGCTCGGCATGCTCGACGGGATGGTGCGGCTGCTGCCCACCGCCGAGGTCGGCTTCCTCGGCATGGTGCGCGACGAGGAGACGCTGCTCGCCACGACCTATGCCACCCGGCTGCCCGAGGACCTCTCGGGCCGGCAGTGCTACGTGCTGGACCCGATGCTCGCCACCGGCGGCACCCTGGTGGCCGCGATCAAGTTCCTCGTCGGCCGAGGCGCCACCGACGTCACCGCCATCTGCCTGCTGGCCGCTCCGGAGGGCCTGGCCACCATGGAGAAGGAGCTCGACGGCTTCCACGTGCCGGTCACCGTCGTGACGGCGTCGGTGGACGAGCGGCTCAACGAGCACGGCTACATCGTCCCCGGCCTGGGCGACGCCGGGGACCGGCTCTACGGCGTGGTGTAGCTACAGGTTCTTCACCGCGGCCACCAGCTTGGTCAGCGACTCCTTGGCGTCGCCGAACAGCAGCGTGGTGCGCGGGCTGAACAGCAGCTCGTTGTCGATGCCGGCGAAGCCCGGGCGCATCGAGCGCTTGAGGAACACCACGGCCTGCGCCTGGTCGACGTCGATGATCGGCATGCCGTAGATGGGCGCCCCGGGCGTGGTGCGCGCGGCCGGGTTGACGACGTCGTTCGCCCCGACGACCAGCGCGACGTCGGTGCGCGGCATCTCCGGGTTGACCTCGTCCATCTCCTTCAGCGCCTCGTAGGGCACGTTCGCCTCGGCCAGCAGCACGTTCATATGGCCCGGCATGCGCCCGGCCACCGGGTGGATGGCGTAGGAGACCTCCACCCCGCGCGACTCGAGCAGCTGCACCAGCTCGTGCACCGTGTGCTGGGCCTGCGCGACCGCCAGGCCGTAGCCGGGCACGACGACGACCTTGCGGGCGTAGCCGAGCAGGACGGCGATGTCCTCCGGCCCCGCGCTGCGCACCGGGCGGTCGCTGGCCACGCCGGCGCCGGCGGTGGAGCCGCCGCGGAAGGCGCCGAAGAGGATCGAGGTGACCGAGCGGCCCATCGCCGAGGCCATCAGCCGGGTCAGGATGGTGCCGCTCGCGCCGACCAGGGTGCCGGCCACCAGCAGCAGCGTGTTGCCGAGCACGAACCCGCTGGCGGCCACGGTGAGGCCGGTGAAGGCGTTGAGCAGCGAGATGACGATCGGCACGTCCGCGCCGCCGACCGGCAGCACCAGCAGCACGCCGAGCAGCAGGCCGAGCGCCCCGAGCACCACGCCCCACACCAGGTCGCCGGTGGCGATGCAGCCCGCCGCCACCCCGACCGCGGCCACCAGACCGCCACCGAACACGAACGGCCCACCCGGGAACGTGACCGGACGGGTGGTCATCAGCTCCTGGAGCTTGGCGAAGGTGACGCAGGAGCCGGCGAAGCTGACCGTGCCGACCAGCACGGTGAACGCCACGGCGAGCAGGTCGCCGGCGCCGGGCGAGCCGCCCCGGGCCAGCTCCAGCAGCGCCACCAGCGCCGCGGCCGCGCCGCCCACGCCGTTGAACAGCGCGACCAGCTGTGGCATGGCGGTCATCGCCACCCGCCGCGCGGCCGGCACGCCGAGCGCGGTGCCGATGACGACGGCGGTGAGGATCCAGGCCAGGTGGCCGGGCTTCTCGGCCACCAGCACGACGACGACCGCCAGGGTCGCGCCGGCGGCGCCGATCAGGTTGCCGCGCCGGGCGTTCTTGGGCGAGGACAGCCCCTTGAGGGCGGCGATGAAGCACAGGGCCGCGACCAGATAGCACAGCTGCGCCCAGACCGGGGTGGTCATCGCCCGACCTCCGACGGCCCGTCGGAGCCGGCTGGCGGTCCGGGTCTGCGGCCCTTGAACATCTCGAGCATCCGGTCGGTCACCACGAAACCGCCGACCATGTTGACGGTGGCGAGCACGACGGCCAGCAGCCCGACGGCCATCTCCCAGCCGTTCCCGGCCTCGCCGGCCACGATGATCGCGCCGACGAGGATGACGCCGTGGATGGCGTTGGCGCCGGACATCAGCGGGGTGTGCAGCGTGGTGGAGACCTTGCTGACCACCTCGAAGCCGACCACCACCGACAGGATGAACACCGTCAGCAGCGCGACCCCGGAGTCGAGCCCGTTCGTCATGCTCCACCCTCCGATGACCCCGTCTGCTCCTGCAGCCGTGCCGCGGTCGGCTCGTGCCGCACGGCGCCGCCCTGCACCACGCACGCCCCGGCGAGCACCTCGTCGGCCAGGTCCGGGGCCACCACGCCCTCGGACACCATGAGCAGCAGCAGGTTGACGACGTTGGCGGCGTAGAGCCGGCTGGCGTGCACCGGCATCCCGGAGGCGGCATCGCGCACCCCGATGACCGCCACGCCGTCGGCGTCGACCTCCTCGCCCACCTTCGTGAGCGCGCAGTTGCCGCCCTGCTCGGCGGCGAGGTCCACCACCACGCTGCCCGGGCGCATCCCGGCCACCATCTCGCCGGTGACCAGCAGCGGCGCCGGCCGGCCGGGGACCGACGCGGTGAGGATGAGGGCGTCGGCGGCGGCCACGTGCGGGGCGAGCAGCTCGCGCTGGCGGGCGGCCCGGTCCTCGCCCATCTCCCGGGCATAGCCGCCGGACCCCTCCAGCGCCTCCAGGCCGAGGTCGACGAAGGTGGCCCCCAGCGAGCGGACCTCGTCGGCCGAGGCGGTGCGGACGTCGTAGGCCGAGACCACGGCGCCCAGCCGGCGGGCGGTGGCGATGGCCTGCAGGCCGGCCACGCCGGCGCCGAGCACCAGCACCTTGGCCGGCGGCACGGTGCCGGCGGCGGTCATGAGCAGCGGGAAGAACCGCGGCAGCCGGGTGGCGGCCAGCAGCGCGGCGCGGTAGCCGGCCACCAGCGCCTGGCTGGTGAGCGCATCCATCGACTGGGCGCGGGAGATGCGCGGCACCAGCTCCATCGCGAAGGCGGTGACCCCGCGGTCGCGGTAGGCGCGGACCAGGTCCAGGTCGCCGACCGGCAGGAAGCCGACGGTGACGGCGTCGGGGCGCAGCCGGTCCGGGGGCACCGGGCGCACCGACACCACGACGTCGGCGTCCGGGCACGGGTCCTTCTCGGACACCTGCGCGCCCGCGGCGACGTAGTCGGCGTCGGCGTGCATCGCGCCGAGCCCCGCCCCGGACTCGACGACGACGTCCAGACCGGCGGCCGTGAGCCGCCCGACCAGCTCGGGGACGAGCGCCACCCGGCGCTCCCCGGGCAGCCGCTCGACGGGGACGGCGACCCTCATGACCTGACCCAGACGGCCCTCATGGGTCGCACCGTAGTCACGGACCGTGCTCCCCAGGAGGGACATCGGTCCTTTGGGCGGGCGTCAGCCCAGCGGCGGTGGTTCCGGGCGGGCCTGGAGCGCGTCACGGGAAGGACCCGACCGAGGCAAGTACTCGCGCACCGAGCTGAATTCTCCTGGGTGGGCGATGAAAGATCACGGGGCCGTGATCGTTCCGGCCGGGGCCGGCGGGGGCGGGGTCGCGCGGGACCGCCCGGCGAAGTAGCCGAGCACGGTGGTGAGGACGGCGGCGACCGGGACGGCGACGACGGCGCCGCCGATGCCGGCGAGCACGGCGCCGGTGGTCACGGCCAGGGCGATGCCGAGCGGGTGCAGCCGGACGAAGCGGCTCATCACCAGCGGGTGCAGCAGGTGGCCCTCGATCTGCTGCACCGCGACGATGCCGGCGGCCACGATGAGCGCCGTGACCGGGCCCTTGGTGACCAGGGCCACCAGCACCGCCACCAGGCCGGTCACCGTGGCGCCGACCAGTGGGACGAACGCGCCGAGGAAGACCAGGATCGCCAGCGGCGCGGCCAGCGGGACCGAGAGCACGCCGAGCACGATCCCGACGCCGGCCGCGTCGATGGCGGCGATGATGACCACCCCGCGGACGTAGCCGACCAGGCTGGTCCACGCGCGCACGCCGGCCTCGCGCACCGCCTCCTCGGCCCGGCGCGGGAAGAGCCGGACGACCCAGTCCCAGATGTGCGCGCCGTCGGCGAGGAAGAAGAAGGTCGTGAACAGGCACAGGAAGACCGCGGCGAAGGCCTCGGCCGCGGTGCCCGCCGCGCCGATCGCGCCCGACGTGAGCCGGCCGCGGTTGCTGGCCACCCAGTCCGTGACCTGCTTGGTGTAGGAGTCGAGCTGGGACTGGCTCAGGTGGAACGGCCCGCGGGCCAACCACTTCTGCACCTCCTGCACGCCCTGCTGGGCGCTCTTGCTGATGTCCGGCAGCTGCTCGGCCAGCGCGGTCCCCATCAGCGCCAGCACACCGGCCACCAGCGCGATGCCGGTGACGAACACCAGCGTGGTGGCCAGGTTCTTGCGCACACCCCATCGCCGCAGCCGGGCCACGCCGGGGCTGAACAGGGCCGAGAGCAGCAGGGCCACCGCCACCGGGAAGACGATGAGGGTGAGCTTGGAGAGCACCTGGAGCAGCACGTAGACGCCGGCGGCCACCACCAGGCCGCGCCAGGCCCAGGCGGCCGTGACCCGCACCGGCCAGGAGACCGCGTCCTCGGCCGAGCCGCGTGCCGCGGACGCCGCTGCCACCACCGGGGCGACGTCCGCAGCGGGGGCCGGCGCGGCGACTGGACCTTCGACTGCGGGCACGTCCGCGGGCTGCTCGGCGGGCGGTCCGGCGTCGGCGGGAGGCATGCCCGCTGCCTACCACAGCGCCCCCCTCGGCGGGTGCTCGCAACCATCCCTGGGCAGGATGGCCGTGCACCGGGACGAGGAGGACGACGTGGCACGCGCGATCGACGCCGAGGGCGCGACCGGAGACGGCGCAGCCGAGCCGACGCAGCCGGACGGGGTTGCGACGCGCGAGCCGCTGCCCGCCCAGCTCGCCGAGCACCTGCGCTCGTGGGTGGGCGCCTGGCCGCCCCGGCAGCCCTTCGACGTCGTGGGCACCGAGCGCCGCGAGCAGCCCGGCTGGGACGGCAGCGTGCAGCGGCTGCTGGCCGTGCAGGGCCCCGGCGTCGGCACCGTGCTCGCCGTGCCACCCGCCCTGGCCGACGTGGTGCGCGAGGAGGCCGATCGGCTCGACCTGCCCGCCCTGGCCACGGCGGCGAACTCCTCCGACGACACGTCGGAGGAGCAGGAGCGCTACGCCGAGGCCGCCCGCCGGCTGCGCCAGCTGCTGCCGGAGCTGTTCGGCGCACCGCACGCCATCGTCGGCTGCGCCCCGTTCCGCTGGAGCACGGCGCCCGCCGACCTCCCCGACGCCGGGCAGTGGCTGCCGGTCGACGACCCCCGGGTGCCCGAGTGGCTGCACCCCTTCCGGGGCCCGGCCCTGGTCACCCTCGACGACGACGACCGCTGGCTGGCCGGAGTGGGGGTGAAGCGGCACGACCGGCACGGCCAGGAGCTCGCGGTGGTGACCGAGGAGCGCGCCCGCGGTGCCGGTCTGGCCCGCCGGCTGGTCGCCCAGGCCGCCCGCGCCGTGCTCGCCGGCGGCGCCGTGCCCACCTACCTGCACGCGCCGGACAACGTCGCCTCCGCCCGGGTGGCCGACGCCGTCGGGTTCCCGGACCGCGGCTGGCGGCTGTGGGCGCTGTTCGAGCGGCGCCCCTGAACCAGCCCTGAACCAGCCCTCAGCCAGCGAGATCAGCCGGGACCCAGCCGGGTTCGGCGATCGCCCCTCCGCCGGCCCTCCGCCGCGTGCCACGCTGCTCGCGCAGCGGAGCAGCCGGCAGCGTCGGGCGCGGGAGGGCACGTGGACGAGAGCCGCGCGCGCGGCGGCCCGGCCCTCGACGTCCTGCGCCGCCGGGTGCTGGAGCAGGAAGCGCTGCTGGCGCTGGCCCGGTGCGCTCTCGAGGACCCCGACCGGGTGCTGCTGCGGGCCTGCGAGCTGACCGCGGCGGTGCTCCGGGTGCCCTGGGTGGAGGTGCTCCGGCTCGCACCCGACGGCACCGTCCACCGGCTCGCCCTCAGCAGGCATGACCTGACCGGGACGGACCTTCCCGCCGGCGGCGCCGGGGCCGAGGCGGCGCGCTCCGGGCAGCCTCGCCGGCTGGACGACGTCGACGCCGGCGGGGTCCGCTCCAGCGCAGGGGTGCCCATCCGGCACGGTGACCGCGTCTGGGGCGCGCTGGCCGCGCACGACGAGTCCCCGGGCGCCTTCTCCGCCGCCGACGAGCGCTTCCTCGAGGAGGCGGCCGGCGTGCTGTCCGCGGTGGCCAGGGCCGGCGACCTCGAGGCCGAGAGGGAGCGGCGCCAGCTCGAGCGGCGCGCCCTGGACGCCGCCGGCGACGGCCTGGCGCTGCTGGACCGTTCCGGCCGGCTCACCTACGCCAACCTCTCCTTCGCCGCGCTGCTCGGCACGACGCCGGACGACCTGCTGGGCGCGGACCTGCACGAGGTGGCCCACCACACCCGCCCGGACGGCAGCGCCTTCCCGCGCGAGGAGTGCCCCATCGCGCGCGCCTGCGCCACCGGGGAGCCGTTGGACACCCAGCGCCAGCTCATGTTCCGGGCGGACGGCAGCACCGTGCAGCTGTCGGCCACGGTGCGGCCGGTGCCGTCCGACGGGGGCCCGGCCGGGGTCGTGCTGAGCCTGCGGGACGTCGGCGCCGTCGTGCAGGCGGAGCAGTCGCTGGCCGAGTCCGAGCGGCGCCACCGCGCGGTGGTCGACTCGCTCACCGAGGGCGTGCTGGTCCAGGACGCGGACGGCCTCCTCGTCTCGGCCAACCCGGCCGCCCTGCGGCTGCTGCAGCTCGCCGAGCACCAGCTGGTCGGCAGCAGCCCGGACCATCCGCTGCGCGAGGCCGTTGACGAGTCCGGTGTCCCCCTCGCCCCGGCAGAGCTGCCCACCGCGGTGGCCCTGCGCACCGGCCGGCCGGTGCGCGGCCAGGTGCTGGGGATGCGCGTCGGCGACGACGTCATCTGGCTGCGGGTGAACGCGGAACCGCTCGACGAGCCCGGGAGGCCGACCCCGGCCGGCGTCGTCGCCAGCTTCTCCGACATCACGTCGGAGCGACGGACGATGGCCCTGCTGGCGGACTCCGAGCGCCGCTACCGGCTCATGGCGGAGAGCAGCTCCGACGTCATCAGCACGAGCCGGGGCGACGGCACCTACACGTACGTCTCCCCGGCGGTGCGCCGGATCCTCGGCTGGGAGCCGGAGGACCTGCTGGGCCGCCGCCCCAGGGACTTCCTCCACCCCGACGACGTCCGGTCCTCGATGGCCCGTCGGGCCGACGTGCTCGAGCGCCGGGTGGACACCGGAACGGTGGAGGCGCGCTTCCGGCTCCCGGACGGCACCTACCGCTGGGTGGAGATCACCGGGCACCTGGCCCAGGACGTCCACGGCGACCCCGAGCTGCACGCGGCGCTGCGGGTGATCGAGGACCGGCGCGCGGCCGAGGCGGCGCTGCGGGCCAGCGAGCAGCGCTTCCGCCAGGCGATGGAGCACGCGCCGCTGGGCACCGCCCTGCTGGACCTGGAGGGCCGGCTCACCGACGTCAACCGCTCCCTGTGCGACCTGCTCGAGCGTGGCCGGCGCGAGCTGCTGCACCGCCCGCTCGCCGACTTCCTGCACCCGGCCGACGTCGACGCCGACCGCGAGCTGGTCCGCCAGCTGCTGGCCGGGGAGGTCGCCGACGTCCGCGACGAGCAGCGCTACCTCCGGCCCGACGGGCGCACCCTGTGGGCCCGGGTGACCCGGTCGGTGCTGCGCGACCGGGCCGGCGCCCCGGCGCAGGTCGTCGCCCAGCTCGAGGACGTGACCGCCGACCGGCAGGCCCGCCAGAGCCTCACCGCGCAGGCCCTGCACGACCCCCTCACCGGTCTGGCCAACCGGGTCCTGGCCGAGGACCGGCTGCGCACCGCCCTGGCCCGCAGCGCGCGCCGGGGCCCTCCGGTCACGGTCCTGTTCTGCGATCTCGACGGCTTCAAGGCGGTGAACGACGCGCTGGGGCACGGCGTCGGCGACGACGTCCTGCGCGAGGTGGCCGACCGGCTGGCGAACACGGTGCGGGACCGGGACACCGTGGCCCGGGTGGGCGGCGACGAGTTCCTCGTGGTGGCCGAGGACCTGGACCCCGGGGGCACGGAGCACCTGGTCGCCCGGCTGCGGGCGGCGGTGGCCGAGCCGATCCCGCTCGCCCCCGCCGAGCGCTCCGTGGCGGGGCGGGAGAGCCCGCCGCCGGTGCGCCTGGGTCTCAGCATCGGCGTCGCGACCACCGTGAGCGAGCCCGGCCCGCCCGCCGCCGACCACTCCCACCCGAGCCACCGGACAGAGGCGGCCGACCTGGTTCGGCGGGCCGACGCGGCGATGTACGCGGACAAGCTGCGCCGTCGCGCGGCGGATGGCGGCGGAGCGACGCCGCGCAGTTCATGAACGCCGAGGACTGGTGGCCCGGCCCTCGGTCGTGATTGGGTGAGAGCGCTCTCATGAGGGAGCGCGAGACCGCTCACCCCTTCCCGGAGGATGCCCAGCATGGTCGAGTTCCCCGAGGGCTTCCTCCTCGGCGCCGCCACCTCGTCGTACCAGATCGAGGGAGGCGCGGCCGAGGGCGGCCGCGGCTCGTCCATCTGGGACGACCTGTGCCGGGTGCCCGGCGCCATCGCCGACGGCTCGGCCGGCTCGGTCGCCGCCGACCACTACCACCGCTGGCGCGAGGACGTCGCGCTGATGAAGGACCTCGGGCTGGCGGCCTACCGGTTCAGCATCGCCTGGCCTCGAGTGCAGCCGGGAGGCAAGGGTCCGCTCAACCCCGAGGGCGTCGCGTTCTACGACCGGCTGGTGGACGCGCTGCTGGAGAACGGCATCGCCCCCTTCGCCACGCTCTACCACTGGGACCTGCCCAGCGAGCTGCAGGCGGCCGGCGGCTGGCCCGAGCGCGACACGGCCGAGCGGTTCGCCGACTACGCCGCGCTCATGGTCGACGCGCTGGGCGACCGGGTGGCGGCGTGGGCCACCCTCAACGAGCCGTGGTGCTCGGCCTGGCTGGGCTACGGCGCCGGCGTCCACGCGCCGGGCCTGCGCGACCACGGGCTGGCGATCCAGGCGGCGCACCACCTGATGCTGGGCCACGGCAAGGCCGTCGAGGCGATGCGGGCGGTCCGGCCGGAGTCCCGGTTGGGCGTCGTCTGCAACTTCCTCCCGATCCGCCTCTCCGACGGCGCGTCGGAGGCAGCGCGGCTGTCGGCCTCGCGGATGGACCAGACCATCAACCAGTGGTTCGCCGGCGCGGCTCTCGAGGGCCGCTACCCGGAGGACCTCGCGACCTACCTCGCCCCCGCACTGGACGAGGTCCTGCAGCCCGGCGACCTCGAGCAGATCGCCCAGCCGCTGGACTGGTTCGGCGTCAACTACTACAACGACGGGTTCTTCGAGCAGGCGAGCACCCCCGGCCCCGACGACCAGGGCAGCTTCCCCGGAGCGGGGGCGATCGCCGGGGTGCAGCCGGAGGTGGCCACCGAAATCGGCTGGCCGATCACCCCGGAGGGGCTGGGCGCGCTGCTGCGCCGGCTGCGCGAGGAGCACCCGGACCTGCCGCCGCTCTACATCACCGAGAACGGCGCCGCCTACGACGACCCGATGGGCCCGGACGGCAGCATCGACGACGCCCGCCGGCTCGCGTTCCTGGACGCCCACCTGCGCTCGCTGCTCGACGCCGTGCGTGACGGCGTCGACGTCCGCGGCTACTTCGCCTGGTCCCTCATGGACAACTTCGAGTGGGCCGAGGGCTACCGGATGCGCTTCGGCATCGTGCACGTCGACTACGAGACCCAGCGGCGCACGCCCCGCCGCAGCGCCCTCTGGTACCGCGACGTGATCCGGCAGCACGCGCTGCCGGCGGAGCCCTTCGCATGGCCGGAGTGACCCTGGAGGAGGTCGCCGCCCGCGCCGGCGTCTCCCGGGCCACCGTCTCGCGGGTCGTCAACGGCGATCCGCGGGTGAACGAGGTCCGGGCCGGCGCGGTCCAGCGGGCCATCGTCGAGCTGGGCTACGTGCCCAACCCGGCGGCCCGTGCCCTGGTGCGGCGCCGCACCGACTCCATCGCGCTCGTGGTGTGCGAGAGCGACCAGGCGCTGTTCGGCCACCCGTTCTGGACCCGGGTCATCCGCGGCGTGCACGACGGGGCGGCCGACGCCGACCAGCAGCTGGTGCTGCTGCTGTGGCAGACCAGCGACGACGCCGCCCGGATCGAGCGCTACCTCGCCGGCCGCCACGTCGACGGCGTGGTGCTCATCGGCCTGCACGGCGACGACTCCATGCCGATGCGGCTGCAGCGGGCCGGCGTGCCGGTCGTGCTGGGCGGTCGCCCCTTCAGCGCCTCGACCGGCCCCACCGGGGTCCCTTACGCCGACTGCGACAACCGCGGCGGCGCCCGAGCGGCGGTGGAGCACCTGGCCGGCACCGGGCGCCGGGTGGTGGGGACCGTGACCGGGCCCACCGACACGACCGCCGGCATCGACCGGCTGGACGGCTGGCGCGACGCGGTGGCCGCGCGCGGCCTGGAGGCCTCGGCGGACCTCGTGGCCGAGGGGGACTGGACCGCCCAGGGCGGCGAGCGTGCGATGGCCGAGCTGCTCACGCGCCGCCCGGACCTCGACGGCGTCTTCGTGGCCAGCGACGTCATGGCCGCCGGCGCCCTGCGGGCGCTGGCCGCGGCCGGGCGGCGGGTGCCGGCCGACGTCGGCGTGGTCGGCTTCGACGGCGACGCCCTTCCCGAGGGTGCCGCCCGGCCGCTCAGCAGCGTGCGCCAGCCGGCCCAGGAGATGGGCCGCACCCTGGTGCGGCTGCTCACCGCGATCCTGGGCGGGCAGCGGCCCGAGGACGTCCGCTTCCCGATCCGGCTCGAGATCGGCGCGTCCTCCGCGCCGGCGCAGGAGGAGGCGTGAGCGCGCAGCCGCTGCCCTTCCGGGACCGGTCCCTCCCGACGGCCGCGCGGGTGGCGGACCTGGTGGCGCGGATGAGCCTCGAGGAGAAGTGCGCCCAGCTGGTCGGGGTGTGGGTGGACGTCTCACCGGACGGCGGCGTCGCGCCGCTGATGGACCAGACCATCGGGCAGGTGCCGCCCCTCCCCGAGCTGACCCGGCACGGCCTCGGGCAGCTGACCCGGGTGTTCGGCACCACGCCGGTCGAGCCGGCCGAGGCCGCCGCCGCGCTGGCCGGCACCCAGCGCGACCTGGTCGCGCGGACCCGGCTCGGGATCCCGGCGGTGGCGCACGAGGAGTGCCTGACCGGCTTCACCGCCTGGAAGGCGTCGGTGTTCCCCACCCCGCTGGCATGGGGTGCGGCCTGGGACCCGGACACGGTGCAGCAGATGGCCGCCGCGATCGGCCGCTCGATGCGCCGGGTCGGCGTCCACCAGGGGCTGGCGCCGGTCCTCGACGTCGTCCGCGACCTGCGCTGGGGGCGGGTCGAGGAGTGCATCGGCGAGGACCCCTACCTCGTCGGCCAGGTCGGCGCCGCCTACGTCCGCGGCCTGGAGAGCGCGGGGATCGTGGCCACCCTCAAGCACTTCGCCGGCTACTCGGCCTCGCGCAGCGGCCGCAACCTGGCCCCCGTGCACGCCGGCCCGCGCGAGCGCGAGGACGTGTTCCTCCCGCCGTTCGAGACAGCGCTGCGCGAGGGCGGCGCCCGCTCGGTGATGAACTCCTACGCGGAGATCGACGGGCTGCCCGCCGCCGCGGACCCCTCGCTGCTCACCGGCGTCCTGCGCGAGCGCTGGGGGTTCACCGGCACCGTGGTCGCCGACTACTTCGCGATCGCCTTCCTGGTCGGCCAGCACGGCGTCGCCGCCGACGACGCCGAGGCCGCGGCGCTGGCCCTGCGCGCCGGCATCGACGTCGAGCTGCCCACCGCCCGCTGCTACGCCGAGCCGCTGGTGCGGCAGGTCCGGGACGGGGTGGTGGAGGAGGCCCTGGTGGACCGGGCCCTGCGCCGGGTGCTGGCGCAGAAGATCGAGCTCGGCCTGCTGGACGAGGACTGGGACCCCCTCGCCCAGCAGGCCGGACCCCGTGCTGGCTCTGCCGGCGAGACCGGCTCTGTCAACACAGAGCCCGACCCCTTCGACCTCGACCCGACCGAGCATCGCGCGCTGGCCCGCCGGCTGGCCGAGCGGTCGGTGGTGCTGCTGGCCAACCCGGGGGCCCCGGGCCGCGAGGGGACGCTGCGTCTCCCGCTGGACCCGGCCGCGCTGCGCCGGGTCGCCGTCGTCGGACCGAACCTGGACGACCCGCTGGCGCTGATGGGCTGCTACGCGTTCCCCAACCACGTGGGCGTGCGGCACCCGGAGGTCCCGCTCGGCGTCGAGGTGCCCACGGTGCTGGACGCGCTGCGCGCCGCCCTGCCCGAGGCCGAGCTGGCGGTGGCGCGCGGCTGCGACGTCCGCGAGCCGGGGCGGCAGGGCTTCGGCGTCGCTGTCGAGTCGGCCCGCGGGGCCGAGGTCTGCCTGGCGGTGCTCGGCGACCGCGCAGGGCTGTTCGGCGCGGGCACCAGCGGCGAGGGCTGCGACGTCGACGACCTGTCGCTGCCCGGCGAGCAGGGCGCGCTGCTGGAGGAGCTGCTGGCCACCGGCACCCCGGTGGTGCTGGTGCTGCTCACCGGCCGGCCCTACGCCCTAGCGCCCTACGTGGAGCGGTGCGCGGCCGTGGTGCAGGCGTTCTTCCCCGGGGAGGAGGGCGCCGCCGCGCTGGTGGACGTGCTGCTCGGCGCGGTCTGCCCGTCCGGGCGGACGCCGGTGTCCTTCCCCCGCTCGGCCGCGGCGCAGCCGGCCACCTACCTGCACCCGCCGCTGGGCGGCCCGAGCGGGGTGTCAGCGCTGGACCCGTCCCCGCTGTTCCCCTTCGGGCACGGGCTCTCCTACACCCGTTTCGAGCTGGCCGAGCTCTCGGTGAGCGACGAGCAGGTGCCGACCGACGGCGCCTTCACCGTGGCCTGCACGGTGCGCAACACCGGCGGGCGGGCCGGCGCGGAGGTGGTGCAGCTCTACCTGCGCGACCCGGTGGCCTCGGTGACCCGGCCGGTGCGCCAGCTGCTCGGCTTCGCCCGGGTGCAGCTCGCCCCGGGGCAGGCCGCACGGGTGGAGCTGGCGGTGCACACCGACCGGCTCTCCTTCACCGGCGCCTCCCGGCGGCGGGTGGTCGAGCCGGGCCGGATCGAGCTGCACCTGGGCCGCTCCAGCGCGGACGCGCCGCTGCGCGGCGACGTCGAGCTGGTGGGCCCGGTGCGGGAGGTCGGCGAGGGCCGGGTGCTCTCGACCCCGGCGCGGGTGCTGCCCTTGGAATGCGCGGCCCTGACGGCGGCAACATCGTGAAGGCCTGGTGCCGGGATTCCGGCACCAGGCCTTCACGATCACGCGCTGGGAGATGTCAGGCGAACGGGTCCAGCAGCCGCAGCAGCCGGGCCAGCCAGCGCGGGCGGCGGGCGACGTCGTCGACGGGCTCGTCCGCGGCGCGGTGGGCCACCGGGCCGGGTTCGACCGTGGCGGCCGGTCCGCGACGGGACGGGACCGGGTTGCCGGCCGGCACCGACCGGGTGTCCGCGATCGAGGCGATGTCGTCGATCTCGGCCAGCGCGCGGGCGAAGTCCAGGATGTCGTCGTCGTTGATGGCCGCCCCGGTGTGCGGCTCGAACGCCTCGGCCGGCACCCGCACCACGGTGCGCTGCACCGGCACCTTGGCCAGGGCCTCGAGCACCCAGCGCTCGGCCGGCTTGCGGACCTGCTCACCGCAGCCGGGACAGGTGAAGACGTAGGTGCTGGACGAGGTCAGGTTGGCGTACTCGGTGAGCACGACCTCGCCGGCAGGGAGGCGGACGTCGCCGCAGAGCGGACAGGTGCACAGCACGAACATGGCGAGACTCCACGAGCACCATCTGGTCGCACCAGCGGGCGTGACCGGCCGGCCGTCCATCGGCCTGGGACAACGTTAGGACGTGCACGACGATGCTCAGGCCACGTCGCAGGAAGTGATGACCTAGGTCCTGCCGAGTGAGGACCGGGACCACGGGTGGGCATGGTGCGCGAGCACTAGCCCGGGCCGCCCGGCTGGCCCCCGCGCACCACCCCGGCGGTGAGCAGGCATGGCGCGAGGTCCCGCGGGCACTGTCCGAGCATGGCGGTCATCAGCACCGCGGCGCGGCTGGTGTCCGAGCTCGCGCCGCACCCGGCGAGCCCGCTGGCGCAGGGCGGCAGCGGCCCGTTCGGTCCCGTCGACTGGGCCAAGGCCTTCATGCCGGACACCCCGCTGCTGGAGATCTTCGTCCGGGGCACCTGCATCTACCTCGGCCTGTTCTTCCTGCTGCGCTTCATCCTGCGCCGGGAGAGCGGGACGTTGGGCGTCACCGACGTCCTCGTGATCGTGCTCATCGCCGACGCCGCCCAGAACGGGATGGCCGGCAGCTACGCGAGCATCACCGACGGCATCATCCTGGTGGCGGTGATCATCGGCTGGTCGTGGGTCCTGGACGCCCTGTCCTTCCGCTTCCGCTGGGTGGAGCGGGTGATCCGCCCGAGCGCCCTCCCCCTGGTGCACGACGGCCGCCTGCTGCGGCGCAACCTGCGCCGCGAGCTCGTCACCGACGACGAGCTGGCCAGCCAGCTGCGCGAGCAGGGCGTGCAGGACCTGCGCGAGGTGCGGGCCGCGCACATGGAGCCCGACGGGCGGATCAGCGTGGTCACCCGCGACCGCGGCCGGCACGAACCGCCGGCGTCGGACGCGGTGCACTGAGGGGCGGGCCGGAGATCGACTGGAATGCTGTGGGCCGACACGCCGGTGTGCCGTGCAGCAGCCCTCCGCTCCAGCGCCCCGGACGGCCGTCCCGGCCGGTCGCCGGCGCCCCCGCGGCCTGACCAGGTACGGCAGGATGGGCTCCGCCAGGAGGGCTCGCCTAGTGGCCGATGGCGGCGGTCTTGAAAACCGCTAGGGCGTAACCACCCGTCCTCGTGGGTTCGAATCCCACGCCCTCCGCTGTCTCGTCGTTCGTCCCGGTACGAGAGCTTCGACCGGATACGTGACCCACGTCACCACGTGTCGCACTCAAGCGGGGGATCGGGATCGCCGATGCTTCCCTGGTCCCCGCCCAGCCGGCGCGGGGGTGGCCCGCGGAACGCCGAGTCCTGCCGCCGCGGACCTGGGCCGACCCACGCGACGGGGCAGGAGCGGGGGACCGCAGAGCACGCCGGGACGTCCGCGTGGACAGGTGGGCATCCCACCTGACCGCCACCGACGGGGTCCCTCGGGGTGAAGCCGCGCGAGCGGCCGGGCAGCTGGCGCCCGAACCCGACAGCGGCACGCTCCGCAGGCGCGCCGGAAGGCACCAGCCCATGCACCTCCCCCTGCCTGCGCAGCTGTCTACCCAGCTGCCTGCCCAGCTGCCTGCCCAGCGGCTTCCCCGGCGCGCGCTGCGCGTCGCGCTCGCCGTCGCCTCGGCCGCGACCGTCGCCCTGGGCGGCCTGGCCGCCGCCGGCGCGCCCGCCACCGCAGCCACCGCGCCCGCCGCCAAGACGTTCACCGCGCCGATCGAGTCCTGGCCGACGCCGTGGACCAGCGAGAAGGGCTGCGACGGGACGGTGAAGCCCGGCCCGAGCAAGCTCAGCACGCTCATCGCCGGCACCTGGGGCACCTTCGGCGGCTTCGGCACCGACCGCACCTGCCACGCGACCAGCGAGGACGGGCACGACGACTACCGCGCCGTGGACTGGATGGCGACGTCGAAGGACGCCACTCAGAAGGCGGCGGCGGAGTCGTTCATCGGCTGGCTCACCGCCGCCGACGCCCAGGGCAACCCGGCCGCGATGGCCCGCCGGCTCGGTGTCATGTACGTCATCTGGAACAACCGGATGTGGCGCCCCTACCCGCACAACGGCAACCCGGCCGGCTCCTGGGAGACCTACCTCTCCTGCGGCGGCAGCAGCTGGGCCACCTCCACCTACGACACCACCTGCCACCGCAACCACGTGCACGTGTCGCTCACACCGGACGGCGCGTGGGCGCGCACGTCGTACTGGGCGACGTCGACGACGCTCAGCAGCGGCCCCTCCGGCACCTCCACCGGGCCACGCAACGTCTGCTCGCCGGTGACCGGCGGCACCCTGTGCCGGCACTGGGGCGCGGACCGCGTGGAGACCTCGATCGCGGCGTCCCGGGACGCCTTCCCGGCTGCGGACACCGCTCGGGTGGCGGTGCTGGCCGGCTCCGCCGTCTCCGCCGACGCCCTCAGCGGCACCCCGCTGGCCCGGGCCGAGGGCGGCCCGGTGCTGCTGAACGGGGCTGCGGGCCTGGACCCGCGGGTGAAGGCCGAGCTCGAGCGGCTGCTGCCTCCGGGCGCCACCGTCTACCTGCTCGGCGGCAGCGGCGCCCTGTCGAACACGGTGAGCGACCAGGTGCGGGCCGCCGGGTTCACTCCCCGGCGGCTGGCCGGCGCGGACCGCTAAGCGACCGCGGTGGCGGTGGCCGGTGCGGTCGGCGGCGTGGACCGGATCGCGCTGGCCACGGGCAGCGCCTTCCCCGACGCCCTGGCCGCGGGGAACGCCATGGCCAAGGACTCCGGGCCGGACGCCGCCACCCACGGCGTGGTGCTGCTGACGAATGGGGGCAGCCTGCCGGCCGGCGTGAAGGCGTTCGTGGCCGCCCATCCCTCGGCCGCGCTCTACGCGATCGGCGGGCCGGCGGCGCAGGCCGCGCAGGCGGTGGGCCGCACGCCGACCGCCACGGTGGTCGGCGTCGACGGCTACGCGACGGCCGCCAAGGTGGCCGCGACCTTCTACGGCAACGGCTCGCCGCAGGTCGCCGGGTTGGTCAACGGCGAGGTCTTCGCCGACGCGGTGGCCGGCGGCCTGCACGCCGCGCTGGCCGGCGCCCCGCTGCTGCTGACCCCGCCGACCTCCCTGTCCGCCAGCGCGCAGTCCTTCCTCGCCGCCCACGCCGCCAGCCTGTCCCGGCTGGAGGTCTACGGCGGCTCGAGCGTGTTGTCCGACGCCGTCGCTGCCTCCGCCGCGGCGCAGATGGGGTAGCCGCGCATCGAGCCACCGGGCCCGCGTCGGTGCCTCTACGGCACCGGCGCGGGCCGCAGCTCGTCCACCGCGGCGAGCAGTCCCTGCAGCAGCACGTCGACGTCGGGGACTCTGTCGCGGTCCGCGGTGACCCCGAAGGCGAGCGCGTCGTCGTAGGAGGTGACGGCGACGCCGGTGCGCAGCCGGTCGGCGATCGGCACGTAGGGGTAGGTGGCCAGCATCCGCCGCCCGCAGGCCCAGAGCACCTGGCGCGGGCCGGGGACGTTGGTCGTCACCGTAGTGAGGTTGCGGTGCGGCACCCGGAAGGCAAGGTGCAGCGCCGAGGCCAGCACCGGCGCGGCCACCCAGCCGGCCGCGGCGGTGAGGGCCTCGCCGGCCTCGGCCTCCGCGGCGCCCTTGAGCCGGCGCATCCGAGCGACCACCTCGGCGTAGCGCTCCACCGGGTCGGCCACCTCCACCGGCAGGTCGGCCAGGATCGCGCTCACCCGGTTGTCCAGCCGCCCGCGCTGGTCGGCGTGGCGCACCGAGACCGGGACCAGCGAGCGCACCGCCCCGCGCCGCGGCGGCTCGTGCCGACTCAGCAGCAGCGCCCGGAAACCGCTGGTCACGAGCGCCAGCACGACGTCGTTGATGGTGCCGCCGTGCGCCGCCCGGACGGCCCGGACGTCCTCCAGCCCGACCGCGCCCCAGCGGAACCGCCGGTGCGGACCCAGCGGCCCCACCAGCGAGGACGCCGGGACCGGGCGCAGGTTGGCCGCGTAGCCGGCCAGGCCGCGGGCGGTGGTCAGCGCCAGCGACCCGGCCCGGCGGGGCGAGGTCAGCGCGGCTCGCAGGGGCGCCGCGGCCAGCATGCCGAGCCCGCGCTCGCGCAGCGCGTCGGCCACCAGCTCGACCCCTCCCGGCGGCTCGCCCGGGTGCCAGGCGGCCGGCTCCAGCGGCGCGCCCGGGTGCCAGGCGGCCGGCTCCAGCGGCGCGCCGACGGAGCGGGCGGAGCTGTCCACGGAGGTGTCCAGCACCCGGGAGAGCAGGTCCGTGCCGGCGATCCCGTCGACCATGCTGTGGTGCACCTTGCTCACCAGCGCCCAGCGGTCGCCGGCGAGGCCTTCGACGACCCAGGCCTCCCACAGCGGCTTGCCGCGGTCCAGCTGCTGGGACATCAGGCGTCCGACGAGACGTCGGAGCTCGACGTCGCCGCCGGGGTGGGCCAGCGCGGTGCGCCGCAGGTGGTAGTCCAGGTCGAAGTGCGGGTCGTCCACCCAGACCGGTCGGCCCAGGTCCAGCGGCACCGGCACGACGCGCTGGCGGTAGCGCGGCACCAGCGGCAGCTTGCGCGTGAACAGCGCGGTCAGCTGGTCGTGGTCCGGCGGCGGGCCCTCGAACAGGCTCAGGCTCGCGATGTGCAGGGACGTGCGCCGGTCCTCCAGGTGCAGGAAGCCCTCGTCCAGCGGGCTCATCCGGTCCACTGCACCATCGCGCCGCAGGCTCGCCGCGAGGTCGAGAGGAGAAGGTCCCCGCAGCGGCGGCGCCGCTGCCCCCACCTGGGACGCGCCGCTCGCCGGACCCGGGTGCAGGGACCCATGTGCAGGATGGCTGCCGGCAGGGGAACGATGGCGCCGTGAGCACGGGGACGGGCAGCGGTCGCGGCGGCGACGCGGACGTCGGCGCACCCGGCCGCGCCCCCCGGCCCGCCGGGCCCGGCTCCCGGCCGGTGCGGCAGGTGCTGCTGCGCGCCCTCGCGGTCCAGGTCGCCCTGGTGGCCGCCGCCGGCCTGTTCGGCGCCGGCGCGCTGCTGGCCGTGCGCCACGGGCTCGACCACGTGTCCCGCACCCTCGCCCCGGCCTCGACCGCCGAGGCGCAGGGCCGCGAGGCGATGATCGACATGGAGACCGGCCTGCGCGGCTACCTCCTCACCGGTGACCGCGCCTTCCTGGCCCCCTACACCGCGGGCCGCGCCTCCTACACCGAGGCCCACGCGCAGCTCGCCGCCCTCCCGCTGGACCACCGGCTCGACGCGCTCGTCGCTGCCTCGCACCAGGCCGCGGTGCGCTGGCAGCAGGAGTTCGCCGAGCCCGCCGTGGCCGGGGACGGGGGGACTGACGACGGCACGCAGGCCCGGGCCAAGGCGCAGTTCGACGCCTTCCGCGCCGCGAGCGACGCCGTGCAGCGTGCGGTGGACGGCGAGCGGGCCCGCGCGCGGGATCGGCTGCAGGTCCTCCTCGGGGCCGGGCTGGCCGCCGTCGTGCTGGCCGTGGTCCTCGCGCTGCTCGCGGCCCTGCGCTCGGCCGGCCGGGTGGAGCGGTCGGTGGTCGGTCCGCTGGAGTCGGTGCGCGCCCAGCTGGCCCAGCTGCGCGACGGCGTCCCCGGCCATCCGCTGCCCGCCCGCGGGCCGGACGAGCTGCAGGACCTCACCGACTCCTACAACGCGCTGGCCCGGGAGAGCGAGCGGCGGCGCGCCGCCCGCGAGGAGGAGCGCCGGTTGCGCGAGGCGAGCCAGCGGGTGATCCGGCGGGTGCGCCGCCACCTCGAGCTGCCCGCGCTGGCCCGGCAGTCCGTCCAGGCGCTGGGCGAGGAGCTGGACCTGGCCGGGGTGCGGCTGGATCTCCTCCCCGCACCGGGCGAGCACGGGCCCGCAGAGGTCGGCCCGCAGGACCGGACCGACGCGACCGACGCGGCCGGCGCGACCGCAGGCCGCGGCGCGCACGACGGCCCGACCGGCGACCTGAGCGCAGTGCTGGTGACCCGCTGGCCGGAGGGTGAGAGCGAGCAGGAGCAGCCCGAGACGGCACCGACGGCTCTGCCGACCGCCGAGGAGCTGGCCGAGGCCCTGGAGCGCGGCGAGCCGCTCGATCCTCCGGGAGCGGGCCCGTTGCTGCGGCTCCCGGTCGGGGCCGCCGGCCGACCGCTGGGCCTGCTCACCCTGCACCGCGGCGCGGGCCGGGGCCCGTGGCCGCTGGCGGAGGTGCTCACCCTCCAGCTCGTCGCGCAGGAGCTGGGCCGGGCGGTGGAGCACGCCCGGCTCTACCGCGCGCAGCAGGACATCGCCGAGCGGCTGACCGAGCTGGACCGGGCCCGCACCGACTTCGTCGCCACCGTGGGGCACGAGCTGCGCAACCCGCTGTTCGCGGTGTCCGGCTACGCCCAGCTGCTCGCCACCACGGCGCTGGACGAGCAGCAGCGCGAGTGGCTGGCGGTGATGGGGCGCGGCCTGGACCAGGCCAACGCCCTGCTCGACGACCTGCGCGACTACAGCCGCGGGGCGCCGGAGGGGCCGGTGCACGACCTCGACCTCGACCTCGCCGGCGTCGTCGACGACGCGGTGGCCGCGGTCCGTGCTCAGGCCCTCACCCACGGGCTCGAGCTGGTCCGCCACCCCGCCGTCGGGCCGGTCCCGGTGCGCGGCGACCGCGGCCAGCTGGAGCGGGCGGTGGCCAACCTGCTCAGCAACGCGGTGAAGTACACCCCGGCCGGCGGCCGGGTGGAGGTGCGCTGCCTGCAGGACCCCAGCGGGTGCCACGTCGTGGTGGAGGACACCGGCATCGGCATCCCCGCCGCCGACCGCTCCCAGCTGTTCACCCGCTTCTACCGCGCCGGCAACGCCCGGCTGCTGGGCAGCCCCGGCACCGGCCTTGGCCTGGTGGTGGTCAAGGCCGTCGCCGAGCGGCACGGCGGCGACGTCTCCCTGACCAGCCAGGAGGGCGTCGGCACCCGGGTCGTCCTGAGCCTTCCGCGGGCCGGCCGATCGCTCGCCGCCGGCGAGTGAGCCGTCCCCCGGGTCGACGAGCGGTGGCAGGCGCTGTCATTACCCTTGAGTAGCACCAGCCCCGGCCGCGCCGTCAGCGGCCCCATCAGCAGCACGAGGACGAGGCAGACCATGGAACGCCCGATCTTCGACGAGGAGCACGAGGCGTTCCGCGCCTCGGTGCGCGAGTTCGTCGACCGCTCCATCCGCCCGCACGCCGAGCGTTTCCGCGAGCAGCGGGCCATCGACCGCGAGGTGTGGAAGGAGGCCGGCAAGCAGGGCTTCCTGGGCATCTCGGTGCCCGAGGAGTACGGCGGCACCGGCAACACCGACTACCGCTTCAACGCGGTGCTCGGCGAGGAGCTGGCCCGCATGGGCGCGGCCTACTCCTCCAGCTTCGGCATCCACTTCGACGTCGTGGCGCCCTACCTGGTCGAGCTGACCACCGAGGAGCAGAAGCAGCGCTGGCTGCCCGGGTTCTGCTCCGGCGACATCGTGACCGCCATCGGCATGACCGAGCCCAGCGGCGGCAGCGACCTGGCCGCGCTCAAGACCACCGCGGTGCGCGACGGCGACTCCTGGGTCCTCAACGGCTCCAAGACCTTCATCACCAACGGCTACCACGCCGACCTGGTCGTGGTGGCGGCGCGGACCGACCCGGAGAAGGGCGCCAAGGGCATCAGCCTGTTCGGCGTCGAGACCGGGATGCCCGGGTTCGAGCGCGGCCGCAAGCTGGACAAGGTCGGCCAGCACGAGGGCGACACCGCCGAGCTGTTCTTCACCGACGTGCGCGTGCCCGCGGAGAACCTCATCGGTGAGCCCGACCGCGGGTTCATCCACATGATGGAGATGCTGCCGCAGGAGCGGATCGGCTCCGCGGTGTCCAACATCGCCCACGCCGCGGCGGTGCTCGAGGAGACCCTCGACTACGTCAAGGGCCGCAAGGCGTTCGGCCAGGCGGTCGGCTCGTTCCAGGCCAACAAGCACCGCCTGGCCGAGCTGGTCACCAAGGTCGAGGTCACCCAGGCCTTCAACGACCAGCTGCTCCTGCTGCACAACGAGGGCCGGCTCTCCGCCGTCGACGCCGCCAAGGCCAAGTGGTGGAGCGCCGACGTGCAGGGCGAGGTCCTCGACGCCTGCGTGCAGCTGCACGGCGGCTACGGCTACATGCAGGAGTACCGGGTGGCCCGCGCCTGGATGGACGCCCGCGTCACCCGCATCTGGGCCGGCAGCAACGAGATCATGAAGGAGATCCTCGGCCGGTCGCTCGGCCTGTAGACCTGCTCCCGGCGCCGGCCGGCCTCACGACACCGGGGAGGGCGCCCTCACCCGGTGGGTCGGCCGGCGCCGTCGTCCGGCTCCCGCGACGCCTCCGGCCCCTCGAGCAGCTCCGGCCCCTCGAGCAGCTCGAGCAGCTCCGGCAGCTCCGCCGCCTCGTGGCCGAGCCGCCCGTCCTGCAGCGCCACCCGGTAGAGCTCGGTCTTCGTCCGCGCCGGCCGCCCCGCGGCCGCGTACTTGTCGCGCACCCGGTCCAGGTAGCCCTTGGCGGTGTCGTAGCGCACGCCGAGCCGGCGGGCCACGGCGACCAGCTTCAGCCCGCTGACGTAGAGGACGAGGGTGCGCTCCTCCTGGGCGCTCAGGGCCGGCGCGGCGGGCGGGGCAGCCGACGCAGGCGGCACCGCCACGAGCTGCGGCCGGCGGCTCCGACGGCCCGACGCGGTGGCCGCGCGCAGCCGCTCCCCGAGCAGCTCGAGCGGGTCCTGCGGGGTCACCGCGGCGGCGATGCCCGCGGGCAGCGGCCCGCCCGCGCAGAGGGCCACCACGGGGACCGCGGCCAGCGCCGCGCGGCGCAGACAGCCCTCGGACAGCGAGGCCTCGAGCGGGTCGGTCTCCACGGCGAGCAGCAGGACGTCGGGCCGGGCGACCAGCACCGGACCGAGCGCGCCGGGCTGCGGGCGGCAGGCACCGACGACGCGCAGCCCGTGCCGGGGCAGGCCCGCGGCGAGGGCGTCGCGCAGGAGGCCCGGGCGCAGCGCCAGGCCGACCCGAGGGGGCTCCTGCTGCACCGGACCGCTCCCCTCCCCGACCTCGCTCCGTCCCCCTCCGGCGACGTCCGGCGCTGCGCCGGCCGCGTCGATCGAACCGCCGGCCCCGGCCGCCCCCTCGTGTCGGCCGGGACCCCAGCGGTTCGCTCCCCAGGTCTAGGGGGCCCGCAGACGCTCTGTCGCGGCTGACGGCAATGCCCGCACAACTCCGCACGCCCCCGACCGGCCCATACGCTCGATCCGCCTGGTCCGAACAGGGCAGAACGGCACGCACGAGGCGGGCCGCTCGAAGGCCGCTCGAAGGCCACTCCCCCGCGGCCCGCGCGAGCTCACGCTCCGCTACCGCGACTCGGACAAGGCGACCCGCCGGCGCCCGGCCACGTAGGGTGCGCTCTGCACCGGCAGGTCCGGGCACCGCTCGGGGGAGCAGGACAGCTCGGTCGCGGGCGCGGGACGCCCGGACCGGCGGGCCGGCGCGACGCCGGCCGGCACGCGCAGGAGGGGGCGCATGCTTCGACCCGGCCCCAGGGTGCCGGCTGCCGCGCAGCCCGACCCGGCGGCGCCCCACCGCACGCCGCCGGCCGCGGTGCGGACCCGCGAGGAGTTCGCCGCCGCCCTCACCGAGCTGCGCGAGCGGGCCGGGCTGAGCGTGCGCGAGGCCGCCCGCAGCAGCGAGGTGCCGCTGGGCACGGTCAGCGGCTGGTTCACCGGCCGGCACGTCCCCCCGCCCAGCGCCAGGGACCAGCTGGTGGCCCTGCTGCGGGCCTGCCGCGTGCACGACGACGTGGCGCTCGCCGGGTGGGTGGACGCGGCCGCCCGCGTGCGGCGCGCCCCCGGCCGCCGCGCCGCGGACGCCCCGACCCCCTACCGCGGCCTGGCGGGCTACCAGGCCGACGACGCCGACTGGTTCGTCGGCCGCGAGGCGCTCACCGAGGCCCTGGTCGCGCTGGCGGCTCCGGCCGACCCGGACGCATCCGACCCCGGCCTGCCGGTGGTGGTCATCGGCCCGTCCGGCTCGGGCAAGTCCTCCCTGCTGCGCGCCGGGCTGGTCCCCGCCCTCGCGGGGACGCACCGCGTGGCTGTCTGCAGCCCCGGCCGGCACCCGGCCGCGACCCTGCAGGCGGCGCTGGAGCGGCTGAGGGCCGCCGGGTCCGAGGGGGACGGTGCCCCGCGGCCGGCCCTGCTCGTCGTCGACCAGCTCGAGGAGCTCTTCACGCTGGCCGACGAGGACGAACGCGCTCATGCCCTCGCCCTGCTGGCGGCCCTCGCCGGAGGTGCGCCCCCCGACGGCTCGCCGGTCCGGGTGGTGCTCGGCGTCCGCTCGGACTTCTCCTCCCACTGCATGCGCGACCCGCTGCTGGCCCGGTCGCTGCAGGCGGCCCAGCTGGTCGTCCCGCCCATGGGCGAGGCGGAGCTGCGCCGCGCGGTGGTGGAGCCGGCCCGGCGGGCCGGGGTGAGCGTGGAGGACGGGCTGGTCGACCTGCTGCTGCGCGACCTGCGCCCCTCCCGGGCCGGCGCCGGCACGCCCGCCGACGCCAGCGCGCTGCCGCTGTTCTCCCACGCCCTGCTGGCCACCTGGGAGCACGCCCAGAGCGGGGTGCTGCGGGTGGCGGACTACCAGGCGGTCGGCGGGGTGGCCGGCGCGGTCGCCCGGACCGCGGAGGAGACCCTCGCCCCGCTGGACCCCGCCGGGGTGGAGCTGGCCCGCCGGCTGCTGCTGCGGCTGGTCCGCCTGGTCGACGGCGAGCCGGTGGCCCGACGTCACCAGCTGCTGTCCGAGCTGGTGCCGGCCGGCGGCCACGAGGCTGACCACGACCCCGCGGCCGACGTCGTGGCGCGATTCGGGGCCCCCCGACTGCTCTCCAGCGACGAGGACGGCGTGGCCCTGGCGCACG
>JBQCHF010000013.1:0-32945 GCA_051954955.1 Motilibacteraceae bacterium
GGCCGCCCGCCTGCCCTCGCCGTGGACCGCCCCGGGGGGCTGGGGGGCCCCCGCCACCCCCCACCCGCACAGGGGGGACCCCGGCCCCCCCCAACACGGGGCCCGGGGCTCCCCTCAGGTCGAACAGGACGAGCTTGGTCAGCCGGTGAAGAGCTTGGCCGCCTTCGTGAGCGTCTGCTCGAGGCCGTAGAGCAGCGGGATGAGCACCAGGGCCCAGCTGACGACGATGGCCGCCGCCTGGCTGCCCGCGTGCTCGCCGGTCGAACCGCTGGTGTTCTGGGCGCTCATCGAGCGGCTCCCTTCGTGACGGGCTGCTGGGTCAGGCTGACGGCGTCGTCAGCGGAGGGCGAGCGGTGGTAGCGCGCGGCCACCGGCTTGATGGCCAGGTTGGCCAGGAAGCCGACGATGAGCACGCCGACCATCACCAGCAGCGCCGGGTGGTAGGCGGAGGCGGTGAGCTTGCCCGGCGTGCCGTTGCTCTCGATGATGCCGTCGACGATGAGCGGACCGGCGATTCCGGCCGCGGACCACGCGGTGAGCAGACGACCGTGGATGGCACCCACCTGGTAGGTACCGAACAGGTCGCGCAGGAAGGCCGGAGCGGTGGAGAAACCGCCGCCGTAGAAGCTGATGATGATGCCCGCGAACAGCACGAACAGCACGGTGGTGCTGCTGCCGGCCACGGTGAGCAGCACGTAGAGGACCGCGCCGAGGCCGAGGTAGATCATGTACATCGGCTTGCGCCCGATCGCGTCGGACGCGGTCGACCACAGGAACCGGCCACCCATGTTGCACAGGGACAGCAGACCCACGAAGCCGCCGGCGGCCGCGGCCGAGACGGCCGACTTGCCGTCGGCGCCGCGGAAGAAGTCCTGGATCATCGGCGAGGCCTGCTCGAGGATGCCGATGCCCGCGGTGACGTTGCAGAACAGGGCCACCCACAGGAGCCAGAACTGCGGGGTGCGGGTGGCGTCCGCGGCCGAGACGTTCGCCGTCGTCTGCAGCGGCTTGGCCGCCACCAGCGAGGGCTCCCAGCCCGCCGGCCGCCAGCCCTCGGCCGGCACGCGCACCAGCGCGGCTCCGAACAGCATGAAGATCAGGTAGACGATGCCGAGCACCACGAACGAGGACGACACGGCGTGCCCGTTGGCGACCGAGCCCTTGGTGTTCGGGTCGAAGCCGGAGTCGAAGGCCGACATCAGCTTGACCGACAGCGGGGAGGCGATGAGCGCGCCGCCGCCGAAGCCCATGATGGCCAGGCCGGTGGACAGGCCCGGGCGGTCCGGGAACCACTTCATCAGCGTGGAGACCGGCGAGATGTAGCCGATGCCCAGGCCGATGCCGCCGATGAAGCCGTAGCCGAGGTAGACCAGCCACAGCTGCGAGGAGGCCACACCGAGCGCGCCGATGAGGAAGCCCACGCCCCAGCAGACCGCGGCGACGACCATCGCCTTGCGCGGGCCGTTGCGCTCGACCCAGGTGCCGCCGAAGGCGGCGGACAGGCCGAGGACCACGATGGACAGGGAGAAGATCCAGCCGATCGCGGTGAGGCTGGCGCCGAAGTGCTTCACCAGCGGGGTCTTGAACACGCTGAACGCGTAGACCTGGCCGATGCTCAGGTGCACGGCCAGGGCGGCCGGCGGGATGAGCCAGCGATTGAATCCGGGCTTGGCGATGGTCCGCTCACGACTGAGCAGGCCACCCCCCGCCGAGGCGTGGGACTGCGCCATGCGTCCTCCTGGAACGACGTAGGCAGGAACTGGGGGTCGCGAGGCGCGCAGCAGCCCCCGCTCGGCTCCGTCGCACATGCGCGCTGGAAAGGGTGGCCCACGCCACACGCCGCCGCCCACCCGGAAGAATGTTGCAGCGACAAGCGGTAGGTCCTGCGCGCCGAGCGGGACCTAAGTCCTGATCAGCGGGGTAGCCGGGCGAGAGTGACGGCGGTCACCTCGCTGGGGAGGATCGGTCACCGCAGCGGCCGGATGAGCCCTTCCTGCACCACGCTCGCGATCAGCCGCCCGTCCTGGGTGAAGATCCGGCCGGTGGCGAGGCCGCGGGCGCCGGACGCCGAGGGCGAGACCTGGTCGTAGAGCAGCCACTCGTCGATGCGGAACGGCCGGTGGAACCACATCGCGTGGTCCAGCGACGCCATCTGGACCGCCTTGCCGTCCATCGGGACGTCGTGCGGCACCAGCGAGGCCGAGAGCAGGGTGAGGTCGCTGACGTAGGCGAGCAGGCAGACGTGCAGCACCGGCTCGTCCGGCAGCGGGCCGGGGACGCGCAGCCACACCCGCGCCCGCGCCGGGTGGTCCGGGTCGCCGGTGAGCGCCTGCCCGTTCGGGCCACCGCCGGCCAGGCGCAGGTCGATGCCCCGCACCTCCCGCCAGAAGCGGTTCCACCGGCCAGGCTCCTGCTCGATGCGCTCCTGCAGGGTCGGCAGGGTCTCCGGACCGGGGACCTCCGGCATCGGCTCCTGGTGGTCGAAGCCGGGCTCCGGGTTCTGGAACGAGGCCGACATGAAGAAGATCGTGCGGCCGTGCTGACGGGCGACGACCCGACGGGTGGCGAAGCTGCGGCCGTCCCGGATCCGCTCGGTCTCGTAGACGATCGGCACCGACGGGTCGCCCGGCCGCACGAAGTAGCCGTGCAGCGAGTGGACGTGACGGCCGGGATCGACCGTGCGCACGGCGGCGACCAGCGCCTGGCCGGCCACCTGCCCACCGAAGGTCCGCTGCAGGCTGGTCTCGGGCTGCCGGCCGCGGAACAGGTCGACGTCGATCTCCTCGAGGTCGAGCAGGTCCAGCAGCGCGGCAGCCGAGGAGGGGTCGTGCCCCACCTCGGCCTGCTCGAGCGGGCGTCGGTTCTCGGGTGCGGACTCGCTCACGCCGTGGATCGTCCCACGCTGCCGGCGCCGGCCGGCGGCGTCACCCCTGCCCGCGCAGCTCGTCGGCCTCGATCTTGCGGATCCGGTTCTCCAGCGCGGTGAGCACCTGCAGGCGGTGCGCGTGCTGCTGCTCCCACTCGCGAAGGACCAGCAGGTCCTCCAACGACAGGCTGCGGATGCGCGCCCGCAGGCTGGCCGGGGAGCGGCCGTCCCACTCACTCCGGGATCGGCAGGTCCTGCTCTCGATCGGGCACGACGACGTCGGGGTGCTCGCGCGCGGCCAGGTCGGCCACGGCGGTGGCGGTCCCCGGCGCCCCGGCCTCGACCGCCTCCTGCGCCGGCCCGGCCTCGGCCATCCGCTCCTCGGCCACCTCCGCCAGGGTGTCGTCCACCAGGTGGACGGCCCGCTGCACGGTGCCCGGTCTCGGCTCCGGTTCCGGCTGCCGGGCCGGCGCCGCGAAGGGCACGACCGGAGGGACGGCGACCGGGCGCGCCGGGGCCTCCTCCCGCGGCAGCACCGTGCGCAGCGCCAGGCGCCCGACGTCGACGACGCCGTCGGCCATCACCGACGCGCTCGCCGCCGCTTGGCCGACCACCTGCCCGGCCACCCGCCATCCCACGACCACCAGGGGTCCGGCCAACGCCCGGCCCAGGCCGACCGCGCCGACCACTCCGCTCGCCACTCCCCCCACCCGGTCCTCGACCTTGCGAAGGGCACAGGTCACCGCTGCCACGCCGTCGATCCTCTCCTGGTTCCCACAGATCCGTACCGGGCCCAACGGCCCGTCGGTGCACGCACCGGCCGCTGGCAGCCCGTGCGCCAACCGCCCGTCTCGCCTCAGTCCGTCTCCGGGCCCGGCGCACCCCGCTCCTCGGTGCCGCCACCCAGCGCCCGCCAGGCGTCCTGGAGGTTCGCGAACTGCTCACCCGCCGGCAGCCGGCGCAGGTCGGCCAGCACGCCGTCCGGTGCCTCGTTGGCCTCGGCCGCGGCCAGCAGCGCCTCGCGGTCGCCGGGGAAGGCGGAGAGCCCCAGGAAGCGGGCGACGTCGCTGCGGGCCGCGACCTCCTCGGGGGTCACCCCCTGGGGCACGCCGCCGACGAAGGTGCCGTCGGGCACGCGGTCGACGTCGGGCTGGTCCTCGCCCGAGGGCTCCGGGTCCTTCCACTCCTCGGCGTGCGTGGACCGCCCGGCCCGCTGCATGCCCTCGAGCTCGTGCTCGAGCTGGTCGTCGACCCGGGCGCTGTGCTTGTCGCTCCCGCGCTGTTCCACCACGTCGCGCCGTCCCTCCTGCTGCTGGTCGTGCCGGTCTGACCGAGCCCTACCCCGGGCCTGCGAGCGGTAACGCCCCTCGGCGGGGAGGCGCCCAGCAGCCTGGGCTGGGACGATCGGCCCGCCCGGTCACCCAGCGACCGGCACCGAGGAGGACGCCGTGGCCGTGACGAGCAGCGCGATCGCCATCCCGACGCCCGGCGGGGAACTGCGCGGCCACCTGGCCGTGCCGGCCGGCGACGGGCCGTGGCCCGGCGTCGTGGTCGTGCACGAGGCGTTCGGGCTCGACGACGACATCCGGGCCCACGCCGACCGGCTGGCCGCGGCGGGCTACCTCGCGCTGGCACCGGACCTGTTCTCCTGGGGCCCGACGCTGCGCTGCCTGGTGGCCGCCTTCCGGGCCCTCTCGGCGGGGCAGGGCCGCGCCGTCGACGACGTCGAGGCCTGCCGCGCGCTGCTCGCTGCCCGGGCGGACTGCAGCGGCAGGGTAGGCATCCTGGGGTTCTGCATGGGCGGCGGCTTCGCCCTGCTCGGCGCCACCCGCGGCTTCGACGTGGCCGCCCCGAACTACGGACAGCCGCCGAAGGACGCCGAGCGGGTGCTGGCCGGCGCCTGCCCGGTGGTGGGCAGCTACGGCGGCCGCGACCGCTTCCTCAAGGGGGCCGCCACGACGCTGAGCGCAGCCCTGACGAAGAACGGGGTGCCGCACGACGTGAAGGAGTACCCGGACGCCTCGCACAGCTTCCTGAACCGGCACACCGGGTTCTTCGCCGCCCTGGACCGGGTGACCGGCACCGGCTACCGCGAGGCCGCCGCCACCGACGCCTGGGACCGCATCCTCGCCTTCTTCGGCACGCACCTCGGCGAGACCCGTGCGTGATCGTGAAGGGTTGGTGGCGGAAATCCGTCATCAACCCTTCACGATCACGCGGAAGCCGGTCTCCCACCACACGGCCGGCCGAGACGTAGGGCGGCTCGTGCGGACCAGCTCCCGCGCGGGCTGACCCGCCGGGAGGCGGCGCGCCGCCTGGTGGCCTACGGACCGAACGAGATCCGCCGCGCCGCCGGTGTCCGCTGGCCGGGCGAGCTGGCCCGCCAGGTGCTGCACCCGCTGGCGCTCCTGCTGTGGGCCGCGGCCGCCTTCGCCCTGGTGGCCGGCACCCCGGTCCTGTCCGGCGCGATCGTCGGCGTGGTGCTGCTCAACGCCGGGTTCGCCTTCGCCCAGGAGCGGCACGCCGAGCGGGCGGTGGAGGCGCTCGGCGAGTACCTGCCCCCGCGCGCCACCGTCGTGCGGGACGGGCACCGCACGGGCGTCGACGCCCGCGACCTCGTGCCGGGCGACGTGCTGCTGCTCGACGAGGGCGACGCGGTGAGCGCCGACGCCCGTCTGCTTGAGGGTGCCGTCGAGGTGGATCTATCCACGCTGACCGGCGAGTCGGCGCCGGTGGAGCGGGTGGCGGGGGCGCACGACCCCGGCGGCGCGCTGATCGCCGTGCCGGACATGGTGTTCTCCGGCACCAGCGTGGTGGGCGGGAACGGGCGGGCCGTCGTCGTGGCCACCGGGCGGCGCACCGAGCTCGGCCGCATCGCCTCGCTCACCGAGCGGGTGGAGCGCGAGGACAGCCCGCTCGAGCGGCAGGTGCGCCGGGTGGCCTGGCTGATCGCGGTGGTCGCCACCGTGACCGCGCTGGCCTTCCTCCCCCTCGGCACCATGGCCGGGCTGCCGTTCCAGGACGCCTTCGTCTTCGCCGTCGGCCTGCTCGTGGCCAACGTGCCCGAGGGGCTGCTGCCCACGATCACCCTGGCCCTCGCGGTCGCCGTCCGGCAGCTGGCCCGCCGCGGCGCCCTGGTGAAGCGGCTCAGCGCGGTCGAGACGCTGGGGGCCACCGACGTCGTCTGCACGGACAAGACCGGCACCCTCACCGAGAATCGCATGACGGCACGGACACTTCTCGTCCCCAGCAGCGACGCGTTCGGAAGGATCGCTCTTGCCGACACCCTGACCGCCCACCGCACCCCTCCCCGCGCCGTGGCGGTGCTCGCCCAGTGCGCCACCGCCGACCTGAGCACGGGCAGCGGCGACGGGACCGAGCTCGCGCTGCTGCGCTGCGCACACCAGCTCGGCGCCGACGTCGACGTGAGCGCCCGCGAGGAGCACCAGCGCGCGATCCTCCGCTTCGACCCGGCGCGCCGGCTCATGACCACCGTGGACGAGGACCCGGTGCGGGGACTGGTCGGGCACACCAAGGGCGCACCGGAGGTCGTCCTCGCCCGCTGCACCCGCTTCCTGTCCTTCACGGTGGACGGTCTCTCCGACGAGGCGTCGGAGAGACCGCTCGACGAGGCCACACGTCGCGTGCTCCTGGCCGCCCTGGAGCACGAGGCGGAGCGGGGGCTGCGGCTGCTGGCGCTGGCGGACCGGGCCGTCCCGGCCGTTCCCGCCGCGGGCGACCGGGACGAGGTCGAGCAGGAGCTGGTGCTGGTCGGCGTCGTCGGCCTGGTCGACCCCCCTCGCCCGCAGGTGGCCGAGGCCGTCGCCGCCGCGCACGGGGCCGGCATCAGGGTCCATGTGATCACCGGCGACAGCGGCGCCACCGCGGCGGCCGTCGCCCGGCAGGTGGGGATCGGCGGCCCGCACCCCGGGTGGTCGGCGCCGCCGAGCTGGACCGGATGGCCGAGGGCGAGCTGGACCACCTGCTGCGCCGGCCCGGCGAGCTCGTCCTCGCGCGCAGCACCCCGGAGACCAAGCTGCGGGTGGCCGACGCCCTGCGCAGCGAGGGGCACGTGGTGGCGATGACCGGTGACGGGGTGAACGACGCTCCGGCGCTGCGGCGGGCTGACATCGGCGTGGCGATGGGGCGCAGCGGCACCGACGTCGCCCGCGAGGCCGCCACCCTGGTGCTCACCGACGACGACTTCGGCAGCGTGGTCACCGCAGTGGAGGACGGCCGGCGGGTCTACGACGACGTGCGCAAGTTCATCGTCTACACGCTTGCCCACGCCGTCCCGGAGATCGCCCCGTTCCTCGTGTTCGCGCTCAGCGGCGGCGCCGTGCCCCTGCCGCTCACCGTGCTGCAGGTGCTCGCCATCGACCTGGGCACCGAGACTCTGCCCGCCCTCGCGCTCGGCCGTGAGCCGGCCGAGCCGGGGATCATGGAGCGGCCGCCGCGGCCGCGCAGCGAAGGGGTGGTGACCGGCGGGATGCTCGCCCGCGCCTGGGGGCTGCTCGGCGCCGTGTCCGCCGCACTGGTGCTGGGAGGGTTCTTCCTCGTCCTGCTGCGCGCCGGCTGGTCCCCCGGCGACCCGACCGGCACGGGCGCGCTGCACGAGGACTACCTGCGCGCCACCACCATGACCTTCGCCGGGATCGTCGCCTGCCAGGTGGGCACCGCGATGGCCGCCCGCACCGACCGCGCCAGCCTGCGCCAGGTCGGCTTCTTCACCAATCCCCTGCTGCTGTGGGGGATCGTCGGGGAGCTCGCCTTCACCGCGGCGGTCGTCTACGCCCCGCCGCTGCAGGCGCTGTTCGGCACCCGTCCCCTCGGATGGATGGAGCTGGCCGTGCTGCTGCCCTTCCCGGTGGTGGTCTGGGGCACGGATGAGATCTGGAGGGCCCTGCGCCGCCCCGGTCGTCCGCTCCTACATCCCGTAGGTGTCGGCGCCGGCCTGGCTCAGGGCGCGAGCCAGGGCAGCGGGTCGACGTACTGACCCCCGGCCCACACCTCGAAGTGCAGGTGGCAGCCGGTGGAGTAGCCGGTGGTGCCGGACAGACCCACCACCTGCCCGGCCGAGACCTGCTGGCCGACCGTGACGTCGATGCGGGAGAGGTGGTTGTAGGTGGTGGCGATGCGCAGGTGCTCCGGCCCGACGTCGTCGTGCACGAGCACGATCCGGTTGCCATAGGCGATGTTCCGCCCGGCGGCCAGCACGCGGCCGGTGGCGGCGGCGGACACCGGGGTGCCGCAGGGCACGCCCCAGTCGACGCCGCTGTGCAGCTTGTAGACCCCGGTCACCGGGTGCACGCGCATCCCGAACGGGGAGGTGATCGGCCCCGTCGCGGGGCGCTGCAGCGAGCCCGGCACGGGCGTCACGAGCTGCAGCGGCTCGTCGACGCCGGCCAGGCCGTCGCCGGCCAGCTGCTGCCCCAGCTGGGAGCCCTCGGCCAGAAGCTGCTGGTACTGGGCCTCGTCCTGCGCAGACGCCGCCTGGGCGGCGGCCAGGGCGTCGCCCCGCTGCCGCACGAGGGCGTCCACCCGGGCCAGGGCATCGGCCGCTGCCCGCTGCACCGCCGCCACCGCCTCCAGCGCGGCCTGCGCCTGCTGCTGCGCGGCGGCGACGTCGGTGCGCCGGCGGGTGAGGGCGTCCTGCTGGGCCCGCGCCTGCGTCACAACGTTCAGTGCGTCGTCCATTGCTCGACGCCGGCCGTCGAGCGCGCGCTGGACGGTGACCAGGCCGTCGGCGAAGTCGGCCGGCGAGCGGGCGTCGAGCAGGAGAGTGAGCTGCGCCGGCCCGCCGCTCGCCGGCCCGTCGATGTAGGTCTGGCGGACCAGGCGCACCAGCTCGGCGTGCTGGGCCGCGGCGGCGTCGGCCAGGTCCTCGCTGGAACGCTGCGCGGACAGCTCCGCGCTCTGCACCGCCTGCAACCGGTCCAGCGCGACGTCCCGCACCGCCTCGGCCGCGGTGAGCCGCTGCTGGGCGGCGTCCGCGGTCGCACGTGCGGCCGGCAGCGCGGCCTCCGCCTCGCGCAGCGCGGTGACGGCCGCCCGGGTGGTGGCCGAGGACTCGTCGAGGTCGGACTGCGCCTGGGCGAGCGAGGTGGGGGGAGGTGGGGCGTCCGCGTGGGCGACGGTGGCCACCGGTAGCGCGAGGAGCAGCGCGACGACCGCGGTCCCGGCTCCTCGGCGGCGCACACCCACGAGGAGGTGGTCGGCCCTGATGGGGTCCCTCTTGAGCAGTTCGCGGCGTCCATGCGGTCTCGTCGATGGGAAAAGGCGCTGGTGACGGCGGCAGCAGCAGGCGGGTGGGCGGCTCCCCCGGCCGGGTGCGGCCATGATCAACACGTGGGTGTCCCACCCCTACGCATAGATGCGTAGCGGAGGTCCACCGATGCGTCGGGGGAGTGCGTGAGGGGACCCCTCACCCGCTGAGAAGCAGGTCAGGGGTCCCCTCACGTGGCTCGAGAGCCGCCGCCGGCCGCCGGCCGCGACCACCCGCCGCGCTCCCCCGTCACCAGCGCCGTTGACCGTGTGCAGCGCGACTGCGCACAACCGCGGGGACGCTCTCGATCAGAAGCAGCGGTTCTGCACCCTCACCCAACAACGTCCGGCGCAGCCGCCGACCCCTGCGCCGGCACCGCGGGGACGCGCCCCGTCCGCGGCAGGTGCCGGCGCTGCCCGAGGTCCTCGAGCCGGCGCACCAGCTGGCGGTGCACAGCCTCGGCGCCGACGAGGTCCTCGGTCACCGCCCAGTCGGCGGGGTGCACGAGCGTCCCCTGGGTCTGCCAGCCGCCGACGCCGCCGTGGCAGCCGACCAGCTCCTCGAACGCGGCCACCTCCTGCGTGTCCGGGTCGTAGCAGGAGTTCACGTAGAGGTCGGGCGCGTTGCCGAAGCGCGCGCAGCGGGCGAAGTCGACGGCGGCCTGCCGGCCGAACGGGGCCATCGGGTCCTCCCCGGTCACCTCGCCGGTCTCGAGCAGGTGCCGGCCTCGCGGGCCCACCGCCACCGGCCCGCGAGCGGACAGCGCGACGACGAAGGCCACGCCCGGGTGCTCGGCCAGCCCCTTCACCAGCCCGGGCCAGGCCTGCTCGACGTCCTCGAGCAGCAGCCGGCGGGGGGAGCGGGCGAACCAGACCGCGCCGAGGTTCCCGGAGCCCACGGCCACGATGTCCGGCCGTTCGGCCAGCGCCTGCTCCTCCGCCGCGAGCGGGCCGAGGGCCACCGCGCCGTCCTCGCGGCGGCCGGCCACCGCGCGGCCGACGAGCTTCCCGCTAGCTCCGCCCTCCTCGCTCACCTGCGACAGGAAGGTGTTCAGCGGCCCCCAGCCCTCGACGTCGGCGGTCGCCCCCACGGCCGTCGGCGCCCCGCCGTCCCCGCCAGGAGAGGCGGCCGCTATCAGCTCGCGTACGACGTCCTCCAGCCCGACCCCGGAGCGCTGGCGGAAGGTGGCCCCCTGGCTCTGCCCGTGGTCGCTCACCACGACCACCCGGTAGGGCCGGGGGGCGTGCGGCAGTACCCGCTCGATCTGCCCCAGGATGCGGTCGACCCCCTCCAGCGCGCGCAGCGACTCCGGCCGGGTCGGCCCGGCGTGGTGGGCGATCTCGTCGTAGTCGAGGAAAATCCACGAACACCGACGGGGTCCCCGCCAGCAGCTGCTCCACCACCAGGGCCAGGTTCAGGTCGCGCTGCAGCACGTTGGTGAATCCGCGCAGCGCCACGTAGGAGCCGTGCCGGGAGATGCGCGGCTCCACCCCGCGGCGGCGCTGCTGCCGGGCCTGGTAGAGCTCCTTGAGCATCTCCCCCACCGTGCGCACCAGCCCGCGCACCAGCCCGTAGGGCGAGGTGAGGAACCCGGCGTAGGACGCCGACGGCCCGAGCCCCTCCTTGCGCCGCGCCATGCCGGACATGGTCAGCAGCGAGATGGGTGCGTCGCCGGAGAACAGATTGGAGATGCTGGCCCCGCCGTCGGCCAGCAGGCCGGTGCCGTCGGACAGTCGCTGCTGGATCAGCGCGGCGTCGGGCGGATGGTTGGCCACCACCAGCCGGCCGGCCTCGCGGTCGTACCAGCGGAAGGCCGGCAGGTCGTCGGTGCGCCCGTGCAGGAAGCCGGCCTGGCTCACCGGCGTCGTCGACGGCACCCGCACGGTCCACTCGCGGGCGCGGTGGGTCGTGCGCACCCAGCGCGACAGGGTGGGCAGGTTGCCGGCGGCGAGCATCCAGCGGATCACCGGCCAGGGCGCGCCGTCGAGCTGCACGACGAGCAGGCCGGGGGCGTCGGTGCGCTGCGGCGCGCCCGCGTGCCGACGGCCTCTGGTGGCCTGACGCACCAGGTGCGCGAGGAAGGCGTCCTCGTCCTGCACGTCCAGGACCCAGCCGACCAGCGCCGCCAGCGCGGCGGTGATCCAGCTGGCCCAGAACGCCGCCCAGAAGCTGCTGACGCCGACGCCGGGGGCCACCGTGAGGCCGAGCCAGAGCAGCCCGGCCTGCAGCACCAGGGCGAGCGCCAGCACCAGCACCCAGGGCAGCAGCGCGGTGAGGGCGCGCACCACCGGGGTCAGCGCCGCGCGCACCGCGACGACGCAGAGCACCGCGAGCGCCACCGCAGCGGGCCGGGAGGCGCTGAGCCCGGGCAGGACCGCGATCACCAGGCCGAGGACCAGGGTGGCCAGCGCCCAGGCGACCAGCCAGCGCCCGGCCCAACCCAGCGCCGAGGTGAGGCGACCGCCCGCTCCGGGCCCGCGCACCAGGCCGGCCGCCACCCCCGCGCGCACCGACCGCCCCGGCTGCTCGCCCCCCGGCGAGGTGCTGGTCATGACCTGACGTTAGAAGCGCGCGGGCTGGTGCGCCGGGCAGTCGCCAGATCCGGTGCCGATCAGCGCCAGCAGCGCCGGGGGTGGGACGGTCAGCTCGAGGCGCGGACGAACGCCCACACGAGGAACAGCAGCCCGATCACGATGCAGATGCCGATGGCGACGGCCAGCGCCACCGGCGTCTCCCGACTCTTGAGCGCCGGCGTCGGGCCGGCGCTCTCCGACGTCGTGCCGGCGATGGGCGGGGTGTCCCCGGGCACGATGCTGCCCCCGGGTTCCAGGCCCGGGGTGTCGCGCGGGTCGGGGTCCATCGGGTCCGGCCGCCGCTCGCCGATCGGGTCGCTCATGCCTTCTGCCTCCCCCCTGGGAGCCTGCCCACACACCCGCCGGGGCGCGGAGGTCGCGGGGCACCGGCAGCCGGGACGAGGCGGCCCTCCTCCCCAGGAAGGACCTGGACCGGGCCATGACGTGGGACCGTTCCTGCGCGCGCCGGGTCGGGGTGCGGGGACGGCAGCAAAGGGGGAGCGCGAGCATGCAGCGGGGGTCGGACGTGAGCGCAGCCAGGGGGCCCAACCCCGGCGGGGACGCGGGCGTGGTCGAGGTGCGGGGCCTGAGCAAGCGATTCGGCGGCGGCACCCGGGCGGTGCACGCGGTGCAGGACCTCTCCTTCCGCGTGCTGCCCGGGCGGGTCACCGGCTTCCTCGGTCCCAACGGCGCCGGCAAGACGACCACCCTGCGGATGCTGCTCGGCCTGGTCCGGCCCTCGGCCGGCGAGGCGACCATCGGCGGGCGTGCCTACGCCGACCTGGCCGACCCGCTGCGGGTCGTCGGCGCCGCCCTGGAGGCCACCGGGTTCCACCCGGGCCGCAGCGCACGCGACCACCTGCGGGTCCTGTGCGCGCAGGCCGGACTGCCCGGCCGCCGGGCGGAGGAGGTGCTCGCCCTCGTCGGGCTCACCGAGGCCGCGAGCAGGCGGGTGGGCGGCTACTCGCTGGGGATGCGCCAGCGGCTCGCGCTGGCCGCGGCGCTGCTCGGCGACCCGCAGGTGCTGCTGCTGGACGAGCCCGCCAACGGCCTGGACCCGGCCGGCATCGCCTGGCTGCGCGGCTTCCTGCGCCACCTCGCCGCGCAGGGACGCACCGTCCTGGTCTCCAGCCACGTCCTGTCCGAGGTCGCGCAGACCGTCGACGACGTCGTGATCATCGCCCGCGGGCGGCTGGTGCGTACGGCGTCGCTGGCCGAGCTGGTGGCCACCACCGCGCCCACCGTGCGGGTCCGCACCCCGGACGTGGACCGTCTGCGGGACGCCCTCTCCCAGGACGGCATCGAGGTGCTGCCGCCCGCTGCCGATCCCGGAGCGGCCGAGCCTCTCACCCTGTGGGTGCCGGGCGCGGACTCGGCGCGGGTGGGCGGGATCGCCCTGCGCGCCAGGGTCGAGCTGCACGAGCTGGTGGTGGTGCGCAGCGACCTCGAGGAGGTCTTCCTGCAGCTGACCAGCGACCCGCGACCGGACGCGCGGCCCGGCCCGCCGGACGCTGGGACGTCGGGCCCATCCGGCTCCAGCGCCCCCCGCACCGCCTCGGAGGTCGCCCGATGACCCGCTCGCTGCGCGCCGAGGCCCTCAAGCTGCTGAGCACCCGGCTGTGGTGGCTGCTGCTGCTCGGCGTCGTCGGTTTCGTCGCCCTTCAGTCCGGGCTGTCCGCGGCCCTGGCCGGCCAGCGGGGGACCCCGGGGCTGGACACCAAGGCGGGCGTCCGGCAGGTGTGGGCGGCGGCCAGCAACGGCTACGTGTTCTCGCTGGTGCTCGGCATCGTCAGCATCACCGGCGAGCACAGGGCCCGCACCATCACCTCTACCTTCCTCGCGGTGCCGCGGCGGTCCCGGGTGGTCGCCGGCAAGCTGCTCGTGGCCGGGGCCTTCGGGCTGCTCTACGCGGTCGTGTCCTGCCTCACCGCCGCGGCGGTCGGCGGCACAGTGCTGGCGGTGCGCGGCGCCACCGGCCAGGTCGACGTCGTCTCCGTGCTCGGCGGCGCGCTCGCGGTGGTCACCCTCTACGCCGTCGTCGGCGTCGGCCTCGGTGCGCTCGTCCGCAACCAGGTGGCAGCGCTGGTCGGCGCCCTGGTGTGGGTGCTGCTCGTGGAGGCGCTGGTGGTGGCGTTCGCGCCCCAGGTCGGGCGCTGGCTGCCCGGCGGCGCGGCCAACGCGCTGCTGCAGGTGCAGCCGCTCACCGGTGGGCACCTGCTCGCCCCCTGGGCCGGCGGGCTGCTCTTCCTGGGCTACGGCCTCGCCCTGGCCGCCGCGGGCGCGGCCACCACGCTGCGTCGCGACGTCACCTGACCACCGGCTCCTCGCCTGGCCCAGCAACCATCACCAGGGCACCTCCTCGCGGTCCTCCCACAGCAGCCCGGTGCGGGCGCCCTCGAGGGGGCGGGTGGCGAGCCACCCGATGGTCTCCGCGCCCTCCTCGGCGGTGCGCGGCGCCTGCGGGCCGCCCATGTCGGTGGCGCAGTGGTTCGGGCACATCGCGTCCACGAGCACGCCCTTGCGCCCCTGCCCGAGCTCGGCGGCCAGGTTCTTGGTCAGCGCGTTCAGGCCGGCCTTGCTGACCCGGTAGGGGGCCAGCCCGCCGTTGGTGCCCGGGCCGCTGAAACGGCCCAGGCACGCCGAGACGTTGATGACCCGGCCCCATCCGCGCTGCACCATCCCCGGCACGAAGGTTGAGCACAGCGTGAACGGGCCGTCGAGGTTGACGGCCAGCACCCGCCGCCACTCCTCGTCCGAGCAGCGCAGCGTCTTGGCCATCCGGTCGCTCATGACCCCGGCGCAGTTGACCAGCACGTCGACGTCGGCCAGCTCGCCCAGCACGTCGGGCAGGCCGCGCACCGCGAACGGATCGGCGACGTCGCACGTCACCGCCGCCGCGCGCAGCCCCTCCGCCTGCAGCCGGTCGGCCGCACCGCGCAGCCGGTCCGCGTCGCGGGCGAGCAGGACCACGGTCGCTCCTTGGCGGGCCAGGCCGCGGGCCGCCGCGAACCCGATCCCCCGGCTCCCGCCGGTGACCAGTGCGGTGCGTCCGGCGAGGACGGCCTCGTCGCTGCCACAGTGCCCGGGCACGTCGTTCGTCACGTGCCGAGGGTGCTGCGCCCGGTCTCGGACCGCACCCCGAGGACCGACGCCGGTCCTCGACGGAGCACCTGTCGCACCGCCGGGTGAGGAGCCGGCGAAGGGACCTGAGGGCACGTGAGGAGGACGCCGGGTGACGAGCGCCACGGACCGACTCGCCGCGGACCTGCGGGGCTGCGTGCGGCGCAGGGAGCGAGCGTTCTAGGCTGGACGACCGCCACCACCAACCGCGCGTACGGTCAACGAAGAGGCGATACCGCGTGACCCAGTCCTCCCCCAAGAGCGACCCGCTGGCTGCCTTCGGGCCGAACGAGTGGCTCGTCGACGAGCTCTACCAGCAGTACCTCAAGGACCCGGACAGCGTGGACCGAGCGTGGTGGGACTTCTTCGCCGACTACGCCCCGTCCGAAGGCAACCGCGAGGGCGCCAAGGACGGGGCTGCTGCTCCGGCCGCCGCACCCCCGGCAGGAGCGCCCACCCCGGCGCCCGCTCCCGCAGCCACCGCTCCCGCAGCCGGCAACGGTGCCGCTCCGGCCGCTCCGGCCGCTCCCAGCGCCCCGGCCCCCGCCGCGAAGGCCGCCCCCGCGCAGCCGGCCAAGCCGGCCGCGCCCGCCGCACCGACCCCGGCCGCACCTGCCCCCGCGGCCCAGGCCGCCGCCGCGCAGACCCCGGCCGCTCCGGCCCAGCCCGCGACCCAGGTCCTCAAGGGGCCGGCCGCGCGCGTGGTCACCAACATGGAGGCCAGCCTCGAGGTCCCCACCGCCACCAGCGTGCGCGCGGTGCCAGCCAAGCTGCTCATCGACAACCGCATCGTCATCAACAACCACCTCAAGCGTGGTCGCGGCGGCAAGGTCTCCTTCACCCACCTCATCGGCTTCGCTGTGGTGCGCGCCCTGCAGGCGATGCCGGAGATGAACGCCGGCTTCGTCGAGGTCGACGGCAAGCCGGCCGTGCAGCGCAACGAGCACGTCAACCTGGGCCTGGCCATCGACCTGGCCAAGCCCGACGGCTCGCGGCAGCTCGTCGTCCCGTCCATCAAGCACGCCGACGGGATGGACTTCGCCCAGTTCTGGGCCGCCTACGAGGACGTCGTGCGCCGCGCTCGCGGCAACAAGCTCACCGCCGACGACTTCGCCGGCACCACCCTCAGCCTGACCAACCCCGGCACCATCGGCACGGTCCACTCGGTGCCGCGGCTGATGAAGGGCCAGGGCACGATCATCGGCGTCGGGGCGATGGAGTACCCGGCCGAGTACCAGGGCGCGGCCACCGAGACCCTGGCCCGGCTCGCGGTGAGCAAGATCCTCACGCTCACCAGCACCTACGACCACCGCATCATCCAGGGCGCTCAGTCCGGTGACTTCCTGCGCCGCGTCCACCAGCTGCTGCTGGGTGAGGACGGCTTCTACGACGACATCTTCCGGTCGCTGCGCATCCCCTACGAGCCGGTGCGCTGGGTGCAGGACCTGTCCTTCTCCCACGACGAGGACGTCAACAAGACCGCGCGCGTGCAGGAGCTGATCCACGCCTACCGCGTGCGCGGCCACCTGATGGCTGACACCGACCCGCTGGAGTACCGCCAGCGCCGGCACCCAGACCTCGACGTCACCACCCACGGGCTCACCCTGTGGGACCTGGACCGGGAGTTCCCCACCGGCGGCTTCGGCGGCCAGCCGTTCATGAAGCTGCGCGACATCCTCGGGATCCTGCGCAACTCCTACTGCCGCACGGTGGGCCTGGAGTACATGCACATCCAGGACCCGGACCAGCGCGCCTGGCTGCAGGCCCGCGTCGAGGTGCCGCACCAGAGCCCCTCGCGCGAGGAGCAGCTGCGGATCCTGCGACGGCTCAACGCCGCGGAGGCGTTCGAGACCTTCCTGGCCACCAAGTACGTGGGCCAGAAGCGGTTCTCGCTCGAGGGCGGCGAGTCGGTCATCCCGCTGCTGGACGCGCTGCTGTCCTCGGCCGCGGAGGCCGAGCTGGACGAGGCCGCCATCGGCATGCCGCACCGCGGCCGGCTCAACGTGCTGGCCAACATCGCCGGCAAGAGCTACGGCCAGATCTTCCGCGAGTTCGAGGGCAACCAGGACCCGCGCTCGGTGCAGGGCTCGGGCGACGTGAAGTACCACCTCGGCACCGAGGGCGTCTTCACCGCCGAGTCCGGCGAGCAGTGCAAGGTCTACCTCGCCGCCAACCCGAGCCACCTCGAGGCGGTCGACCCGGTGCTCGAGGGCATCGTGCGCGCCAAGCAGGACCGGCTGAACAAGGGCGGCGGCGACGAGGGCTACTCGGTGCTGCCGATCCTCATGCACGGCGACGCCGCGTTCGCCGGTCAGGGCGTGGTGGCCGAGACCCTCAACCTGTCCCAGCTGCGCGGCTACCGCACCGGCGGCACCGTGCACGTGGTCATCAACAACCAGGTCGGCTTCACCACCTCGCCGACGTCGTCGCGGTCCTCGCACTACTGCACGGACGTCGCTCGGATGATCCAGGCGCCGATCTTCCACGTGAACGGCGACGACCCCGAGGCGTGCGTCCGCGTCGCGCGGCTGGCGTTCGAGTTCCGCCAGGCGTTCAAGAAGGACGTCGTCATCGACATGGTGTGCTACCGCCGCCGCGGTCACAACGAGGGCGACGACCCGTCGATGACCCAGCCGCTCATGTACGCCCTCATCGAGGCCAAGCGCTCGGTCCGCAAGCTCTACACCGAGGGCCTCATCGGCCGCGGCGACATCTCGGTCGAGGAGGCCGAGCAGGCGCTGCGCGACTACCAGGAGCAGCTCGAGCGCGTCTTCGTCGAGACCCGCGAGGCGCAGTCGGCCGCGGGCGGCGAGGGCCTGGAGCCGCCGGCCGAGCAGAAGGCGGCGGCGCACAGCGGCGGCCCGGCGAGCACGGCCGTCGAGCTCGACGTCGTCAAGCGGATCGCCGACGCGCACGTCACCATCCCCGACGGCTTCACCGTGCACCCGAAGCTGCTGCCGCTGCTGCAGAAGCGCGCCGCGATGGCCTCCGAGGGCGGCATCGACTGGGGCATGGGCGAGCTGTTCGCGATCGGCTCGCTGCTGGAGCAGGGGGTGCCGGTGCGCCTGGCCGGCCAGGACAGCCGCCGCGGCACCTTCGTGCAGCGCCACGCCGTCCTCACCGACCGGTCCACCGGGGCGGAGTGGACCCCGCTGGCCTCGCTGGCCAAGGACGGCGCGCGGTTCTGGATCTACGACTCGCTGCTGTCCGAGTACGCCGCGATGGGCTTCGAGTACGGCTACTCGGTGGCCCGCCCCGACGCGCTCGTGCTGTGGGAGGCGCAGTTCGGCGACTTCGCCGACGGCGCGCAGACGATCGTGGACGAGTTCATCTCCTCCTCGGAGCAGAAGTGGGGCCAGCGCTCGAGCGTCGTGCTGCTGCTGCCGCACGGCTACGAGGGCCAGGGACCGGACCACTCCTCGGCGCGCATCGAGCGCTACCTGCAGCTGTTCGCCGAGGACAACATGACGGTGGCCAACCCGTCCACGCCGGCCAGCCACTTCCACCTGCTGCGCTGGCAGGCTTTCCACGAGCCGCGCCGCCCGCTGGTGGTCTTCACACCCAAGTCGATGCTGCGCCTGAAGGCGGCGGCCTCGCCGGTGGAGGACTTCACCTCGGGCACGTTCCGTCCGGTCATCCCCGAGCACGAGCAGCTCGACCGGGTCGACCGGGTGCTGCTGTGCTCGGGCAAGGTCTACTGGGACCTGCTGGCCGAGCGCACGAAGCGGCAGGACCGCTCCACCGCCATCGTGCGGGTCGAGCGGCTCGCCCCGCTGCCGGTGGAGGAGCTGCTCACCGCGATCTCGCCCTACGAGGGTGCGGAGCTGGTCTGGGTGCAGGAGGAGCCGGCCAACCAGGGGGCGTGGCCGTTCGTGGCGCTCAACCTGCCCGAGCTGGCCGGCTCGCGCCTGGGCGGGCGGTCGCTGCGGCGCATCTCGCGGGCGGCGTCGGCCTCCCCGGCGGTCGGCTCGCACAAGGCCCACGACGTCGAGCAGCGCGAGCTGGTCGAGTCGGCGTTCAACCGCTGAGGGACCGCTCGTGTACTTCACCGATCGCGGGATCGAGGAGCTGGAGGCGCGCCGCGGCGAGGAGGAGGTCTCCCTCGCCTGGGTCGCGGCGCGCCTGCAGGAGTTCGTCGACCTCAACCCGGAGTTCGAGATCCCGGTCGAGCGCCTGGCCACCTGGCTGGCGCGCCTCGACGACGAGGACGAGTAGCGCGCAGACGATCTCGGGGGGCCTCAAGGGGGACGGCTGGGTGCACGACCGTCGCGCCGTGCGTTCATTGGGTGAGGGGCACCCAGAGCCAAACCTATTGGCTCAGGGTGCCCCTGACCCAATGTCTTCGATCTTGGTCCGAACCCGGCCGCTCGACACAGCCGGACAGGCAAGCCGCTCCGTCACCAGCGCCTGTCCCTCTCGCTCCTCCCCCAGCCGCCCCCCGCAGCCGCGAGCGCACGACGTGCCGGTGGCGCCCTGCTGCGGGATGCCGCAGGATCGGCCGAGACCGTGGCGAGCAGAAGGAGGCGGACGTGCCGGAGCCAGAGGGTCAGGAGCTCGAGCAGGTGCGGGCGCGGCGTGAGGAGCTGCGCCAGAAGTACCTGCGCCCGCTGGCCGAACGGCCGGCCAGCAGCGCCCGCGGCCTGCACCACGCGGCGCTGATCTGCCGGGACGTCGAGGAGACGATCCGCTTCTACCAGGACCTGCTCGGCTTCCCGCTGGTCGAGCTGGTGGAGAACCGCGACTACGCCGGCTCCAGCCACTTCTTCTTCGACATCGGCAACCGCACGATGCTCGGCTTCTTCGACTTCCCCGGGCATGAGCACCCGCCGTTCGCCGAGACCCTCGGCGGCGTGCAGCACCTGGCCATCTCGGTCGACGAGGAGCACTTCACCGCGGCCAGGAAGCGGCTGGACGAGGCCGGCGTCGAGTACATCGGCCCGGACCGCGGCATCGACAACAGCATCTACTTCCGCGACCCCAACGGCACCAACGTGGAGCTCTACTGCGAGCCGGTAGGCCGGTTCGAGGGCGTGCCGCTGGTGACCGGCGCCGAGTAGGCCGTCTCGTACGCTCGGCGGGTGAGCGAGCACGAGCCCAGCACCGACGTCGAGGCCCTGCCCGCCGGCCGTTTCACCGTGTGGCTGGGGCAGATCCGCTCCGCGCTGCAGGGCGAGGCCGACTCCGACGTCCCCTGCGGCAGTTGCACCGCCTGCTGCGCCTCGTCGCAGTTCGTCACCATCGCCCCGGACGAGACCGCGGCCCTGGCCGCCATCCCGCGCGAGCTGCTCTTCCCGGCGCCAGGCCTGCCCGGGCACCTGCTCATGGGCTACGACGAGCGCGGCCGCTGCCCGATGCTCACGGACGACGGCTGCTCGGTCTACGCGGCGCGGCCACGCACCTGCCGGGTCTACGACTGCCGGGTCTTCCCCGCCGCGGGGATCCCCGCGGACAAGCCGCTGGTCCGGGAGCGGGCCGACCGCTGGCGGTTCGACCACCCGACGCCCGACGACGAGACCGCCCACGCCGCAGTGCGCGCTGCGGCGCGCTACGTGGCCGAGCACCCGGGGCTGCGCGAGGACGGCGTCCCGCTGCCGCCCACCGGGCAGGCCGTGCTGGCCGTCCGGGCCGTCGAAGCCTTCCTGGACCGGGAGGGCGGACGTGGGGCGCTGCGGCTGCGCGAGGAGCCGTCCCGCGCGGCGGTCCGCGCCGCGGTCGAGCAGACGCGATAGGTCTTGACTTCTCGCACTCGCGCTATATCGTGACGGCACACGCGATACATCGCGATCATCGAGGGGATTCCATGAGCGAGCAGCAGTGGGACGTCGAGGACCACGCCGGCATCGACCTGTCCGGGGTGCGCAAGGTGGCGGTGCACCTGGTCGGCGGTTCCGTCGACGTCGTGGGTCACGCCGGCGAGCGGGCGCGGGTCGAGGTCGACCAGGTGCAGGGACCGGCGGTGAAGGTGCGCCTGGACGAGGCCGGCACCCTGACCGTCAGCCAGGGCGACGTCGGCTGGGCGGGTTTCCTCACCTGGGTGGCTCGCGGGCTGGGCAAGACCTCCGCCCGGATCGCGCTGTCGGTGCCCCGTGGCGCCGAGCTCGAGCTCGGGGTGGTGTCCGCGGACGCCACGGTGGCCGGCGTCGACGCCCCCACCCACGTCAAGGCGGTGAGCGGCGACGTCACCCTGGAGGGCTGCGGTCACGGCCTGGTGGCCGAGACCGTCTCCGGCGACATCGAGGCCAGCGGCCTGGAGGGCGAGCTGCGCTTCCACACGGTGTCCGGCGACCTCACCGTGGCCGACGGCGGCGCGGCCGCCGTGCACTCGGAGTCGGTGAGCGGCGACGTGCTGCTCGACCTGCGCGCCCCGGTGCGCCTGGACGTGCAGACCGTCTCCGGCGACGTCACCGTGCGGGTGCCGCACGACGCCGCCCTCGACGTCGACGTCCGGTCCACCTCCGGCCGGCTCACCTCGGCCCTGACCGGGCTCACCAGCACCTCCGCGCCGGCGGACAAGCGGCTGCGCGGCAGCACCGGCGAGCACCCGGCGCCGCTGCGGGCCCGCACGGTGAGCGGCGACGTCGTGCTGCTGGCGAAGGACGAGCCCTCCGCGGAGCAGTCGTGAGCCCGGTCTTCGGCCACGGCCGGCTGCGGCTCTACCTGCTCAAGCTGCTCGACGAGGAGCCGCGGCACGGCTACGACGTGATCCGCCTGCTGGAGGACCGTTTCCTCGGTCTCTACGCCCCGTCCGCCGGCACGGTGTACCCGCGGCTGGCCCGGCTGGAGGCCGAGGGCCTGGTCACCCACGAGGAGGCGGGTGGGCGCAAGACCTACCGGCTCACCGACGCAGGTCGCGCCGAGCTGGCCGCGCACGCCGACGACCTGGCCGCGCTCGAGCGAGAGCTGACCGAGTCGGTGCGCGAGATGGCCGCCGAGGTGCGCGCCGACGTCCGTGGATCGGTCCGCTCGCTGCGCGAGGAGCTCAAGACCGCCGCCCGCGGGGTGCGCCGCGAGGAGCGCGCGGCCCGCAGCACCCGCTCCCCCGGCCGCACCGACCTGCGCGAGCTCGACGCCGCCCTGGACCGGCTGGCCACCGAGGCACGGCTGCTCGCCCGCCGCGGCGACGTCCCCGAGGCAGCCGTCCGCGCCGCCGTCGGCGTGCTCGAGCGCGCGCTGGCCGAGGTGCGCAAGGCCCTGACCTGACGGCGGAGAACTCGGCAACGGCGGTCAAGCCTGAGCCCCGTCTCACGTCGCACGCTGTCCTCGTGGACAGCCCACCCACGTCGTCCGACCGCTCGTAGGAGAGCGCTCCGAGGAGGAATCATGAGCCCCACCAACCCCTGGCTCACCCGTGCCATGAACGACGAGCACGTGCGCGACCTGCACCGCGCCGCCCCCCGGCGTCGGCCCGAGCGATCACGGGTACTGCGTCCGCTGCGCTAGCGAGCCAGTCCTTCCGCGCTCACCTCGTCAGCACGACCTTGCCGAACAGGTCGCCGGAGGCCATCTTGGCGAAGCCCTCGCGAGCCTGCTCCAGCGGCAGGACCGTGTCGATGAGCGGCCGCACGCCGCTGGTCTCGCAGAACCGCATCAGCCGCTCGAGCTCCTCGCGGGTGCCCATCGTGGAGCCGACGATCCGCAGCTGCAGGAAGAACACCCGGTTGAGGTCCGCGGAGGGGTCGGGCCCGCTGGTGGCGCCGCTGACGACGAGGGTTCCGCCGGGGCGCAGCGACTTGAGCGAGTGCCCCCAGGTGGCCTTGCCGACCGTCTCCATGACGGCGTCGACGCGCTCGGGCAGCCGGGCACCGCTCTCGAACGCCTGGTCCGCACCGAGCTCGACCGCCCGCGCCCGCTTGGCCTCGTCGCGACTGGTGGCCCAGACCCGGTAACCGGCCGCGGCGCCCAGCGCGATCAGCGCGGTGGCCACGCCGCCGCCGGCGCCCTGCACGAGGATCGTCGCGCCCGGCGCCGCGCCGGACTGCGTGAACAGCATCCGGTAGGCCGTCAGCCACGCGGTGGGCAGGCACGCCGCCTCCTCGAAGGACAGCGCGGCGGGCTTGGGCACCAGGTTGCGCCTGGGCACCTGCACCAGGTCGGCGAAGGTGCCCTGGTAGCGCTCGGACAGCAGCGAGCGCTTGGGGTCCTGGGTCTCGTCGCCGCGGTAGTCCGGGTCGCCGATGACGGCGTGGACGACGACGTCGTTGCCGTCCTCGTCGACGCCCGCGCCGTCGCAGCCGAGGATCATCGGCAGCCGGTCGGCAGGCAGGCCGACCCCGCGCAGCGACCACAGGTCGTGGTGGTTGAGCGAGGCGGCCTTGAGCCGCACCGTCGCCCAGCCCTCGCGGGGCTCGGGATCGGGCCGCTCCCCCAGCTCCAGCGCGGACAGCGGGTCGTCGGGCGCGGTGCGGGCGGCGTAGGCGGCGAACATGGCGAGAACCTAGCCCCCTGGGTTGAAGCGAGCATCACAGGGGCGGGTTGCTGATCTGCACGGACTCAGGCGACAGGGGAACCCGACCCAGCCAACTACTCGCCCACCGAGGCGAATTCTCCTCGGTGGGCGAGTAGAGATCACGGGGCCGTGATCGTTCCGGCCGGGCAGCCGGGGTGCCCGCCGGGCGGTCAGGCGCGGGCGACGCCGTCGGCCCGGGCGGCGGCTGCGACGGCGTCGGCGACCGCGGGGGCGACCCGCGGGTCGAACGGGCTGGGGATGACGTGGTCCTCGCTCAGGTCCTCGCCCACCAGGCCCGCCATGGCGGCGGCCGCGGCGAGCTTCATGCCCTCGGTGATCCGGCTGGCGCGCACCTCCAGCGCCCCGCGGAAGACGCCGGGGAAGGCCAGCACGTTGTTGATCTGGTTCGGGAAGTCGCTGCGGCCGGTGGCGACGACCCGGGCGTGCCGGCGGGCGACGTCGGGGTGCACCTCGGGCGTCGGGTTGGCCAGGGCGAACACGAAGGCGTCGCGGGCCATGCGCGCCACGGCGTCCTCGGCGATGGTGCCGCCGCTCACGCCGACCAGGACGTCGGCGCCGTCGAGGGCGTCGGCGAGCGACCCGCGCAGCCCGGCCTTGTTGGTGCGGGCGGCCAGCCGCCGCTTGACATCGGTGAGGTCGGCGCGGTCTGGGCTGACGATCCCCTTGCTGTCCGCCACGGCGACGTCGCCGATCCCGGCGCTCTTGAGGATGTTGCTCACCGCCACCCCGGCCGCACCGGCGCCGGACACCACCGCCCGCAGGTCGGCGAGGCGGCGGCCGGTCAGCCGAGCCGCGCTCTCCAGCGCGGCGAGCACCACGATCGCCGTGCCGTGCTGGTCGTCGTGGAACACCGGGATGTCCAGGCGCTCCTGCAGCCGCTGCTCCACCTCGAAGCAGCGTGGGGCGCTGATGTCCTCGAGGTTGATGCCGCCGAAGGTGGGGGCCAGCCGGGCGACGGTCTCGACCAGCTCGTCGACGTCGGTGCAGTCCAGGCACAGCGGCACGGCGTCGACGTCGCCGAACTGCTTGAACAGCAATGCCTTGCCCTCCATCACCGGCATCGCGGCGCGCGGCCCGATGTCCCCCAGGCCGAGCACGGCGGTGCCGTCGGACACCACGGCGACGGTGCGGGAGCGACCGGTGAACTCGTCGACCAGCGCCGGCTCGGCGGCGATCGCCTCGCAGACCCGGGCGACGCCGGGGGTGTAGGCGAGGGACAGGTCGGCGGCGTCGCGGAGCGGGACCCGCGCCACCACCTCGAGCTTGCCGCCGCGGTGCAGGCGGAAGACCGGGTCGTCGTCGTAGGAGGAAGAGGAGGAAGGTATGGGCTGGGCGGCCACGGTGACCCCTTGGAAGGCGCAGTGCGGACTCGTGTCGGGCACCGGCGTCGGTGATCCGGCCTGGGTGCGGCGGGCCGGTGCGTGTGCCGGGGGTCACCCGGAGCGGCCATGCTGCCACACGCCCGGGCGGCCCGTGCGCGGGGGCGGCGTGTCGCTCGTCACCTACGATGCTGCGTAGGCTGCGCCCGGCCGGGTGCAGCGGGGATCGCCGACCGTCGCCGGGCGAGGAGGATCGCCGTGGAGCTCGCCTCGTACAGCGACCTCGCGTGTCACCTGGTCAACACCGCACCCACGGAGCGGCCCGAGGACGACGAGCTGGTCGACGTCGAGGGCGCGCTGCGGATGCTCACCAACCCGACCGCGGGCGCCTGGCAGCCCAAGGTGACCGAGGACGACCTCGAGCAGCTGCGCGAGCTGCGCGCCGGGCTGCGGACGGTGTTCGAGTGCGCGGCGGAGGGCCGCCAGGACGACGCCGCAGCAGAGCTGAACCGGCTGCTGGACGGCTCGGTCATCCGCCCCCGCCTCACCGACCACGACGGCGACGGCTGGCACCTGCACATCTACGACGGTGCGTCGGAGTCCTCGGCGGCCTACCGCGCGGCCGCCGTCATGGGGCTGGCGGTACTGCTGGCCCAGTCCGGCATCGACCGCCTCGGCGTCTGCCAGGCCGCGCCCTGCCGCCGGGTCTATATCGACACCAGCACGAACCGCTCGCGCCGCTACTGCTCGGACCGCTGCGCCACCCGGGCCAACGTGGCCGCCTACCGGGCTCGGCGCCGCGCGGCGGGCTGAGGCCGGCGCGGCGGCCACAGCCGGCCGCGCACCACCGCGAGGACGTCCTCGTCCGGGATCGCCCCGACCTGCCAGGAGTCGACGCCCTCGTTCGGGTTGTCCCGCTCCACCCACCATCCCGGACCGTCGCGGCGGAAGGCCCGCTTCACCGCGACCACGCCGTCGGGCAGGCGCACCACCACCAGCCGCCCGGGCTGCGCCGAGGCCCCCCAGCGGACCAGCAGCCGGTCGCCGGGACGCAGCGTCGGCAGCATCGAGCGCCCCTCGACGACGGCGACGCCCCAGCGCGGCGGCGGACCGGAGCGGGGCCGCTCGGGCCCGGCGTTGCGGCGACGGATCACCGGGGTAGTGTCGCTGAAGAGGTCGACCGTCCCAGCGGTGCACCCGCAACGGCGACCGCCCAGAACGACCATCCGACGTCGAAAGGGAAGCCACTCATGAAGCTGGCGCGTCTGTTCGCTCCCACCACCACGGTGAGCGCCCACTGCGACCTCCCGTGCGGGGTCTACGACCCGGCGCAGGCCAAGATCGAGGCGCAGTCGGTCAAGGCGTGCATGGAGAAGTACCAGGGCAGCGACGACCCGGAGTTCAAGGCCCGCGCGATCACCATCAAGGAGGAGCGCTCGGACCTGGTCAAGCACCACCTCTGGGTGCTCTGGACCGACTACTTCAAGGCGCCGCACTTCGAGAAGTACCCGCAGCTGAACGGCCTGTTCAACGAGGCCACCAAGCTCGCCGGTGCCGGCGGCACCAAGGGCACCACCGACGTCGCCGTGGCGGACAAGCTCCTCGCCAAGATCGACGAGATCGCCGAGATCTTCTGGGAGACCAAGAAGGCCGCCTGATCGGCCCCCTCGCAGCTCTCCAGACGCCCCCGGACCTCCGCCCCGTCGGCAGGTCCGGGGGCGTCGTCGTCCGTGCTCCGGCGGCTACTCCAGTGCCATGGCGTGGGCCGGCTCTACCCGGTCCCGTCCGGCCCGCTTGGCCGACAGCAGCGCCTGGTCGGCCCGGTCGTAGAGCGACTCCCACGGCTCGCCGGGCTCCACCTGGGCCACGCCCACCGAGGCGGTGACCCGCACCTCCTCCGCGCGGGCGGGTATCGGACTGTCGGCCAGGCTGCGGCGGATCCGCTCGGCGGCGTCCAGCGCCCCCTCGAGGTCGGTCGCCGGCAGCAGCACGAGGAACTCCTCGCCGCCGACGCGCGCGGCCAGATCGTGCGCACGCACGGACCGGCGCAGGACGTCGGCGACTGCGGCGATCGCCAAGTCACCCACCGGGTGCCCGTGCCGGTTGTTGATCTCCCGCAGGTGGTCCAGGTCCAGCACGAGCAGCGAGACCGGGTCGCCGTGCCGGGCTGCGCGACCGAGCTCGGCCCGGGCGCCAGCGACCAGCGCGGGGTGGTTGAGCAGACCGGTCTTGGCGTCCTGCTCCGCCGCCGCGCTGGACCCGGCGTCCTTCAGGAGTAGACCGGCCAGCAGCAGTTGAGGTGCTCCCAGGAAGAGCAGCGACCACGGCGAGACGAGCAGGAGAAAGGCCGCCAGCGAGCCGAGCAGGTCGAAGGCCTGCGCGCGAGCGTAATGCTGGGGATACCAGATGGGCTGCTGGCGGAAGGGGACGCCGTCGACGAAGCGCGACAGCAGGCTGGCCAAGATGGCGGTCACCAGGCACATCGTGAGGCCCGCTACCAGACAGCCCGCGCTCGTTCCGATCTGAGAACCGATCGCAGTGTCAACCACCCGGAAGGCCACGGAGGCGATGAGCACTGCCGCCAGCTCGACGAGGGTGTTACCAAGGCGCCGAACCTTGGACAGCGACCGATGACCGACAAGAGCAATTCCTAGGCAGAGAGCGGCAAGATGGTCGGGAGGGAGCACGACGGCGCTCACCACCAGGGCGAGACCAGTTGCATCGACGTAGTTGACGGACCGGACCGGAGTCGGAAAGGCACGGGCCGCCGATCCGGCGACGGCAATGATTACAAGCGCTCCGACGAGCAGCTTCGTTGACGGAGATTCGTGCGACAGGGACAGCTCGAGTCGCCTTGCCCCCACCAGAAGCGCCAGGTCCAGCAGTCCGAGCGCTCCCAGCGCGAGTGGTGCCCGTTGCACGCTTCACCCTCCCCGTTCCCCCCGTGATCGCTTCGGCCATGCACGGCCGTTGTTGAGCGGGTGAACGGGTGAACGCACGTGACAGCGGGTGCTCAGCCGTCGAACCGGCCGACGTCAGTGACCCGCACCACCGCAGTGCCCGCCTCGTCGGACTCGGCGAGGTCGACCTGCGCGGTGATGGCCCAGTCGTGGTCGCCGGCCGGGTCGTCGAGGATCTGGCGCACCCGCCAGCGGCCCGCTTCCTCGGTCACGACGAGCAGGTGCGGGCCGCGGGCGTCGGGGCCGGTGGGCAGTGCGCCATGCTCGGCGAAGTAGGGCTCCAGCGCATCGGCCCAGGCGTCGGCATCCCAGCCGCTCTCCGCGTCGAGATCGCCCAGCTCGTCCCAGCGCCGGCGGGCCGCGAGCTCCACCCGGCGGAACATCGCGTTGCGCACGAGCACCTTGAACGCCCGCGCGTTCCGGGTCACCGCCGGGGGCTTCTCGTCCACGGCCGGCTCCGCGATCGCGCCGCTGTCCGGGTCGCGCAGCCGCTCCCACTCGTCCAGCAGGCTTGAGTCGGTCTGCCGCACCGTCTCGCCGAGCCACTCGACGATGTCGGTGACCTCGTCGGTCTTGGCCTCGTCCGGCACGGTCTGCCGCATCGCCTTGTACGCGTCGGCCAGGTAGCGCAGCACCAGGCCCTCGCTGCGCGACAGGCCGTAGGAGCCGACGTACTCCGCGAAGGTCATCGCGCGCTCGTACATGTCCCGGGCCACCGACTTGGGCGAGAGCTCGTGGTCGGCCACCCACGGGTGCCCACGCCGGTAGGTCTCGTAGGCGGCCTCGAGCAGCTCGGCCAGCGGCCGCGGGTAGGTGATGTCCTCGAGGAGCTCCATCCGCTCCTCGTACTCGATCCCCTCGGCCTTCATCTGGGCCACCGCGTCGCCACGCACCCGGTCCCGCTGCGCCATGAGGACCTGGCGGGGGTCGTCGAGGGTGGACTCGATGACCGAGAGGACGTCGAGCGCATAGGTGGGCGACTCGCGGTCCAGCAGCTCCAGCGCGGCCAGCGCGAACGGCGACAGCGGCTGATTGAGCGCGAAGTCGGTCTGGAAGTCGACGGTGAGGCGGTAGGTGCGGCCGTCCGGCGCGGGCGGGTCCAGCCGCTCGACGACGCCGGCCGCCACCAGCGCCCGGGCGACGGCCACGGCCCGGCGGACGTGCCGGACCTGCGCCGACGACGGCTCGTGGTTGTCGCGCAGCAGGTGCCGCATGCCCTCGAACGGGTCGCCGGTGCGGGCCAGCACGTTGAGCAGCATCGCGTGGCTGACCTGGAAGCTGGAGGTGAGCGGCTCGGGGTCGGCGGCGACCAGCCGCTCGAAGGTGCTGCGGCTCCAGGTGACGAAGCCCTCGGGTGCCTTCTTCTTGACCAGCTTGCGCTTCTTCTTCGGGTCGTCGCCCGCCTTGGCCGCGTTGCGGGCGTTCTCGACCTCGTGCTCGGGCGCCTGCACCACGACCAGCCCGGAGGTGTCGAACCCCGCCCGCCCGGCCCGGCCGGCGATCTGGTGGAACTCGCGGGCCCGCAGCAACCGGGTGCGCCGGCCGTCGTACTTGGACAGCGCGGTGAGCAGCACGGTGCGGATCGGCACGTTGATGCCGACGCCGAGGGTGTCGGTCCCGCAGATCACCTTGAGCAGCCCCGCCTGGGCGAGGTTCTCCACCAGCCGTCGGTAGCGAGGCAGCATGCCGGCGTGGTGCACGCCGATGCCGTGGCGCACCAGCCGGGACAGCGTGACGCCGAAGCCCTTGGTGAAGCGGAAGTTGCCGATGAGGGCCGCGATGGCGTCTTTCTCCTCGCGGGTGCACACGTTGGTGCTCATCAGCGCCTGCGCCCGCTCCAGTGCCGCGGCCTGGGTGAAGTGCACGACGTAGATCGGCGCCTGGTGGGTCTTGAGCAGCTCGTCGATGGTCTCGTGCAGCGGCGTCTCGGCGTACTCATAGGACAGCGGCACCGGGCGCTGGGCGGACCGGACGACGGCGGTGGCACGGCCGGTCCGGCGGGACAGGTCCTGCTCGAAGAACGCGACGTCGCCCAGCGTCGCCGACATGAGCAGGAACTGCGCCTGCGGCAGCTCGAGGATCGGCACCTGCCAGGCCCAGCCGCGGTCGCGTTCGGCGTAGAAGTGGAACTCGTCCATGACGACCAGGCCGACGTCGGCGCCGGTGCCCTCGCGCAGCGCGAGGTTGGCCAGCACCTCCGCGGTGCAGCAGATGATCGGCGCGGTGGGGTTGACCGCCGCGTCACCGGTGAGCATGCCGACCCGCTCGGCGCCGAACACCGCGCACAGCGCGAAGAACTTCTCCGAGACCAGCGCCTTGATCGGCGCGGTGTAGAAGCTGCGCCGGCCCTCGGCCAGGGCGGCGAAGTGCGCACCGGTGGCGACCAGACTCTTGCCCGAGCCGGTGGGCGTGGCCAGCACGACGTTGCTGCCCATGACCAGCTCCAGCAGAGCCTCGCCCTGCGCCGGGTAGAGCTCCAGGCCCCGCTCGCGGGCCCAGGCGGCGAAGACGTCGTAGAGGTCGTCGGGGTTCTCGGGCACGAGGTCGGCCAGGGTGGCCGTGGCGGCGGTGGAGGTCATCTCCCCTCCATCCTGCCCGCCCTGCGCGACCTGCCGCCCACCGCCGCACGGCTGCACCGCCGCACCGCGGACCGGCTCAGTCCCAGGAGGTGCCCGCTTCGAGCCGCAGCCGGACCAGCTCGGCCAGGTCGACCGAGTCGCCGTCCCGGCCCCCGCGGCCGACCACGAGCGGCGGGTCCGAGGGGGCGAGCGTCACCCCGCGCAGGCGGGCGCGCAGGCTGTCGGGCACGGTGAGCAGGTAGAACTCCCCGCGCAGGTCCACCCCGACGGTCCGGTTGCGACGCAGGTACCAGCCCTCCAGCCCGGTGCGGTAGGGCGTGCCGCGGTAGCCGCGGGCCAGCAGCGGGCGGGGGGCGAGGCCGATCGCCCGAGCTCGCTCCACGAAGTCGGCGAGCAGCGCCCGAGCCTGCCGGGACTCCGTCTCCTGACGGCGGCGCAGCGCCTCGGCGTGCTGCTGCGCGGCGGCGCGCCGGTCCTCGCGCCAGGCCGCCTGCTCCTCGCTCATCGGCGGGACGCTATCCCGACCGGCCCGCCGACAGGCGGCAGCAGGCGAGCGAGAGTCCACATCATGGGACGCGGAGCCGGGGACGGCGCGTCAAACCTTCCTTCGGGTGTGGCGCTGCTCACCAGGTGGTAGACCGTCCGGTCGGCGACCAATATATTGCGCGCCGCACCATCGCTTTACTCCCAGCGGAACTCCCCCCACGCATCGCATGGAGGTCGTCGTGCCGAACCCCGAGGGTCCGGCCGACCGTCGCAACGTTGCGGCGGACATCGGTCCGGGCCGGCTCGTGGCCATCACCATCTGCCTGCTGGCGCCCTTCGTGGCGCTGCTGTGGGTCTCCTCGTACGCCAAGGAGACCCCCAAGCTGTTCGGGTTCCCGTTCTTCTACTGGTACCAGCTGCTCTGGGTGTTCATCGCCGCCGGGCTGACCTACCTGGCCATGCGGCTGATCCCCGAGCGCAAGCGTCCGCTCTCGTTCCACCGGGGCGACAGCGACGGGGCCGGCGCCGACCTGCGCAAGGGAGGTAACCGATGAAGCAGGTCAACGGCGTCGAGCTCGCCATCGTCATCCTGCTCTTCCTCGTGGTGACGGTGGTCGGCTTCGCCGCGGCGCGGTGGCGCCGGGCGGCCAGCATGCACAGCCTGGACGAGTGGGGGCTCGGCGGCCGCGGGTTCGGCACCTTCGTCACCTGGTTCCTGCTCGGCGGGGACCTCTACACCGCCTACACCTTCGTGGCCGTCCCCGCGGCCATGTTCGGCGCCGGCGCGGTGAGCGGCTTCTTCGCGGTGCCCTACACGATCATCGTCTATCCGCTGATCTTCGTGTTCATGCCGCGCCTGTGGTCGGTCAGCCACCGGCACGGCTACGTCACGCCGGCCGACTTCGTGAAGGGCCGCTACGACTCGCGCGGGCTGTCCCTCGCGGTCGCCCTCACCGGCATCCTCGCCACGATGCCCTACATCGCCCTGCAGCTGGTCGGCATCCAGGCCGTCCTGGAGGTCATGGGCATCGGCGGCAGCGGCAACGCGCTGGCCCGCGACCTGCCGCTGCTCATCGCGTTCGCGGTCCTGGCGGCCTACACCTACTCCAGCGGCCTGCGCGCCCCGGCGCTCATCGCCTTCATCAAGGACGGCCTGATCTACCTGGTCATCGTCGTCGCGGTCATCTACATCCCGATCAAGCTCGGCGGCGCCCACGTCATCTTCGACGCCGCCAAGGAGAAGATGACCACGCCGAACGCCAAGGGCAAGCCCACGGGCGCGTTCATCCCCGGGGCCACCGGGTTCTGGCCCTACGCCACCCTGGCGCTGGGCTCGGCGATGGCGCTGTTCATGTACCCGCACTCGGTCACCGCGGTGCTGTCCACCAAGAGCCGCCGGGTCATCCGCCGCAACGCCTCGATCCTGCCGGCGTACTCGTTCCTGCTGGGCCTGCTCGCCCTGCTGGGCTTCATGGCCATCGCCGCCAAGACCAAGCCGATCGGCCTGGACGGCAAGCCGAACGCTCAGCTGGTCGTGCCGCAGCTGTTCCAGGACATGTTCCCGTCCTGGTTCTCCGGCATCGCCTTCGCGGCCATCGCGATCGGCGCCCTGGTCCCCGCCGCCATCATGTCGATCGCGGCGGCCAACCTGTTCACCCGCAACATCTACCGGGACTTCATCAAGCCGGACGCGACACCTCAGCAGGAGGCCAACGTCTCCAAGCTGGTGTCGCTGGTGGTGAAGGTCGGCGCGCTGGTGTTCGTCCTGTTCCTGGACAAGACCCTCGCGCTGAACTTCCAGCTGCTCGGCGGCATCTGGATCCTGCAGACCTTCCCGGCCATCGTGTTCGGCCTCTACACCCGGTGGTTCCACCGCTGGGCGCTGCTGGCCGGCTGGGCGGTCGCCATGGTCTACGGCACCGTCCGGGCCTACCAGGTCCTCAACCCCAACACGGGCAAGCACTTCGGTGGCTCGGTGGCCAGCATCCCGCTGCTCGACGGCCGCACCGGCTACCTCGCGCTGACGGCGTTCGTCATCAACGTCGTCGTCGCCGCCGTGCTCACCGTCATCCTGCGGGCGCTCAAGGCGCCGGAGGGCCGGGACGCCACCATCCCGGACGACTACCACGCCGACGAGGGCGACCCGCGGGTCGCTCCGCTGCCGGACCTCACCGACGGCGGGGTCACCGCCCCGGCTCGGTAGCCCGACCAGCAAGGCGCGAGCAAGGCACGAGCAAGGCACCAGCAACGGCCCGCGGCGTCCTCCGGCCGAGATGAGGCGTGGCGCGCGGCAGGGCCGCCGCGGCCGGG
>JBQCHF010000014.1:0-29899 GCA_051954955.1 Motilibacteraceae bacterium
TGGCTCACCCGCTACAACACCAAGCGGCGCCACTCCTGGTGCCGCTACCTGACGCCCGTGACCTACGAAGCCCGCTACACAGCTAGACTGCAGACCGCCGCCTAATCACACCCCGTGTCCAAGAACCGGGGCCAGGGCCCCACCGCCTCCTGCCCGAGATCGGCCAAGGCTGGGGCACGTCCGACCCAGAGCCGCCATTCTGATCCTTCACGCGCTCTCGCTGCAGAGCGCCACAGGGCAGGAGGAGCCATGGTGCGTTTCGAGGGCTCAGCCGACCTGCGGGGCACGGAGTTCGTGGAGGCCGACCTGCGCGGCGTCCGCTTCGTGCGGTCCGACCTGTCCGGTGCGGTCATCCGGGGCGGTGACCTGCAGAGCGTCGAGCTCGATTCACCGTGGCTGTTCGACGGGGAGAACTCGCTGCTGGTCAACGGGGTCGACGTGCTGCCGTTCGTCGAGGCAGAGCTGAACCGCAGGTTCCCCGGCCGTGAGCTGCAGCGGGCGTCGACGCCGGATGGCCTGCAAGCCGCCTGGACTGCGGTTCACGGAGCGTGGACGGGCGTCCTCGAGCGCGTCGCAGGGATGCCGGGCGGCACAGTGGACGTGTCGGTGGCCGACGAGTGGTCCTTCGCACAGACCCTGCGCCACCTGGTGATGGCCACCGACGTGTGGCTGGGCCGCGCCATCCTCGAGCTCGAGCAGCCGTTCCACCCGCTCGGTCTGGCCTTCGCGGGTGCCGGTGACGACGCGATCGACCTCTCCCTGTTCGTCACCACGGAGCCCACCTATCCGGAGGTGCTCGAAGCCCGGGCGGACCGGATGTTCATGGTTCGCGACTACCTCACCGCCGTCACACCGGAGCAGCTGGCCGAGACCCGTCGCAACCCATGGGCTGCCGACCATGCCGAGACGGTCCTCTCCTGTCTGCACGTGATCCTCGAGGAGGAGTGGGAGCACCTGCGCTTCGCCGTGCGCGACCTGGACCTCATCGAGGCGGGCGAGGGCTAGCTGAGGAACTCCAGCGAGACCTCCGGCGTGGTCGGGCGGGACTGGCAGGTGAGCACCACGCCGGCCTCGAGCTCGTCGGGCTCCAGCGCGTAGTTGACGTCCATCTCGACCTCACCGCTCACCAGCTTCGCCCGGCAGGTGCCGCACACCCCGCCCTTGCAGGCGTAGGGGGCGTCGGCGCGGACCCGGAGCACGGCGTCGAGAACGGTGTCGGTGTCGCCGTCGACGTCGACCTCGGTGGTGCGGCCACTGAGCACCACCTTGACCCGGGAGGCACCGGCCGTTGCGGTGGCCGGGCGGGGACGGCGGGCCACTGGCTCGGCGTGGAACAGCTCCACGTGCACCCGGGACGCGGGCACGCCCAACTCCCCGACGAGGGTGTCGCGGGCGGTGGTGACCATCTCGAACGGGCCGCACAGGAACCAGGCGTCGACGTCGTCGGCGGGCACCAGCGTCCGGGTGAGGCGCAGCAGCCGCTCGCGATCGATCCGGCCCGACAGAAGCTCGGACTCCTGCTCCTCCCGGCTGAGCACGTTGAGCAGCACGAACCGGTCCGGGAAGCGGTCCTTGAGGTCGTAGAGGTCCTCGAGGAACATGACGTCGCGCGTGGTCCGGTTGCCGTAGACCAGGGTGACCCGGCTCCCGGGCTCGCCGTGCAGCACCGCCTGCAGGATGGAGAGCACGGGGGTGATGCCGCTGCCCGCGGCGATCGCCACCACGTGGCGGGAGGCCGCCGGGTCGATGTCGAGCCCGAACCGGCCGGCCGGCACCGCCACCTCGAGCTCGTCGCCCGGCATCAGGTCCTGAGTGGCCCAGCCGGAGAACAGCCCGTCCTCGATGCGCTTCACCCCCACCCGCAGCAGCGGGCTGTCCGGCCGGCCGCACAGGGAGTAGGTGCGGCGGACCTCGACGCCGTCGAAGGAGCGGCGCAGGGTGAGGTGCTGACCCGGGCGGGCGCGGAACAGCTCGGCCAGCTCCTCGGGCACCGCGAGGGTGATCGCCACGCTGTCGGCGGTGAGCGGTTCGACGTCGACGACGCGCAGCCGGTGGAAGCCGACGACCTCCTCCTCCGACGTGTCGTCGGAGAGGACGGCGGGCTCTGCGCTCGTCATGACGGGCTGCTCCTGAGGCGAGGGACTAGTGGGACTTGAAGTGGTCGAACGGCTCGCGGCAGGCCCGGCACCGCCACAGCGACTTGCACGAGGTGGAGGAGAACCGCGAGGTCTCCTCGGTGTCGGCGGAGCCGCACAGCGGGCAGGCCGGCTTCCACGAGGGTCGGCCGAGCTGCACCAGCACCGGACCGTCGGCCCGCGGCCCGGGCGGCGCGATCCCGTGGCGGCGCAGCGCCTCCCGACCCCGCTCGGTGATCCAGTCGGTGGTCCAGGCCGGGCTCAGCACCATCTGCACGCGCCCGGCCCAGCCCCGCTCGGCGAGCACCTGCTGCACGTCGGCGGTGATCTCCTGCATGGCCGGGCAGCCGCTGTAGGTCGGGGTGATGGTCACCTCCACCGCGCCGTCCGCGGCCACCGCGACGTCACGCAGGATGCCGAGGTCGGCGATGGTGACCACCGGGATCTCCGGGTCGGTGACCGCGTCGAGCGCGGAGCGGACCTCGGCGACGTCGGGGGCGGTGCTGGGCACGGCGCCCTACCAGCTGGCGCCGGGGTGGGACCGGGCGAGGTGCTGCAGCTCGGCCAGCAGGTAGCCGAAGGCCTCGGTGTGGACACCGGCCCTGCCTCCGGTGGGCGCCCAGGTGGTCTCCGGCACCGACAGGGTGGCCTGTGCCAGCACCGAGGTCACCGCGGACCGCCAGGCCGGCTCGAGCGCCCGAGGGTCGGCGGCGACGCCCGCGGCCACCAGCCGCTCCACCAGCGGGTCCACCTCGAACAGCTCGGCCGCGAAGGGCCACACGTCCTCGAGGCCGGCCTGCATCCGCCGGTGGCTCTCCTCGGTGCCGTCGCCGAGGCGGACCACCCAGCTGGCGGCGTGGTCGAGGTGGTAGCGGGCCTCCTTGACCGCCTTGGCGGCCACTGCGGCGAGGCCTTCGTCGGAGGAGTCCGACAGGGCGTCGTAGAGACCGACGTGCCAGGCCGAGGCGAGCAGCTGGCGCGCCATGGTGCAGCCGAAGTCGCCGTTCTCCAGCTCGAAGAGCTGCGCGTTGGTGAACTCGCGCTCGTCGCGGAAGTAGGCCAGGTCGTCCTCGCTGCGCCCGCGCCCCTCCAGCTCTCCGGCCCGGGTGAGCAGCGACCGCGCCTGGCCGAGCAGGTCGAGGCCGACGTTGAGCAGCGCCACGTCCTCCTCGATGGTGGGCGACTTGGCCGCCCACTCCCCCAGCCGCTGCGCGAGCACCAGCGCGTCGTCGCCGAGCCGCAGCACGTAGGCGGCGACGTCGGTGGCGGACGCGGTGCTGGTCACAGGTTCTTCACCTCGGCTGGGACCTCGTAGAAGGTGGGGTGCCGGTAGGGCTTGTCGCCGGCCGGGTCGAAGAAGGAGTCCTTCTCGTCCGGCGAGCTCGCCACGACGTCGCTGGCGCGCACCACCCAGATGCTCACGCCCTCCTGGCGGCGGGTGTAGAGGTCGCGGGCGTTGCGCAGCGCCAGGTGGGCGTCGGCGGCGTGCAGGCTGCCGACGTGGGTGTGCGAGAGGCCGCGCTTGCTGCGCACGAAGACCTCCCAGAGCGGCTCGGTGGCGCTCACGCCGCGCTCACCTCGCCGGAGGCAGCGCTGTGCTTGGCGGCGTGCGCCGCCGCCGCCTCGCGCACCCACGCGCCGTCCTGGTGGGCCTTGCGCCGGTTGGCGATGCGCTGCCGGTTGCACGGGCCGTCGCCGCGCACCACCCGGGCGAACTCGTCCCAGTCGATCTCGCCGTAGCGGTAGTGGCCGCTCTCGGCGTCGAGGGAGAGATCGGGGTCGGGCACGGTGAGACCGAGGAACTCCGCCTGCGGCACGGTGATGTCGACGAAGCGCTGGCGCAGCTCGTCGTTGGAGAACCGCTTGATGCCCCAGGCCATCGATTGCGCGGAGTGCTTGGACTCGGCGTCCGGCGGCCCGAACATCATCAGCGACGGCCACCACCAGCGGTTCAGCGCGTCCTGCGCCATGGCCTTCTGCGCGTCGCTGCCGCGGGCCAGGGTGAGCATGGCCTCGAAGCCCTGGCGCTGGTGGAAGCTCTCCTCCTTGCACACCCGGGTCATCGCCCGCGCGTAGGGCGCGTAGGAGCAGCGGGTGAGCGGGACCTGGTTCATGATCGCCGCGCCGTCGACCAGCCAGCCGATGGCGGCGACGTCGGCCCAGGTGAGGGTGGGGTAGTTGAAGATCGTGGAGTACTTCTGCTTGCCGGTGTGCAGCAGGTCCAGCAGCTCCGCGCGGTCCACGCCCAGCGTCTCGGCGGCGCTGTAGAGGTAGAGCCCGTGGCCGGCCTCGTCCTGCACCTTGGCGTAGAGGATCGCCTTACGGCGCAGCGACGGGGCGCGGGTGATCCAGTTGCCCTCGGGCTGCATGCCGATGATCTCGGAGTGCGCGTGCTGGGCGATCTGCCGGATGAGCGTCTTGCGGTAGCCCTCGGGCATTGCGTCGCGCGGCTCGACCCGGCCGTCGCCGGACACCAGCGCGTCGAAGCGCGCCTCGTCCTGCTCGGTCCAGTCCGGCAGCGCCCTCGCCTGCTCGCTCACGTCCACCTCGCTGCGGTCGATCTGAGTCCGGCCTGCCTGCCTGGTACCCGCCCACCCGCGGCCAATACCGACCGTTCGGTCGGCTCAATGGTCGCCAGGCCCCCGCGGGGTGTCAAGGCAGCCCGCCTCCCGGGCTATGGTCGGCCGGGTGAGCACCCCCGCAGCGCCGGTGGCGGCCCGCCGCGGCCGCCCGGCGCGCTACACGCTGGACGAGCTGCTCGACGTCGTCGTGGCCGAGTTCAACGTGCGCGGCTACGACGCCACCAGCATGGAGGACCTCGCGCGCGCCACCGGGCTGACCAAGGCCGCGCTCTACCACCACGTGGCCGGCAAGGAGGAGTTCCTGCGCCTCGCGGTCTCCCGCGGCGTCGACGCGCTGGAGTCGGTGGTGGACGAGAGCGAGGCGCTGGACGCGCCGGCGGTGACCCGTCTGGAGCACGTGCTGCGCCGCAGCGTCGAGGTGCTGGTGGAGCAGCTGCCGTTCGTGACCCTGCTGCTGCGGGTGCGCGGCAACACGCCGACCGAGCAGGAGGCGCTGCGCCGTCGCCGCGAGCTGGACGCCCGCGTGGCCGACCTGGTGCACGCCGCGGTGGACGAGGGCGACCTGCGCGACGACCTCGACCCACGGCTGGTCACCCGCCTGCTGTTCGGCGCGGTCAACTCGCTGGTGGAGTGGTACCGCCCCGGCGGCGGCGCGAGCGGACCGGCGGTGGCGGGCGCGCTGGTCACGGTGGTGCTGGACGGCATGCGGCCCCGACGAAGTTCCGGGCGAGGGAGGACGTTGTGAGCGACTGGGTGGTGCCGAGCGACCGGCTCGACGCGCACGAGGTGGCGCGGGCCAGCGCAGAGGTCATGCTGGCCGCGGACGAGGCCACCCGGTCGGCCGGGATCCGGCTGCTCGACGTCGGCCCGGGCACCGCGCGGATGGCCATGACGCTGATGCCGGACATGCTCAACGGGCACGGCACCGCGCACGGCGGCTGGATCTTCTTGCTGGCCGACACCGCGTTCGCCGTCGCCTGCAACAGCTACGCGCAGCGCACGGTGGCCGCCGGTTGCGACATCGTCTTCGTGGCGCCGGCCCGGGCCGGCGACGTGCTGGTGGCCGAGGCGGTCGAGCGGGTGCGCGCGGGCCGGTCCGGGGTCTACGACGTCACGGTGCGGCGGACGAACGACGAGTCCGAGCCCGGCACGGGCGAGGTGGTGGCCGAGTTCCGGGGCCGCAGCCGCACGGTGCCCGGCTCGCTGCTGGACCAGGACGCGCCGGCGACGCCGTGAGCCCAACCTGACCACCCCTTTTAGCCGCTGTGCGCCGTGAATTCACGGCGGTAAGCGACCAATGGTCACGTTAACGTGATCGTTGCCACCCGACCCACCGACGATGCTGGGGAGAGTTCGAGATGCCGCTGGAGAGCTACGTCGCGGGGGCCTGGCGGACGCCGCAGGACGAGGGCGAGCCGCTGCTGGACGCCGCCACCGGGGCGGAGGTGGCGCGCTGGTCCCGGCAGCCCGTGCCGGCGGCGGACGCGCTGACGTATGCGCGCGAGGTGGGCGGGCCGGCGCTGCGGGCGCTCACGTTCCACGAGCGGGCCGGGATCCTCAAGGCGCTCGGGCAGGCGCTCATGGCCGCCAAGGACGAGTTCTACGAGCTGTCCTACGCCACCGGCGCCACCGCCCGGGACTCGGCGGTCGACGTCGACGGCGGCATCGGCACGCTGCTCGCCTACGCCAGCAAGGCCCGCCGGGAGCTGCCCAACGACACGCTCCTCGTGGACGGCGACGTCGAGCGCCTGGGCAAGACCGGCACGTTCGTCGCCCAGCACGTCCTCACGCCGCTGCGCGGCGCCGCGGTGCAGGTCAACGCCTACAACTTCCCGGTCTGGGGGATGCTCGAGAAGCTCGCCCCGGCGTTCGTCGCGGGCGTGCCGAGCGTCGTGAAGCCCGCCGGCCAGACCGCCTACCTCACCGAGCTGGTGGTGCGCCGCGCGCTGGAGACCGGGCTGCTGCCCGAGGGCTCGCTGCAGCTGCTGTGCGGCTCGGTCGGCGACCTGCTCGACCACCTCGGCGAGCAGGACCTGCTCGGCTTCACCGGCTCCGCGGCCACCGCGCAGACGCTGCGCGCGCACCCGGCCGTCGTCGAGCGCGGCGTCCGCTTCAACGCCGAGGCCGACTCGCTCAACGCCGCGGTGCTCGGGCCCGACGCCGGCCCGGGCACCCCCGAGTTCGACCTGTTCGTCAAGGAGGTCGTCCGCGAGATGACCGCCAAGGCCGGGCAGAAGTGCACCGCCATCCGGCGCGCCTTCGTTCCCCGCCAGCACCTCGCCGCCGCGCAGGAGGCGCTGCGCGAGGCCCTGGCCAAGGTGGTCGTCGGCGACCCGCGCGACCCCGCCACCCGGATGGGCGCGCTGGTGAGCGTGAAGCAGCGCGACGACGTGCGGGCCGCGGTCGGTTTGATCGCCGCCGGCGGTCGCGTGGTGTCCGGCGACCCCGACGCCGTCGTCGACGGACTCGAGCAGGGCGCGTTCCTGCAGCCGCTGCTGCTCCAGGTGGACGACCCGGCCTTCGCCCCGGTGCACGAGGTCGAGGCGTTCGGGCCGGTCAGCACCCTCGTCCCCTACGACGCGTCGGAGGACGTCGTCGGCCTGCTCGCCCGCGGCCGCGGCAGCCTGGTGGCCAGCGTGATGAGCCACGACCCCCAGTTCGTCCGCGACGTCGTCACCGGCGGTGCCGCCTTCCACGGCCGGATCCTCGTGCTGGACCGCGACGACGCCAAGGAGAGCACCGGCCACGGCAGCCCGCTCCCCCACCTGGTGCACGGCGGCCCGGGGCGTGCCGGCGGCGGCGAGGAGCTCGGCGGGATCCGCGGTGTCACCCACCACCTGCAGCGCACCGCGGCGCAGGGCTCGCCGGACATGCTGACCGCGGTCACCGGCCGCTGGGTGCCCGGCGCGGCGCGGCACCTGACCACCTCGCCGGAGGAGCACCCGTTCCGCAAGACCTTCCACGAGCTGCGGGTCGGCGACGCGGTGCGGACCGAGCGGCACGTGGTCACCGCCGACGACGTCGCCCGCTTCGCCGCGCTGACCGGGGACACGTTCTACGCCCACACCGACGAGAAGGCCGCCGCCGCCAACCCGCTCTTCGGCGGGATCGTGGCGCACGGCTACCTGGTGCTGAGCCTGGCCGCGGGCCTGTTCGTGGACCCGGCACCCGGTCCGGTGCTGGCCAACACCGGGCTGGAGCGGCTGCGCTTCACCAAGCCGGTCAAGCCCGGCACCGCCATATCGGTCACGCTCACCTGCCAGCAGAAGGACCTGCGCGCGGGCGCGGGCTACGGCGAGGTGCGCTGGCACGCCGAGGTGACCGACGACGCCGGGGACGTGGTCGCCACCTACCAGCTGCTCACGATGGTGGCCGAGCAGCGGCCGTCGTAGGCGGCGTCAGGCGGGGATCGCCTCGAGCACCTGGGCGGCCACGTGCCGTCCGAAGGGGATCGAGGCGGTCCAACCCGGCGAGACGGCGTTGAGCACGTGCGTGGAGGTGGCGTCGCCGCGCACCACGAAGTCCATCTCCAGGCGGCCGGTGGGCAGGTGCACCAGCTGGGCCCGCACCCCCGGCGGGCGCCGCCTCCACCCGGCCACCCCGGCGGTGGAGGGCACCAGCTCCGCGGCGTCGGCGACCAGCCGGGAGGGCACCACCTTCCCGGCCTCCCGCCAGGCCAGGCCCGCGAGGTCGTGCACGCCGCCCCGCAGCAGCCGCCACGAGGCCTTGGCCGAGTCCAGGGCGTCCCGGTAGGACCAGCCCGACCGCCACGTGTACTGCTCCCGCCCGACCACCGGGATCGCGGTGGGACCGAGCTTCACGTGGCCGTCGGCGGTGATCGTCAGGTGCACCCCGAGGAACGGGTCGACCGGGTCGGGCACCGGGTAGACCAGCCGGCGCACCGGCAGCCGCTGGGCAGGCACGGCCAGGTAGACGCCCATGAACGGCATCGCGAGGTAGTCGTCGTTGTGCCCCATGGCGTCGGCCAGCCGGTCGGCCTGGGTGCCCGCAGCGTTGACGACGTGGCGCGGGCGCAGCATCTCGCCGGACCCCTCCAGCACCACCGTGCCGTCCGGACGGAGGCTGGCGGGGCAACCCAGCCGCACCTGCGCGCCGAGCTCGCGGGCGCGGTCGGCCAGCGCCTCCACCGCGTCCACCGGCCGGGCCACTGCCGTGTTCGGTGACCAGAGGAACTCCCCGCTGGTGCGGGCCAGCGGCTCGAACTCGGCCAGCCGCTCGGCCGGCAGCAGGTCCAGCTCCACCCCGTTGGCCACGCCACGCCGGTGCAGCTCGCGCAGCGCCGGCAGCTCCGCGGCGGTCTTGGTCACCACGACCTTGCCGACCGGGAGCACCGGCTTGCCGGCCGCCTCCAGCAGAGCCCGCAGCGCGGCGTTGCCCTCGCGGGTGAACCGGGCCTTGAGCGAGTCCGGGGAGTAGTAGAAACCGGCGTGCAGCACGCCGGAGTTGCGGCCGGAGGCGTGCCGCCCCAGCGCCGGCTCGCGCTCGAGCACCGTGACCGGCAGCGCCGCGTCCGCCTCCCGCAGCGCCACCGCCACCGCCAGTCCGACGACCCCGCCGCCGACGACCACCACGCCCTCGCTCATGCGCGTCACTGTGGCAGAGGCGAGGCGCGACCGGACGCGCACGTCGCGGATGTGACGCGGGAGGACGCGGCGCGTCTCAGCGCAACAGGTACTCCTGCGGACGGACCGACCGCAGCAGCTGCGCCACGTGCTCGCGGTAGAGCGCTGCGTGACCGCGGCGCGCCCCGGCCTCCTGGGCGAGCACGAGCAGCTCGGCGGCCGGGCCCTCGCCCCAGCCGTCGTCACGGGCAGCCCGGCCCCGCCGACCGCTGGCGTAGGCGGCGAGCGCCTCGGCCCGCCGGGCCACCCAGGGGCCGGCCGCCAGCACGTGCGTGGCCAGCTCGACGTCGTGGCCCACGACGGCGTCGGGGACTGCGGCCCGCCGCCGTCCGCCGTGCCCGGTCCGGGCGGCGCGGACGTCGTCGGCCGGTACCAGCAGCCCGAACAGCCGGACCGCGTCGTGCCCGCGCTCCCGCAGCAGCTCGACGGCCAGGCGCACGGCGGCGGCCACCAGCACGTGGTCAGGGTGCCCGGTGGCGCCGTCCTCGGGACCGGTGAGGACGACGTCGGCACGCAGCAGCGCCAGCTCCACCGCCACCACCTCGGCCAGGGCGAAGGCGTCCTGCCGGGTCAGCCAGCGCGAGACGTGCCCGGAGTCGATGCCGCTCTGCAGCCAGCCCTGGTTCGCTCCCCGCCAGCGCACGCCGCCCAGCACCTCGCAGGCCTGGTGCAGCTGCGCGATCCGGCGGGCCCCGGCGGCCCGCAGCTGGTCCAGGCTGGCGGTGAGCGCGCCGCGCGGGAGCGCGGCCCCCTCGCCGTCGGTGAGGGTGACGACCGTGACCGGGCAGCCACGCAGGGCAGCGGCAGCCAGGGCGGAGCCGTGCAGGAGCACCTCGTCCCCCGGGTGCGCCACGACGGTGACGACGTGCGGCGGCCGCGCCCGGTCCAGCACCCCGGGCCAGGGCAGCAGGCCCGCCGGGAGGGCTCGCGCTGCCCCCTCCTCGCGCGGCGACCCCGCACTCCGCCCCAGCACGTGCCCTCCCTGTCCTCATCCGGGCCGACTGCTCCAGCCCGGCGGTAGGTCCCCGAGTGTGGTCACGGTGAAGGCGGGCGTCCACGGGATTCCCGTCTCGGTCCCGCAACGGTTGGCCCCGGCTCTGTCACGGATCGGCATCGGCGCTCCTTGCGGCCTTGTCCAGCCGCGCGGGCGTCACGTGCAGTGTGCCCGCGAGCCGCGCCACAGCCCGACCGGCGGTGGCGAGGGCCGAGGCTCTGGAACGTGACAGACCGCACCCGAGTGTCTACGACAGGGCATAGGAGACAGGGAGTTCGCGCATGGAGCGCAGAAGGCTCGTGCTGGCCACCGCAGTGGCGGCACTCAGCGGGTCGCTGGCACTGACCGCCTGCGGCGGCGGATCGGCCTCCGGCCCTGGCGGCAGCGGAGGCAAGTCCGGAGCCAAGTCCGGCGGGACGCTCACCGTGCTGTCGCAGTCGCAGCAGCTGCAGCACCTCGACCCGCAGCGGGTCTACACCGGCGAGGACCTCGCGTTCCTCAACGCCTACACGACCCGGACGCTCACCGCCTACAAGGCGGTGCCCGGGGCGCCGGCAACGAGCTGGTGCCGGACCTGGCCACGGACACCGGCACGGCGAGCGACGGCGGCAGGACCTGGACGTTCACCATCCGCGACGGCGCGACCTGGGAGGACGGGACGGCCGTGACGTGCGCGGACGTCAAGTACGGCGTCTCGCGCACGTTCGCCCAGGACGTCATCACCGACGGCCCCACCTATGCGATCTCCATGCTGGACGTCGCGAAGGACAGCAAGGGCGCCCCGGTCTACAAGGGCCCCTACACCACCGGGAAGAACGACACTGCGGCCTTCGACGAGGCCGTCACCTGCTCCGCGGACGGCAAGACCATCACGTTCCACCTGTCCCGTCCGGTCGGCGACTTCAACTACACCGTCACCCTCACCGCCTTCAGCGCCGTCCCCAAGGCGAAGGACGGCGGCGAGAAGTACGACGACCGCCCGTTCTCGGACGGGCCGTACAAGATCCAGGAGTACACCAAGGGCCAGCAGCTGGTCCTGGTGCGTAACGACCAGTGGAAGAAGGAGGGCGACGACTACCGGCCGGCCTACCCGGACAAGGTCGTCATCAAGTTCGGCGGCGACCCTGCCCTGCTGGACCAGCGGATGCAGGCCGACGCCGGCGAGGACCAGACGGCGGTGAACCAGGAGCCGGTCGAGCCGGCCTCCCTGGCCACGGTCTTCAACGACCCGCGCTTTGCCGACCGGCGGATCAACGACCTGGACGTGTTCGTCAGCTACCTGGCCATCAACACCAGGAAGCTGCCGAACCTCAAGCACCGGCAAGCCATCATGGCCGCCCTGGACCGGGCCCAGCTGCGCACGATCGCGGGCGGCAGCTTCGCCGGGGACCTCGGCGACGGCGTCGTCAAGCCCAACCTGGCCAAGGACTACGCGCCCTCCGGGCTGTGGGAGACGCTGCTCGGGGCGAAGGTGCCCGACAGCGGCGACCCGGAGCTGGCCAAGAAGCTGATCGCCGAGTCCGGCGAGCCGATGCCGGCGCTGAAGTACGACTACAACCAGACCCCGACCAACGACAAGGCCGCGGCGTCGATGGTGGAGTCGCTGAAGAAGGCGGGCATCACGCTGACCCCCAACCCGATCGAGCAGGGGCAGTACTACACGATCGTGCTCGACCCCGCGAAGGAGGACGCGCTCGCCCTGGCCGGCTGGGGCGCGGACTGGCCGAACGCCTCGACGGTGGTGCCCGAGCTGTTCACCCCCTCCGGCGGGTTCAACCTGTCCCAGGCCGACGACAAGGCGTTCAACGCCAAGGCCGAGCAGGCCAAGGCCGAGCTCGACCGGGACAAGCAGGCCGCCATGTGGCAGGAGCTGAACAAGGAGGCCATGGCCAACGCCTGGGCCATCCCGACCCGCTTCCGCCGCGAGCAGCGCCTGGCCGGCAGCCGGGTGCATGCCGCCCACGGCGAGAACGGCAAGACGTACCTGTGGACCCCGTACGGCTCCTGGCCCTACCTGGACCTCTACGTCTCCTGATCACCTCAGCCGCAGCCGGTCCGCCGGCGCCGGCGGCCGTGCTGCTGCCCACGCCTTCTCCTACTTCTTGTCGTAGCGCTCCCGGCGGACCACCGGCTTCTTGCCCTTGAGCGTGCTGCCGCGCAGGGCGGTGATGACCTCGTCCGCCGCCGCCTCGGGCACCTCCACCAGGGAGAACCGGTCGGTGATCTCGATGGCGCCGATGTCGCGCCCACGCAGGTCGGTCTCGCCGGTGATGGCACCCACCAGGTCCTGCGGGCGGATCCCGAACTTGCGCCCCATGGCGACGTAGAGGCGGGTGGTGTCCCCGCCCTCGCGCGAGCGCTTCCCCTTGCCCTTGGGCCCCTTGTCCGCGCGGTCGTCGTCCCCGCGGTGCTTGCCCTTCTTGCCCTTCCCGCCGCCGTCTCTGTCCCGGTCGCGGTCTCTGTCCCGGTCGCGGGCCGGCGCCGCCGTCGGGATCTCCTCCTCGTCCACGGGGCCGCCGGCCTCGTGCGCCAGCTTCACCGCCGCCAGCGCCACCTCGACGACGTCGAACTCGTCGGTGAGCGACTCGAGCACCACCCGGACGTCGTCGAGGTCGCCGCGCAGTAGCACCTCGTGCAGGGCCGCTCGCGTGAGCTCGAGCCGACGGGCGCGCAGGTCGGCCACCGTGGGCACGCTCTCGACCTGGATCCGCGACCCCGTGACCTTCTCGATGGTCTTGAGCATCCGGTGCTCGCGCGGGTCGGCCAGCGTGATGGCCACGCCCTCGCGGCCGGCCCGGCCCACCCGGCCGATCCGGTGCACGTAGGCCTCCGGCGCCGACGGCACGTCGTAGTTGACGACGTGGGTCAGCTGCTCGACGTCGAGGCCGCGGGCGGCGACGTCGGTGGCCACCAGCAGCTCGGTGAGCCCGCTGCGCAGCCGGCCCATCGTCTTCTCGCGCATGTCCTGGCTGATGCCGCCGTGCAGCGCCTCGGCCCGATAGCCGCGCCCGTTGAGGGTCTCGGTGAGCGAGTCGACGTCCTCGCGGGTGCGGCAGAAGACGATGGCGGCTGTGGGCTGCTCGACGTCGAGCACCCGGCCCAGCGCGGTGGCCTTGTGCACCCGCGGGACGACGTAGGCCACCTGGCGGATCTTCGGCTGCTCCCCGGGCGCGGGTGCCTCCCGGCCGATCTCGATCCGCCGCGGGTTGCGCAGGTGGCGGCGGGCGAGCTTCTCGATCCGCGAGGGCATGGTGGCGCTGAACAGCACCGTCTGCCGGTCGGCCGGGGTGGCCGAGAGGATGGCGTCGAGGTCCTCGGCGAAGCCCATGTCGAGCATCTCGTCGGCCTCGTCGAGCACGACGGTGCGCAGCGAGTCCAGGGCCAGGGTGCCGCGACGGACCAGGTCCAGCGCGCGGCCGGGCGTGGCCACGACGACGTCGACGCCGCGCTCCAGCGACTGGATCTGGCGGTAGATGGGCGCGCCCCCGTAGACCGGCAGCACGCGGGCGCCGAGGCCCCGGCCGTATCGGTGGAAGGCCTGGGAGACCTGGACGGCCAACTCACGGGTGGGCGCGAGCACGAGCGCCACCGGGGCCTTGGCGCGGCGGGCGGGGTCGACGTCGTCGAGCCGCTGCAGCACCGGCAGCGCGAACGCCGCCGTCTTGCCGGTGCCGGTGGCCGCCTGGCCGAGCAGGTCCTCGCCGGTCACCAGCGGGGGCACGGCCTCGCGCTGGATCGGCGTCGGCTCCTCGTAGCCGAGGCCGCTCAGGGCGTCGAGCAGCTCGGGACGCAGCGGCAGGTCGGCGAAGGTGGTGCCGTCCTGGTCGGCGCCCTCAGGGCGCTGGTCTGCGGGGTCGGCAGGGCGGTCGGCGGTGGGGTCAGCCGTCATCGAGTGGGGGCTCCTCGCGGGTGGGGATGCCCCCATCCTCCCCCGGCCGGGCCGGACGACCTACTCGGCCGCCGTGCCGCGCCGCTGGGAGGGCCTCAGCGGTGGCCCGCGCCGAGGAGGTCGAGCAGTGCCGCATGGGTGGAGGGAGCGGCCACCACGAGACCCTCGCTCGCCCCGTCCCAACCGTCCCCGTGCAGGTCGGTCACCACGCCACCGGCCTCCTGCACCAGCATCGCCGGGCCGTGCAGGTCGCGGCGCAGCCCCCCGAGCCGGACCGTGCCGAGGACCCGGCCGTCGGCCACCTGGCACAGCTCGGTGGCCGAGCTCTCGATGCCCCGAACGCTCCAGTGCCGCGCGGCGGCCGCGGCGGCCAGGCGCGGGGGCACGCGGACGATGCCGCTGCGCTCGGCGGGAGCGCTGGTGAGCCGGAGCGGCCGGCCGTCGCGCTGGGCGCCGCGACCCTGCGCGGCGGTATAGACCGAGCCCTGGGTCCACACCGCGACCAGCTCGCACGCGTCCTCGCGCCAGGCGGACAGGACCACCGACCACGGGCCGAGCCGGCGCGCGTAGTTGAGGGTGCCGTCGACGGGGTCGGCGTACCAGGTCCGCCCACTGCTGCCGGTGCGGTCCACGTACTCCTCGCCGACCATCCCGTCGTCCGGGAAGGCCTTCGCGAGCGCGTCGTCCAGGCGGCTCTCGACCTCGCGGTCCACCTCGGTGACGACCGCGCCGGCCAGGCTCACGGCGTCGTCCTTGACCTCCTCGACCACCCCGCCCTGCCGTTCGACGGCGTAGCGCCCGCAGTCGGCGACCAGGCCGGCCGCCACCTCCAGGGCCTCGAGCACGTCGTCGGCGGCGGAGACGGTCTTCGGCTGCATGCGGACCACCCTAGGCGGCTGCTTCCGGGCACCGCGACCGACGCACTCCTACGGGGTATAGGAGCGAAAGACGATCGGGTTCAGGTCCTCGGCCCCGCGCACTACGGTGACGCGGATGACCAGCAGCGAGGTGTGGGACGAGCAGACCGCGGCGACCTACGACGAGGACTCGGCCGAGATGTTCGCGCCCGAGGTTCTCCGCCCCACCGTTGACCTCCTGGCCGGGCTGGCCGCCGGCGGAGCCGCGCTGGAGCTCGCCGTCGGCACCGGGCGGGTCGCCGTGCCGCTGCTGCACCGCGGGGTCCCGGTCAGCGGCATCGAGCTCTCCCCGGCCATGGTCGCCCGGCTGCGCACGGAGGCGAGCGAGGCGGAGCTGCCGGTCGTCGTCGGCGACATGGCCACCGCCGTCGCACCGGGCGAGTTCTCCTTGGTCTACCTGGTATTCAACAGCCTCTCGAACCTGCGCACGCAGCAGGAGCAGGTCGAGTGCTTCCGCAACGCGGCCCGGCACCTGGTCCCGGGCGGGCGGTTCGTCATCGAGCTCTGGGTGCCGCCGCTGCGCCGGCTGCCACCGGGCCAGCTCGCCGCACCGTTCGACGTCTCGGACGGGTACCTGGGCTTCGACACCTACGACCTGGTCGCCCAGGAGTGCGTCTCCCACCACTACCGGCGGCGCGAGGACGGCACGATCTCCTACGGCGCCGGCCGGTTCCGGTACGCCTGGCCGGCGGAGTGCGACCTCATGGCGCAGCTGGCCGGGCTCGTCCTCGAGGACCGGTTCGCGGACTGGCGCCGCAGCCCGTTCACCTCGGACAGCGAGAGCCACGTGTCGGTCTGGCGCAAGCCCTGACCCGTCACCGCGGCCTCCGCGCCGCAAGTGGTCGCTCTACGCCGTCGATTCACGGAAGGAAGCGACCGATGGTCACGTCAACGTGATCGTTGGCAGCGGACCGGCCGGGCGTGGCGGTCAGCCGGTCAGCCGGTCAGTCGGTGGCGCGCACACTCACCACGGGGCAGGGGGCCTGCAGGAGCAGCTGCTGGCTGTTGCTGCCGAGCAGGGCCTTGCCCAGGGGCGAGCGGCGGCGCAGGCCGATGACGAGCAGGCGAGCGCCCACCTCGTCGACCACGTCGAGGATGCGGCCGACCACCTGGGTGCCCTGCGCCTCGCGCAGCACCTCGCCCTTGACGCCGGCGTCGGCCAGCAGCTGCTCGACGCCGTCGAGGTCCTGCTCGAGCGAGACCGGCAGGTCGTTGCCCTCGGTCTCGTCGACGTGCACCACGGTGAGCTCCTCGCCGTGCGCGCGGGCCTCGTCCACCGCGAAGCGCAGCGCGGCCACGCCCTCGGACGTGCGCGTGTAGCCGACCACGACCGCCATCTGCCCCTACCTCCGGTCCCCCGCGCGGCCGGTGCCGCACGACGTCGACGACGAGCCTATGGGAGGTCAGCGGCGGCGAGCCGGGCGCGCAGGAACGCGGTGAGCCGCTGGTCGTAGGCCTGCGGGTCCTGGTTCCACGCCGTGGTGTGGTCCGCGCCGTGCACCTCCACGTAGGTGACGGTGCGCGGGTTCTGCCGCGCCAGCTGGCGCGAGGGTCCCACCGGCACCGTGCGGTCGTCGTCGCCGTGGAACAGCAGCGTGGGCAGGGTGACCGGGTGCCGGCGCGCGTCGAGCGCGTCCCAGTCGATGCCGGCGCGCCAGGACACGACCTGCTCGGCGACCGCGGTGAGGACGGAGGGCAGTCCCCGGTTGGCCGCCTGCAGGTCCAGGACCGAGCGCCAGTCGACCACGGGGGCGTCGAGCACCACGGCGGACACCTCGCCCCGGTGCGGCGAGCGCTGCAGCAGCTGCTCCACCACCGCCCCGCCCATCGACCAGCCGTAGAGCACGAAGCGCCGGGCACCGTGCTCCCGCGCCCACGCCATGGCGGCGTCGACGTCCTGCCACTCGGTCTGGCCCAGGTGGTAGAAGCCGTCGGGCGAGGCGGGCGCGCCCTCGTCGTTGCGGTAGGTGACGTCCAGGACCGGCAGCCCGAGCGCGTGCAGCGGCGCGAGGGCGCGCAGCCCCTCCTTCCGGGTGGCGCCGCGGCCGTGCACGAGGACGGCCCAGACGGAGCTGGTGGAGCCGGTGGAAGCACCCTCCCCCGCGGGCACGAACCACGCCGGCATCGGGCCGAGCGGCGTCGGCACCTGCACGGTGCTGAAGGGGAGCCCGACGCCCCGCTGCGGGTCCGGCCCGTCCAGGTCGGGAGTCAAGGCGACGGCGGTGCCGGCCGCCGGCGGGCGACCGGACTCCAGCGGGCGGGTGACCCGCCCGTCCCCGTCCCGAGAGACCGGCCCGAGCACCGCGTGTCCGGCGGGCCAGTCGACCGCGTAGGTGCCGGGCAGCTCGGTGACGTGCGTGGCGGCCAGCGTGACCGAGGAGGCGTCCGCGGAGAGCACCCGCTGGTCGTAGATCGGGGCGTGGTCGGGCGTGAGCAGGACCGAGGAGTAGTACCAGCCGATGCCGCCGGTGGCCACGACGGCGAGCACCGCCAGCACGGCGACGGCGGCCGCCAGCGCCCGCAGCCCCCGTCGACGGCCACGCGGCTGCACGGCGGCCAGCGCCCGCCGGGTGTCGGCGTCGGCCGTCACGCGTCCGGCCCCAGCGCCAAACCGAAGGTCTTTCCCACGAATCGGGGACATTACGCGTACGAGCGACCCGAAGTGTCTACGATCCGTCATCGGGAGCATCCAGACTGTGCCCGGACCCTGGGGGCGGGGCGGCACCTGAGTCGACGGCAGGAGGGGTTCATGCTTCTCCCTGCCCTGGAGCAGTCGCTGGAGCGGTGGCTGCGGGCCGAGCTTCCGCTGCCCGCCGAGGCCGGCGACATCTCCTTCGAGACCCCCAACGGCACGTGGGGCTCGGCCGTGAGCCGCCCCACCGTCAACCTGTTCCTGCACGAGGTGCTGCCCGGCACCCGCCCGCACACCCGCTTCGCCCCCCACGCGGACCGCGACGGCGTGCTGGTCGAGACCCTGCCGGCCCCGAGCGTCTCCTTCTCCTACCTGGTCAGCGCCTGGGCCGGCGGCGTGCGCGACGAGCACCTGCTGCTCGGCGACGTGCTCAAGGTCGTGCTCGGCGCCACCGCGCTGCCGAGCGACGTGCTCGCCCCCGGCGTCGGCGGGCCGGTGGAGGTGCTGCTCGGCGACGGCGCGGTCAACCGGCTCAAGGACGTGTGGGGCGGCATCGACGGCAAGCTGCGCGCCAGCCTCGTGCTGGTCGTGACCACCCCGGTCCCGGTCGGGCGTGCCGTCCCGGTGGCCCCGGAGGTCACCGGCGTGGAGGGCGTCGTCGCGCGCCGCACCGCTCCCCCGGTCCCGACCCGGCGCGGCACCGTCCGCGGCGCCGTGGAGGAGGCGCCCCGCCCCCGCCAGGTGCGCGGCGGCGACCGCGTCGGCTGGGTGCAGCCCGAGGCCGCCCCGGCGACGGAGGGCTGAGTGCGCGTCTCCGCCGACGTCGAGGAGCTGCGGCTCGCCCCCGGCGACGAGGGCAGCGTCACCCTCGACATCGTCAACACCGGCACCGTCATCGACGGGGTGCGGGCCCGGGCCGTCGGACTGCCGACCCAGGCCGTGCGGACCGAACCCGCGGTGCTGTCCCTCTTCCCCGAGGCGCGCGGCTCGCTGTCGGTCCGCGTCGGCGTGCCGCACGACTTCCCCGCCGGCCGGCACCCGGTGGTCCTCGAGGTCGTCTCCAGCGCCCTGCCGACCCCGCGGCACGTCAACCTCGACCTGGTCGTCGCGCCCCGCCCGGAGCTGGGCGTCGTGGCGCACCCCTCGGTCATCCGCGGCCGTCGGCGGGGGCGCTTCCTCGTGGAGGTCGCCAACCGCGGCAACCTGCCGCTCGCGGTCTCCCTGCGGGTCTCCGACGCCGAGTCGGCGCTGATCTGCCTGCCCGAGCCGGCCACGCTGGTGGTCCCGGCGGGGTCGGTGGCCACCAGCCTGCTCCGGGTGAAGGCGCCGCGGCGGCTGGCCGGCGGCGAGCTGGACCGGTCGCTGCGCCTGGTCGCCACCGGCACCGACCTGCTGCCGACCGAGCCCCTCCAACCCGCGGACGCGCCGGTCCCCGGCACGGCCCCGCTGCCGAACCAGCGGACCGCCCCGGAGCCGGCCACGTCCCCGATCCCCCCGGTCACCGTGCAGGGCGAGCACCTGGTCGAGGACAGCGTGCCGCTGGTCTTCCGCCAGCGGGCCCTGCTCAGCCGCGGCCTGCTCACCGCCCTGGTGCTGCTCTCGATCATCGCGCTGTGGGCCGCCGCCTTCCTGCTCGGCATCACCAAGGTGCTCGGCGGCGACCCGATGACGAAGACACCGGCGGCCTCGTTCTTCGCCTCCACGCCCACCTCCCCGCAGGCAGCCGGCGGCGCGGGCGGCACCAGCGCCGGGGCCGGCACGGCGGCCGGTGCGGCCCCGGCCGGCGCCGCACCGAAGAACGGGCTGCTCCCGGCGGGAGTGGGCGGGCTGCTCTCGGGCCGCGTGATCGCCGCGAGCGACGGCTCCCCGGTCGGACGGATCGTGGTGCAGGCCTACCGGCGCGGCCCCAGCGGGATCATGCGCGTCGCGTCGGCGGCCACCCAGGCCGACGGGACCTACGCGGTGGCCGGCCTCTTCCCCGGCAACTACCTCCTGCAGTTCTCCGCCGCCGGCTTCCGGACCGTCTGGTACCCCGCCGCCCCGAGCGCCGACGCCGCCACCCCGGTGAGCGCCACCGCCGGAGGCAGCACGGCCGTGCCGGCCGTCACCGTCACCGGCCAGCCGGCCTCCCTGTCCGGGTCGGTCGACTTCGGCAACACCCTCGCCCCGCCGACGGCCACGGTGGCGGTCACCAGCCTGGCGGCCGACGGAAAGGCCGGCCGGGTCGCGCGCACCAGCACCGGCGCGGACGGCGCCTACGCCCTGCCCTCGCTGCCGGCGCCCGGCAAGTACCAGGTTGCCGTGAGCGCCCCCGGCTACCAGGTCTCCACCTTCACCGTCAGCGTGAACGGCGGGCAGAAGCGGTTCGCACCCACCGTGCTGCTCAGCGCCGGCGCAGGCAGCATCGCCGGCCAGGTCACCGACGGCACCGACCCGCTCGGCGGGGTGTCGGTCACCACCACCATGGGCACCTCGACGCTCGCGGGCGCCACGCCGACCGAGGGCGCGGTGGGCCGGTTCACCCTGGGCAACCTGCAGACCCCGGCCACCTACGTGCTCACCTTCAGCAAGGAGGGCTACGGGAGCGCCACCACCGTCGTCGACCTCGGCCCGGGCGAGAACCGCACCTCCCTCTCCGTCGCCCTGGTCGCGGGCACCGGCACGGTCACCGGCACCGTGCTCGGTCCGGACGGCAGCGGCGTCGGCGGGGCCACCGTCACCGTCGGCGGCGCGCCCGCGCCGGTGACCACCACCACGGTGACCACCGGCGACGTCGGCTTCTTCGCCGTCTCCGGCCTGCCGGTGCCGGGCACCTACACCCTCACCGTGACCAAGAAGGGCCTGGCGCCCCAGACCGTCCCGGTCACGCTGGACGGCACCAGCAAGCCCCCGACCGTCTCGGTCACCCTCGGCGCTGCCCTGGGCTCGCTGGCCGGCACGGTCAGCGTGCCGAAGGGGGTGTCGGCCGGCGGCATCACCATCACCGTTACCTCCGGCCTCGCCCCGGTCACCACCCAGACCGACGGCAGCGGCCGCTTCGTCGTGGCCGGCCTGGCCCCGGGCACCTATGCGGTGACGGCCAGCGGCACCGGACTCACCCAGCAGACCGCGCAGGTGGCGGTGAGCGCCGGGGAGCAGCAGACGACCTCGCTCGCGCTGGAGAAGCGATGACGGTCCAACGATCGAGGGCCCAGCGATGAGAGTCACCGTCACCCCGCCGGTGGTGCCGCTGCGCCGCGGCGTGCCCGCCGTCATCACCGTCACCGTGCAGAACCCGCACGACATCATCGCCGGCGCCTCGCTGCGCGTGCTCGGCGCCGACCCCTCCTGGGTGACGCTGTCCGACGATCGCGTGTCCGTCTTCCCCGGCGAGTCCCAGGACGTCGTCGTCACCCTCGACCCGCCGGTCGACCTGCCGGCCGGGGCGCGCCGGGTGGCCGTGCAGGTGCAGGAGCTCACCCCGCCCCACGAGGTGGCCCTCGCCGAGGTCGTGCTCGAGATCCCCCCGCAGGAGAACGTGAGCATGCGGGTGGACCCGCTGCTGGCCCACGGCGGCCGCAGCGCCGCGTTCGGGCTGGTGGTGGAGAACCACGGCAACACCGTGGTGCAGGCCCAGCTGCGCGGGCACGACGAGGAGGAGCGGGTCCGCTTCGAGTTCCGACCGGCCGCCGTGGACCTCGCCCCGGGCGAGCACGCGGCGGTCGAGGTCGTGGCCCGGGCCCGCCGCCCGCTGACCGGCAACCCGGTGGTGCGCCCCCTCACGCTGCACGCCGACACCCGCACCCCCGAGCAGGTGGCCGCGGGCGAGCCGCTGCCGGAGCCGCTGGCCCGGGCCACGTTCCTGCAGCGGGCCCGGTTCGGGCGCGGGCTGCTCTCGCTGCTCGGCCTGCTGGTGGCGGTGAGCGTGTTCGCCACCGTCATCACCCTGGCGCTGTCCGGCCTGGTCACCCGCTCGGCCGCCGACCGCGACCTGGCCCTGCAGGTGGCCGCGGCCCGGGAGAAGGGCGCGGCCAGCAGCTCGGCGTCGCTCGCCGGCACCGTGCGCCTGCTCACCAGCAAGGCCCCGGTCCCGGGCGTGACGGTGCAGCTGTTCCCCGCCGACTCGACCACCACCCCGGAGGCCTCCACCGCCACCGACGCCAAGGGCGCCTTCGCGCTCACCGGTCTGGCCGCCGGCAGCTACAAGCTGCGCTTCATCGGCGCCGGGTTCGCCGAGATCTGGTACCCCGGCGCCCTCTCGGCGGCCGACGGCACCACGGTGCAGGTCAAGGCGGCGCAGAACGTCACCGGCCTGGACGTCCTGCTCGGCGGGCTGCCGGCGTCGGTCGCGGGGAAGGTGGTCGGCGGCGACGTCAGCGGGGCCACCGTCACCCTCACCCTGGGCGAGCAGAGCCAGTCCCCCGGTGCGGTGGTCACCACCGTGCCGGTGGGCGCCGACGGCACCTTCTCCATCCCGAACGTGGCATCGCCGGCGCAGTACGACCTGTTGGTCAGCAAGCCCGGCTACGCCACCACCAGCCAGCCGCTCGACCTCGGCGGCGGCGAGCAGCGGACCGGCATGGTGCTGCGCCTCGTGCTCGGCGACGGCCTGGTCTCCGGAGTGGTCACCGGGGCCGGCAAGCCGCTCGGCGGAGCCACCGTGCGCGCCACCGCGGGCACCGTGGCGGTCACCACGCTCTCGCTGACCACCAAGGGTCAGGAGGGCCAGTTCGTCCTGCGCAGCCTGCCGACGCCGGCCCAGCTCACCGTCGTCGTCTCCGCGCCCGGCTTCGCCTCCCAGACCATCGCGGTCAGCCTCGCCGCCGGCGCGCAGGTCACCGGCCTGCAGGTCGACCTCGGCGCGGCCTCCGGCACCCTGTCCGGGCACGTCGTCACGGCGAAGGACGGCCAGCCGGCCAAGGGCGTCACCGTCACCGTCACCAACGGCGCCGACACGTTCACCACGGTGACGCAGAGCGAAGGCGACGCCGGCGGGTGGACCCTCACCGGGCTCCCCGTCCCCGGCACCTACAGCGTCACCTTCCGGCGCAGCGACCTGAGCGCACAGACTCTGTCGGTCGGCCTCGACGCGCGCGGGGCGATCTCGGCCGGGAGCGGCGTCACCGCCCCCGACAAGGTCGACGGCAGCCTGTCCCCGGCCACCGCGATCCTGCGCGGCACCGTCACGCAGCCGCCGGTCGGCAGCACGACGGCGCAGCCGACCGCGGAGGCCGACGTCACCCTCACCAACGGCACCACGACCTGGCAGATCACCACGGCCTCCGTGCCGGCCGCGGCCAAGGGCAGCTTCGTGCTGGCCGACCTGCCGCCGGGCACCTACACCGTGAGCGCCAGCCGCCACGGCACCCGGCCGACGTCGCAGCAGATCACCCTGGCGGCCGGCGACGACCGCACCGTGCCGCTGGACCTGGCCCCGGCCGCGATCCTCAAGGGCAAGGTCACCGTCGGCGGCAAGCCCGCGGTCAACGCGCTGGTGGTCCTCTACGTCGCCTCGCAGTACCCAGGAGTCTCCGTGACCCAGGTCCAGACCGGGGCCGACGGCACCTACCAGCTGCCCGAGGTCCAGGCGCCTCAGAACTACGTCATCGAGGTCCAGCTGCCGGCCGGCAGCCCGCTGGCCACGCGCACCGTCACCACCGCTCCCAGCGCCACCTCGACCATCGACTTCACTCTGCCGGCGGCGCAGTGAGCACGCCGGGGCAGGGAGCGGGCGGGGAGGCCACCGCCCAGCCGCTGGTCGTCGAGCTGACCGGCGCCGCCGCGGCGGCCGGGCGCACCGCCCAGGTGCGCGTGGTGCTCCGCAACACCGGCACCGTGCCGCTGCAGGCGCGGCTGTGGGTCCTCGGGCTCGAGCAGGCCTGGTGCCCGGCGCCGCCCACGCTGCAGGTCGCCGCCGGCGACGTCGTCGAGACGTTCCTGCCGCTCACCCCGGCCGCCGGCACGCCGGCCGGGGAGTACCCGTGGTCGCTGGCGGTCGACGTGCTCGACTCGGCCGGCCGGCCGGCCGGGCGGCGCCAGGTCCTCGGCGCGGTGCTCGGCGTCGACGAGCGTCCGCGGGTCGCGGTCACGCTGGTCCCGCCGGAGGTGCGGCTGTGGCGCCGCAAGCGGGTGCGGGTCGTGCTCGACAACGCCTCCCCGGCACCGGCCACGGTGCAGCTGCGGGCCAGCGCCACCGAGGGGCTGCGGGTCAGCACCCCCGAGGAGCCCACCGTGGTGCCCGCGGGCGGGTCGCTGCGCCTCCCGATCACCGTCCACGTCCGCCGCCCGACCCTGCTCGGCAGCCGCCGGCGGCTCCCCTGGACGGTCCACGTCGACAGCGTCAGCGCCCCGGCCTACGCCGACGGCGTGGTGTCGACCCGACCGCTGCTGCCCAGCTCGCTCGCCCGGGTGGTGGCGCTGGTCACCGTGATCGCGCTGTGGGCCGGGCTCGGGATCGTCACCGTGCCGCGGCTGGCCAGCAAGGTCGCCGCCAACCGCGAAGCGGCCACCGCTCCACGCACCCCTCCGCCCAGCTCCACGACGGGCGGTGGCTCGGCGAAGGGCGGCGACGGCAAGGGCGGGTCCGGCGGCGGGGCGTCCAAGGGCGGGTCCGGCGGGGGCGGCGGCACGGCGACCGTCAGCCCCGTGAGCAGCACCGCGGGCGCCGTGCGCTTCAGCGGCACCGTGACCGGCACCGAGCCGGCCGGCGTGAGCGTGGCCCTGCGCCAGGTCTCGCTGGTGGACGAGGCGGCCGACGGCGCGGTGCGCGTGGGCGGCCCGGCGGCCCCGTCGGGGACCGGGAAGATCCTGGGCACCTCGCTGGCCTCCTTCCCCAGAGCGGCCACCTCGCCGGCCCGGTCGACGGCCAGCAACGACCAGGGCGGCTGGTCCTTCGCCGGTATCCCGGCTCCCGGCTACTACCTGCTCACCTTCGCCAAACCCGGATACCAGACCATGCGCTACGTGCTGGACTCCTCCAGCCCCGTGGCGCAGGAGCCGCTGGAGGTCGCGCTCACCGCCGGCCAGGGCAAGGTGAGCGGCAGCGTCACCGACGACGCCGGAGCCAAGGTCGGCGGCGCCAGCATCACCATCACCGACGGCACGGTCACCCTGACGACCAGCACGGCCAGCAGCGGGCCCGGCATGGGCACCTTCTCGGTGGACGGCCTGTCCACCCCCAGCACCTACCTGGTCAGCGCGAGCCGCGCCGGCTCCGCACTGGCCTCGCAGCTGGTGTCGTTGTCGGCCGGTGGCTCGGCGGACGTGGCCCTCACCCTCAAGCGCGGCGTCGAGAGCATCGCCGGCACCGTCACCGCGCCCACCACGCTCAAGGGGGTCACCGGGCTCGGCAGCGCCACGATCACGGCGACCAACGGCAGCATCAGCCGCAGCGTCACCACGGTCTCCACCGGGCCGATCGGCTCCTACACTCTGTCGGACCTGCCGCTCGGGGAGTGGACCGTCACGGTGTCCGCCGACGGGTACCTCGCCCAGACCACCCGGATCACCCTGGACGGGAAGGCCTCGTCGGCTGCCTTCTCGACCCAGCTGCAGTTCTCCACCGCCGTCGTCCAGGGCACCGTGGTAGCGGACAAGGACGGCACCGGCATCGTCGGCGCCGGCCTGACCCTCACCGGCCCGGCCGGCACGTTCAAGACCACCTCGGTCTCCACGCCCAGCGGCGGCTTCTCCTTCACCGGCGTGCCGCCGGGCAGCTACACCCTCACCGCCACCTACTTCGGCTTCTCGGACACCAGCGCCAGCGTGACCGCCGACGTCGCCTCCCCGCAGACGGTCACGCTGAAGATGCCCGCCGCGGCCGACGCCGGGCCGCCGGCCACCGGCCGGATCAGCGGGACGACCCTCGACGGCTTCACGCTGTCCCCGGTCACGTGCCCCAAGGATCTGGCCACCTGCGTGCACGTCGAGGTGCTGGACACCGGCGACAAGCCGACCTCGCTCGCCTCGGCCGACGTCGCCCCGACCGCCAGCTACCTGCTTCCGGCGGCCGACGCGACCGGCCTGAAGCCCGGGCTCTACACGGTGCGGATCTCCGCCCCGGCGTACCAGCCGAGCGTCCTGCAGATCCGCGTCGGCCAGGGCGCCACGGTCACCGCGCCGCAGGCGCTGCTCTACCCCTACGGCTCGATCATCGGCACCATCGGCACCCGGACCGGCAGCCTGCCGGCCGGAACCTGCGTCATCGCGGTCAAGCTCACCAGCTCCAGCACCAACCCGATCGACCCCAGCACGGCCGTCTGCGACCCCGCCGCCACGACCCCGGCCACCCCGCCCTACCTGCCCAGCGCCCCGCCGGACTACGGCTGCCCCGCCACCGGTGTGAACCCGAGCAGCTCGGCGAGCGACGGCTACTGGTGCGCCATCGTGGGAGCCGACGGGCTCTACACCGTGCCGGACGTCCCCGCCGGCACCTACGCCGTCGTCGTCGTGCCCAGCAACACCGACTACGTGCCGACCACCCCGGCCCGGATCACCCTCACCCCGGGGCAGACGGCCCGCTACGACGCGACGATCTCCCGCTACGGCGTCCTCACCGTGACCACCCGCGCGCCGCTGTCCAGCGACCCCAACGCGCCGGCCTCCCTGGTGGAGGGGGTGACGATCACCGCCACCACCGCCACACCCGGCATCACCGTCGCCCCGGTGACGACCAGCGACGGCAACGACGGCAGGCAGCTGGGCACCGCGACTCTGACCGGGCTGCGAGCAGCGACCTACACGATCACCGCCACCTACACGGTCAACTCGACCACCCTGACCGCGACGAGCAACGTCCCGGTGAGCCTCGACCAGACCCGGACGCTCAACCTGGTCCTCACCACGGGCGCGGCGGAGGCCTTCATCGGTCGGCTGAAGGGCCTGGTCAACGGCGTGGACACCACGGTCGGGTACGCCGACGTCCAGGTGACCGCCGTCTCCGGCTACTCGGACAGCACCGGCCAGCCGTACACCGCGACGGTCTCGGTGGAGGCGGACGCCAACGGCTGCTTCGCCGTCCTGCCGCAGGGCGAGACCCTGGAGCAGCTGCAGGCAGCGGCGACGGCGGACACGGCCAACTCCTGCTCCTTCACCATCGCCTCGCTCGCCGGGACGATCGTCCCGGGCTCGCCCCTCCCCAGACCGCCCGCCGTCGCTCGGGCGACGATCATCAACCCGTCGGTCTCGGTGGCGGTCGGACCCTCGACCAGCACCGAGGCGGCCAACCTCACCTCGCGCGCCGACGGCACGGTGCAGAAGATCGTGGTCCCGGAGAAGCGGCGGACGGTCCGGGTGACGCTCGCCGCACCCGGCAGCACCTCCGACCTCGGTGCGACGGTGACGGTGAAGTCCCAGCCGGTGGAGGCGGGCAGCATCACCACCTCGGTCGGCAGCGGCACGACCGACGCCACCGACCCCAGTGCTCCCACCACGACCTACCCGGTCACCCTCCGGGACGCGGGGGCGGGCACCGCGAACAGCCTGCTGCCAGGGACCTACCTGCTCTCGGTCACCGCCCCCGGCTACGCCCCGGTCGAGCGGACGCTCACGGTCCCCCTGCAGGACGGCACCGATCCGTTCACGCCGCCGACGATCTCGCTGACGCCGCTGCAGAACCTCGCGGTGAAAGTGCAGTACGACCAGCCCCTGGCCAGCGCGAAGGACCCCACCACCCGGGTCACGCTCACCCTGCCCGACGGCAGCACCAAGACCACCACGCTGTCCGCCTTCACCGACGCGACCGCACGCACCACGTCGTTCACGTTCGCCGACCTCTCCCCGGTGGACAAGAACGGGAACACCGCGCCCTACGGGCTCACCGTGGAGGCGGGCGGGTACGAGAAGCAGAGCTTCTCCGGCCAGACGCTCGCCCAGCTCGCGGCGCTCAGCCCGGTCACGCTCGTCCGCCAGGCGGCGATCACCGTGGACCTGCAGCAGACGGTCGGCTCGACGCAGTCCGGGCTGCCCGGGGTCACGATCACGGCGAAGGGCCCGGGGGGCACGTTCACCGCCACCACCGGCGACAAGGGGATCGCCTACCTCGAGGGGACCCTGGCCAACAACGGGCTCACCGCCGGCACGTACACGGTGACCGCGCAGACGCCGACCGGGTACGAGACCATCAGCCTCGACGCGGGGTGCACGAGCACCACGTCCGGCTGTGACGTGACGGTGGCGGCGGCGACGGCAGACACGAAGGCCAGCACGGCGGCCCTGAGCGCCTCGACCTCGCCGACCCCCATCAGCTTCAAGGTGACCGTCACCGGCGACGGGAAGCCGTTGACCGGCGCGTCGGTCGTGCTGGCCACGAGTGACGCCACGTTGTTCGGCGGCGCCTCCACGAAGACCGCCACGGACAACGGCGACGGCACCTACACGTTCACTGGCGTCGTTCCCACGGACTACACGATGTCGATCTCGGCGTCCACGTTCAGCGGTCTCACGAACATCCCGGTCAACCTGACCCCTGGCCAGACCCCTCCTCCCTACAGCTACGACCTCGCCGCCGAGACGAACACGGTCTACGTGGACGTCACCGGGCTGCCCAACAGCGACCCGGTGAACGACGCCACCCTCACCCTCTGCCAGGGCGGATCCGCCACCTGCAGCAGCCCCCTGACGCCGGACTCCACCACCCCGCCGACCGACGGTGAGTACAAGTTCTCCTCCGTCCGCAGCAACGGCACCTACACGCTGTCGGTCAGCGCCCAGGGATACGTCACCCACACGGAGAAGTTCTCGATCTCCGGCGGCATCACCAAGACGATCGCCGTGTCCCTGGCCGTCGCCACCCAGAAGGTGGTGGTGACGCTCACCAACGTCGTGAACGGCGTCCCGCTGGACGGCGCGTCCATCGCGCTGCAGATCGCTCCCGGCTGGACGGACGCACGCGCCCAGGAACAGCAGATGGCCGTGGTGTCCAAGACGGCGAGCAGCTGGACCGCCACCTTCGCCTCGGTCCCGTACGGCAAGTACGTCGCGGTCTACCGCCCGACCACCAACCACTTCGGGTCCGGTTCCTCGGCCGCCTTCGACGTCGCGACCACCGCCACCCTGGCCGATCCTCAGGTGAGCGCCTCGGTGCAGGCGGACGAGCACGCGATCACCATCCAGCCGCGCAGCTCGGACGGGGCGACGGTGAGCGTCGCGCTGCAGCTGACCGAGCCGGACGGGACGACGGACCTGCTGTCCCCCGCCCCCACGGTCAACACCGGGTCCAGCGGCGACACCCGCTACTACCTCCCCGACCTGACCTCCGGCACGTCCCACATCTGGACCGTCACCGCGACGCCGAGCGACCTAACCGCCTACGTCGCCGACAGCGAGACGTTCACCGCGACGGCGAACACCAACGTCACGGTGACGGTGCAGAAGACCGGCTCCGCGGTGGTCACCGTGACCCCGGACAGCGGCACCTCTGACAAGTCCGGGATCAGCGTCACGGCCTCCTGCGGCTCGAAGACGACGACCGTGAGCGGCTCGACCGGCACCGACGGCACCATCACCCTGGCGGGGCTGGTCCCGGGCAGCTGCACCGTCACCGCCCGCGGGATCACCAAGCCCGTCAGCATCACCTCCGGTGCCGCCGCGGCCGTGACCATCGACGTCAGCGCCGACCTCACCGTGACTGTGCTGGCGACCGACCCGACCACCTCCACGACCGCGGCGGTGTCCGGCGCGAAGGTCCAGGTCCTGTGCAGCAAGGCCGACAACAGCGGACTTTCAGCCGACTACACCTCGTCGACTCTCACCAGCGACAAGGACGGGAAGGCCACCTTCGATGGCACCTCGTCCCTGCCGCCGCTCGGCTGCAGCGTCGTAGTCACGACCAGCGACGGCAAGACCACGCTGGCGACGAAGGGGACGTCGCTCAGCTCCGGTGCCAACACGCTGGACGTCGACCTGCCGACCGCCGCGATCACGGTGACTGACAACGCGAACAAGGGGGTGTCGGGCGCGACCGTCAACGTGACCTGCGGCTCCTACACGACGTCGGCGACCACGGACGCCAGCGGTCTGGCCACCTTCGCCGGCGGCACCCTTCCGGCCGGCAGCTGCACGTTCCAGGACGGGACGGCGGGCCCGAAGGTGACCACCACCCTCGGGACGGCGCTCTACACCCACCCCCT
>JBQCHF010000015.1:0-2871 GCA_051954955.1 Motilibacteraceae bacterium
GGCGGCGTGGCCGAGGGCGATCAGGGTGTGGGTCTTGCCGGTGCCGGCCGGCCCGATCAGGGTGAGGTTCTCTCTGGCGGCGATCCATTCCAGGGAGGTCAGGTAGGCCCAGGTCGGGGCGGGGATGCTGCTGGCGGCGAGGTCGAAGCCCTCGATCGTCTTGATCGTGGGGAAGCAGGCCTGTTTGCTGCGCAGCCGGGTGTTGCTGGCGTCCCGGGCGGTGATCTCGACCTCGACCAGGGCCCGCAGGAGCTCTTCGGGGGCCCAGCGTTGGGTCTTGGCGGTGGCCAGCATCTCCGGGGCGACCTGGCGCATGCTGGCGAGCTTGAGCCGGCGCAGCCCGTGCTCGAGATCGGCCGGCAGCGGCGCTGGGGTGGCCGCGGCCATCACGCGCCCCCAGCGGACTCGCCGGTGAGCTGCTCGAGCCGGTAAGCGGTCAGCGGGCGGGAGGCGGTGGTGGGTAGTTCCATCACCAGCGCCTCACCCGGCGCGGTGGGCTGGGGCACCCCGGCGCCGGCGGCCAGGATCGCCCGCACCCCGCTGGCCCGCCACCGCCCGAACCTGACCGCCCGCTCCAGGGCGGCCACGAGCGCCTCGCGGCCGTGCGCGGCTTGCAGGGCGGCCAGCTCGGCCAGCTCCGGCCCGAGGCGGGTGTTCCCCGAGGCGGCGGCGTTGCGCAGCCACGTCTCGGCGGCCGGCCCGAGCGCGCAGAACGCCAGCTCCGCGGCCGTTCTGGGGGTGAGCTTGCGGGCCGGGGCGTTCGGCCGCGGACGGCCGTAGTGCTCATCGAGAACGCTGGCCTCCCCGGGGGCCATCAGCGGGTGCTCGGCCAGCACCTCACCCGTGCCGGGCTCGATGATCGTCACGCCTGTGCTGCCGGCCAGGACCTGCACGGTGTGCCCGAGCATCCGGTTGGGCACCGAGTAGCGGGCCGAGCCGAACCGGACGCAGGACAGCTTGTCGACCTTGCGCAGCTCCGCGCGGCCGCCGAACAGCCCCGCGGGCTGCAGGGAGGGCAGTGGTGCGAGCAGGCCGGCCTCGGTGTCGGCCAGCCGCCGGGCCGGGACCGCGGCGATCTCGGAGTGCTCGCGGTCGTTCACCTCGGCGCACCACGCCGCCGCGGCGTTCGCCGCCGCCAGGTCCGAGGCCTGCCCGGGGGTGAGCACGCCGAGGGGGACCATCAAGTCCGCCTTGGCATAGCCGACCAGGTTCTCCACGATCCCCTTGCTCTCGGGGTCTTTGGCCTGGCAGAAGTCCGGGCGGAACCGGTAGTGGCTGGCGAAGCGCACGTAGTCCGGGGTCGGCACCACCACGTCCGCGACGACCCCGCCCTTCAGGCAGCCCATCCGGTCCGCGAGCACCACCTTCGGCACCCCGCCCAGCTGCGTGAAGCACTCGGCCAGCAGCCGCAGCGTCGTCTCGGCCCGCTCATCGGCGGCGAACCGCACGAACCGCACCCGGCTGAAGGCCAGCACCGCGCAGAACACGTGCAGCCCGCCGAGCACACCCCAGTCGATGACCAGGTGCTCACCCGGGGACCACACCGCCGGGCGGCGCGAGCGGGCGATCGCCTGCCCCCGCCGGTACTTCGCCCGCTCCTGCGCCACCAGACGCCGGAAGTTGCGGTCCGACCCGGCATAGCCGGCCGCCCGAGCGGTGGGCAGCAGCCGCTTCGCGCTGATCCTGCCCCTGGTCTCCTCCATCTCCTTGACCACGAGGGTGCGCACGCTCTCGTAGTTACGGCGCCGAGCGACCCGCTCGGGCACCGCCTCGCCGCGCTCGACGATCCTCTTCACCGTCTTGTGGGTGACCCCGCACATCTGCGCGGCACCCCGGTAAGTGCCCACCTGCCGGTAGGCGGTCAACACGTCCAACTGCTTCCTCGCTGACAACATGGGAGGTCCCCTGGGCGGTGCGGTGACTGACTGACACCGCCACCGTCACCGCCCAGGGCCTCAACCTCCAGACAGACACGAACAAGGCGAGGCGGGGACTTTCACTGGCCACCAGCGGGGAGCTTCAATGGCCATCAGTGGGGACTTTGGCATGGCCACGGACAGATCTCCCGCACACTCATGTCAGCCGGAGGATGCTCGGGTCTTTGGAGGGCGTACGCCGGGCCCGGAGGCACCGTGACGACGTTCTCTTGCTCCCCGCCCCCACCCTGCCTGCGCTCGTTCTCATCAAGCCCTCGGCCTTTCGCTGCTCGCCCTCAGTCACAACATCCCGCGCGAGGTGCTCGCCGACTGATCACGCGCCCCTGGCGGGGGCCCGAGGGATCCGTGGTCAGCGTGTGCCGGACGACTCGGGACCGAAACCAGAACGATCGATGTGGGGCCGATGCGGGGCCGAACTGCCCGGCACGCGTCAGCACGCCCCGGATCAGCCGTCACGCGATCATGGACGTGACCTGCAGAAACAGCACCAGCCGGACTACGGCGGACCAGGCGTCACGGGTCTGGTTCATCTTCTAACCCGTGGGTCGCAGGTTCGAATCCTGCCGGGCGCGCAACAGCCGCCTGCCCTCTGACCTGCGGCTTCTTCAATTTCTCGGACAGCGAATCCTACTATTCGGACTTGATCAAGCCCTGTAAGGGGCGATGTGGGACCGATATGGGACCACGATGCGGCAGCGGATTCGCGCGTGGCCGGAATCCGACGGCGCCATCGCGCCTCACGTGGCAGCGGATTCCTGGGCGGGGCGAATGGGGCCGGTCCGGCGAGCAGGGACTAGTGTCGCGCGTCGTTAGTTGATTTACAGCGGTGGGGTTGGGACGATGCCGTATGTCGTCTTCCAAGCTGGTGATCAGCGACGAGGACCGCGAGGTCCTGGAGTCTTGGACGCGCTCGCGGTTGGTCCCTGCCGGGCAT